>JACCXJ010000349.1 GCA_013697045.1 Gammaproteobacteria bacterium | reverse complement strand
GAGAGTAACAACATTACCGCGAAGCCGGCACCAACGAGGAGCTTGAATGTGCGCATTTTCTTATCCTCTTGAAACGATTGGGTGAGAGGTTGTGAAAAAATCGTCGCGAGCGAAGGGAAGTCGCGTTCCGCCGGAGCACAGGACCGTTGCGCCGGGAGCGAAACGGCGCGCAAGCCCCGCAGGGGCGAGTCTCAAGGATGAAACGAGCAACCGGAGTGTATATTGAAATACATGAGGATTCCGAGCACCGCCGGAACGCGAGATCCCGAGCGCAGTAGATTCTTTCACAAACTCTCAGACCTCCGCCGCATGCACCAGGACCTTGTTAAGCCGCCAGCTCTTGCGCTTGGACAACGGCCGGCACTCCTCGATGGCCACCAGATCGCCCGGCGAGCACTCGTTGCGTTCGTCATGCGCGAGCAGCTTCGTGGTCCGCCGTATGTATTTCTTGTAAAGGGGGTGCAGCACCCGCCGCTCGACCGCGACCGCGATGGTCTTCTCCATCTTATTGCTCACCACCTGGCCGACCAGGGTCCGGCTCGTCTTCGCCTCTCTGCCCATCACCGAGCCCCGCCGGGGGTTGCGGCCCCGGGTTGATTGCCGCCCTGTATATTGCCCCCCTGTATATTGAACTTGGGTTCGTTCAAAATCGTCTTCACTCGCGCGATATCCCGCTTGACGCCCCTGAGACGGTGCGGCTTGACCGCCTGCCCCGACCCCTTCTGCATGCGCAGGTTGAAGTGCTCCCTGACGAGCTCCAGCAAGAGCTTATCGAAGTCCTCCCGGGACTTGCCCCGCAGTTCACCGGCAGCGCTCATAACAGCGTACGGCTCGCGAGCGCGGTACCCACCGGGAGCTTGGCGCCCGCCAGGCGAAACGCCTCGCCGGCGATCTCGGCCGATACCCCTTCCATCTCGTAGAGGATACGCCCCGGCTGCACCAAGGCGACCCAGTACTCGACATTGCCCTTGCCCTTCCCCTGCCGCACCTCCAGGGGCTTTTGCGTGATGGGCTTGTCCGGAAAAACGCGGATCCAGAGCTTGCCGCCGCGCTTTACGTAACGCGACATAGCGCGCCGTGCCGCCTCGATCTGGCGGGCCGTGATGCGCCCCCGGGTCGTGGCCCGGAGCCCGTACTCGCCGAAGCTGACCCGGTTGCCCGCGCCGGCGAGCCCGCGATTGCGACCCTTCTGTTGCTTACGGTACTTGGTCTGCTTGGGTTGCAGCATGACGGTTCAATCTTCTATTTGGACATTTCAATCTTCTATTTGGCAACGCCTTCGGCGGCCCGTGTCGCGGTCGCCTCGCCCCGGCCCAGGACCTCGCCCTTGAAGATCCACACCTTGACCCCGATGACCCCGTAGGTGGTCTTGGCCTCGGCGAAGCCGTAGTCGATATCCGCGCGCAGGGTGTGCAGCGGCACACGCCCCTCCCGATACCACTCGGAACGCGCGATCTCCGCGCCGTTCAAACGACCGGCGACATTGACCCTGATCCCTTGCGCACCCAGGCGCATGGCGTTGGTAACCGCCCGCCGCATCGCGCGGCGGAACATGATGCGCCGTTCGAGCTGATTGGCCACGCTTTCCGCCACGAGATAGGAGTCGAGCTCCGGCTTTCGGATCTCCTCGACGGTGATCTGAACCGGGACACCCATCATGCGCGACACCTCGCGGCGCAAAGCTTCGATGTCCTCGCCCTTTTTGCCGATCACGATCCCCGGTCTGGCCGTGTGAACGATGATGCGCGCGTTGTTCGCCGGCCGCTCGATCTGGATCGCGCTCACCGAAGCGCTCCGCAGTTTCTGCTTCAGAAACTCGCGGACCGCCAGGTCGGTGTTGAGATAGTCGGCGTACTTTTTTTTATCCGCGTACCACCGGGATGACCAGTCGCGGATCACGCCCAGACGAAACCCGGTGGGATGTACCTTTTGACCCATGCGTATCTGCCTATTTCATTCCACCACGTGGCTCGTTCGAGCAAGTCGCTCCTTCCGCCGCGTGTTTATTCAGCCACCTGAATAGTGATATGGCTCGTGCGTTTCACGATCCGATTGGTGCGGCCACGGGCACGGGCCGATACTCGCTTGAGCGAGGCCGCCGGATCGACGGTGATCGACGCGACCTTGAGCTCATCGATGTCGGCACCATCATTGTGCTCTGCGTTGGCAATGGCCGAATCGAGGACCTTCTTGATGATCCCGGCCGCCTTCTTATTGCTGAAGGTCAGGACGCCGAGGGCCCGATCGACCGGCAGCCCCCTCACCAGATCGGCGACGAGACGGGCCTTCTGGGGGGATATCCTCACGTTACGCAACCTCGCGGACGTCGGCATACGGGCCTCTTAGGCGCTCTTGGCCTTGCGATCGCCCACATGGCCCCGAAAAGTCCGCGTCACCGCGAACTCCCCGAGCTTGTGGCCGACCATGTTTTCCGTGACGTAGATCGGTACATGCTGGCGGCCATTGTGTACGGCGATGGTCAGCCCCACCATATCGGGGATCACCATGGATCGGCGCGACCAGGTCTTGATCGGCCGTTTGTCGTTATTGGTCCGCGCCTTCTCTACCTTGTCCAGGAGGTGATGGTCCACGAACGGTCCTTTATGCAATGAGCGAGGCACGCTGACCCCCGACTAACCGAGCTTGTTTCGCCGACGGACGATCATCTTGGTGGTGCGTTTGTTTTTGCGCGTCTTGTGTCCCTTGGTGGGCTGGCCCCAAGGACTCACCGGGTGGCGTCCACCCGAGGTCTTGCCTTCACCACCGCCGTGGGGGTGATCGACCGGGTTCATGGCGACGCCGCGCACCGTGGGCCGCACCCCGCGCCAGCGTTTGGCGCCGGCCTTCCCGAGCGAGCGCAGGGAGTGCTCCGCGTTCCCGACCTCACCGATCGTCGCCCGGCACTCCAATAGCACCTTGCGCACTTCCCCCGAGCGCAGCCTCAGGGTCGCATGCGCGCCTTCCCGCGCGACCAATTGTACGGAGCTCCCCGCGCTGCGCCCGAGCTGCGCCCCCCGTCCCGGCTGCATCTCGACGCAGTGGACGGTGGTGCCTACCGGGACATTACGCAGCGGCAGGGTGTTGCCGGGTTGGATCGGGGCATCCGTTCCCGAACACAGCGTCGCACCCGCCTGTACACCCTTGGGGGCGATGATGTAACGCCGCTCACCGTCGGCATACAGGAGCAACGCGATGTGCGCCGAGCGATTCGGGTCATATTCGAGGCGCTCGACCTTGGCAGGGATGCCGTCCTTGCGCCGCTTGAAATCTACCAGGCGATAGAGCTTGCGATGACCGCCCCCGCGGTGCCGAACCGTGATCCGACCTCGGTTGTTGCGACCGCTCGCGCTGTCTTTTTTTTCCGTGAGCGGCCGGTACGGGTCGCCTTTGTGCAGGCCCGGCGTCACGACTTTCACCAGACCGCGGCGGCCGGGGGAGGTCGGTTTCACCTTGATCAGCGCCATGTCCGCCTACTCGCGCCCCATGAAATCGATGTCGTAGCCTTCCTTCAAGCAGACGTACGCCTTCCTGAGCCCCGGGCGCCGGCCACGCTGGCGCCGAAAGCTCTTCTGTTTACCTTTGATATTGCACACGCGGACGTGCTCGACCTGGACCCCGAACATGAGCTCGACCGCCTGCTTGATCTCGGGCTTGGTCGCGTCCTTCACCACGCGAAAAACGAACTGCTTCTGGGGCTGCTCACCGAGCGCTGTGGCTTTCTCCGATACCCTGGGCTCGACCAGGACCCGATGGAGGCGCTCCGCATTCATGCCAGTCTCGCCTCCAAGGTCCGCAGCCCCTGCTCCGTGATCAATACGGACTCATGCCCGACCAGGCTCACCGGATCCACGGCCCCCGCCAGGCGAATATCCACCGCAAAGAGGTTGCGGGACGCCAGATGCAGGTTGGCCTCGAAGGACTCCGTGAGGATCAGGACTCGCGTGAGGCCCAACGCCGAGAGCCGCACAACCAACCCTTTGGTCCTCGGCTCGGACACGGCGAGCGCATCGACCACCGTGAGCCGCCCTTGCCGGACCAGCTCCGAGAGGATCGAGCGCATGGCCATACCGTACATCTTGCGGTTTACCTTCTGGGCGTAGTTCCGGGGACGCGCGGCAAACGTGACCCCTCCGCCGCGCCACAAGGGGCCGCGGATGGTACCCGCGCGTGCGCGCCCGGTGCTTTTCTGGCGCCACGGCTTGGCGCCGCCGCCCCTCACGTCGGCGCGGGTCTTCTGGGCCTTGGTCCCGGCACGCCCGCCCGCGAGATAGGCGGTCACGACCTGGTGCACGAGGGGCTCGTTGTAAGGAGCGGCGAACACGGCGTCGGACACGGACAAGCTGCCCGCCTCGGCCCCGGAGTCGCCGCTACGCAGCGCTATCTGCATCTCACTCCCCCGTGCGCGCCCCCACGCCAATCGCCCTGTGCCGGACGTTGGGCCGTATGATCAGATCGGCGCCCGGACCGCCGGGCACCGCGCCCCTAATCAACAATAGGTTGCGTTCGACGTCGACGCGCACCACCTCGAGGTTCTGTGCCGTGCGCCGCGCGTTTCCGAGATGCCCGGCCATGCGCTTGCCCTTGAATACGCGGCCCGGCGTCTGGCGCTGCCCGGTCGATCCGGGCGTACGGTGCGACAGCGAATTGCCGTGCGTGGCATCGCCCGAGCTGAAGTGGTGGCGCTTGATGGTGCCCGCGAACCCTTTACCGTGGGTCCTCCCGGCGACATCGACCTTCTGTCCGACCCGAAACAGATCGACGGTCACGACCGCCCCGGGGACCAGCGACTCGCCCTCCCCGTCTCCCAGACGGAACTCCCAAAAACCCGTCCCCATCTCCACGCCTGCGCCCTTCAGGATCCCCGTCGAAGGCTTGTCGATGCGCCCCCGGTTCTGCCGGCCGGTCGTCACCTGAACGGCCCGATAGCCGTCGCGAGCACCGGTCTTGACTTGTGTCACGTGATTGGGCAGGACTTCGATGACCGTCACCGGCACCGTCGCGCCCGCCTCGGTGAAAAGACGGGTCATCCCACACTTGCGCCCTACGAGTCCCAAGGCCATGGCATCAGCTCAACCGGATCTGCACTTCGACCCCGGCGGCGAGGTCCAGCTTCATGAGGGCATCGACGGTCTTATCCGTTGGATTGACGATGTCCAGGAGCCGTTTATGGGTACGGATCTCATACTGGTCGCGTGCGTCTTTGTCGGCGTGCGGGGAGACCAGGACCGTGAAGCGTTCTTTTCTGACCGGCAGCGGAATGGGACCCTTGACCTGGGCGCCGGTGCGCCGCGCGGTATCGACGATCTCGCGCGTCGATCGGTCGATCAATCGGTGATCGAAGGCCTTGAGCCGAATGCGAATGATCTGGTCAGCCATGGGGCGTGCTTCGCTCTGCTGCAAGATACCGTTTCATTACTGGATGACTCATCGTCACTCGATCACCTTGGTGACGACCCCGGCCCCGACCGTCCGGCCACCCTCCCGGATCGCGAACCGTAACCCTTCCTCCATCGCGATCGGCGCGATCAACTTCACCGTGATCTTCACGTTGTCTCCCGGCATCACCATCTCGACGCCCACAGGCAAGTCCACCGCGCCCGTCACATCCGTGGTCCGAAAATAAAACTGCG
>JACCXJ010000204.1 GCA_013697045.1 Gammaproteobacteria bacterium | reverse complement strand
CGTGCAGCGCGCGGTCCTGGCGCGGGAGCTGTCGGAGGAGGTCCGGGTGCTCATCGTCGCCAACCCCTGCTTCGGCCTCGACTTCGCCGCGACCGCGGCGATCCGCGCAAAGATCATGGAGGCCCGTAACCGCGGCGCGGCCGTGTTGTTGATCTCCGAGGACCTGGACGAGGTCTTCGACCTCGCCGATCGGATCGCGGTAATGTTCGAGGGGCGTTTCGCCTATGAGGCGCCGGCGGCGACGGCCGATCGCGCGGCCGTGGGCCGGGCCATGGCGGGGCACTGAGATGGCGATCATCGCCGCACAACCCTACGATTTCGAGTGCCCCATCGAGCGACTCGGGCTCATCGTCATCGACATGCAGCGCGACTTCATCGAGCCCGGCGGCTTCGGCGAGGCGCTCGGCAACGACGTGCGGCCGCTCGGGCGGATCGTGCCGGTGGTGCACGAGCTATTGACCCTATTTCGGCGCCTCCAGCGGCCCATCGTCCATACCCAGGAGGGCCATGCGCGCGATCTCTCGGACTGCCCGCCCGCGAAGCGACGACGCGGGGAGGCGAGCCTTCGGATCGGCGATCCGGGCCCGATGGGCCGGGTGCTCATCGAGGGCGAGCCCGGATTCGCGATCGTCCCCGAGCTCGCCCCACTGCCGGGCGAGCTCGTGATCCGCAAACCCGGGAAGGGGGCCTTCTATGCCACGAGTCTAGACGAGACCCTGCGCGGGCTCGGCCTGAGCCATCTCCTCTTCGCCGGGGTCACGACCGAGGTGTGCGTGCAGACCACCATGCGCGAGGCCAACGACCGGGGCTACGAATGCCTGCTCTGCGAGGACGCGACCGAGAGCTACTTTCCGGCGTTCAAGTCGGCGGCACTCGCCATGATCCGCGCCCAGGGCGGGATCGTCGGCTGGACGGCCCCCTTGCGCGCCGTGCGGGAAGGGCTGGGGGGATAAGCGGATTTGGAAGACGGCGCGCTGGTGCTCTACGGCGTGAGCTCGACCTACTTTGGACGGTGTGCTGTCCCTTGGGGCGACGGGGTTATCCCCGGGACGGGAAGAAGGACCGGCCACGCCGCCGTTCTCCGGCTCGCTTACCCTCCAGTAGCCTCCGGTCCTCACCGGATCGGCTCGTTCGAGCGCAGCCTAGGCAAAGCGAAGCGGCGAGGTGCCACGATCACCCGCTCTTAGCCCGACTTCCGCAACTCGAGGACGAGCCGACAGCGGGAGGCCCTTCCGCGCGCGAAGCGGATAGGCCCTCTGTTGCACAGGCGCCACGTCGAGAGCGAACCCCGCGCGGCACGGATGCTGGACCGCGAAGCCACCGCAGGGCTATGGACGAGACACCCCTCGGACATCTCAAAACAACGTTTCGGGCGCGAAGGAGCCCAGGCTCGGCGCTTCCTTCAGCGTCGCTTCTCCGCGCGCCCTAGCTCGACGAGCTTGCCGTCGACGATACCGAACACCGAATCGCCGCGAGCCAGGTGAGTCTCCGCCGCCCGCCGCGTGGCCTCCCCGAATTCTTCGGTAATCTGGGCGACCACGTCGTTCTGATCGTCAGGACGTCCGTGCGAGTCGCCGGTGCCGCGCGACCTATCTCCCGTCCTCCGCGGCGCCGAAGACGCCGAAACTCGCGTCGCTTCGGCAAGACGCTTCCGGATGGGGGCTACCTGCGCGAGGAAGCTCGTGACCCGGTCGATGAGTGGCAAGATCTTCATGGACTCTGGCTAAGTTTACCGAACACCTCGAATCGACTTCAATATGCGGCTTAGGTTCATCTTACAGCATCTGATCAGTGTCAGCTATTAAGTGCATGTAATGTTCGTAATCCCTTACATGCCATCCCTGGCAGGTAATCGACCGCAAGCAAATGCCGACACCATGCGTTTACGAAACCCGTCGTTGACACATGAGCCAGCAGAGGCGTAAGCTGCGTTACGCGGCGATTCTTGAGCAAGGAGGTCCGCGTGGCGGCGCAGCGACACGACACACCACAGGCGGGAACACGGCGTTTCGGGGATCGGTTGCGGCAGGCGCGGGTACGCGCGCATCTCTCGCAAGCTGCCCTAGCGGAACGGATACGTGTCAGCCGCGTGATCATCGCGAGCTATGAGACGGGAAAGGCCGCGCCGGAGCTCAGCCGAGCGGTACTCTAGCTGAGATCTTAGCCGAGGATCCGCAAGAGTTCCTGCTGCTGGCGGCCATCCAGCGCGAATGGGATGCGGCGCAGGAGAACACGTCGTTCGCGAGCACCATCGAAGACCTCTTGAGGAAGGCAGGCCGCAAGGCCCCTAGGACGCTCGCGTCCGCAGGTCCGCTGACACACGCATCGCTCCTTGACTTTCCCGGTGGCTTCACGCCGCTCACGATCATCGTCGGCGACAAGCGCGAGGACGAACCCAAGAACGCCGGTGATCTGTTCGCGTTCTCCAGCTCCACGGTCGATGATCGGTGGCTGCTTCGCTTGGGTCTTGAGCGGGAGACGGAGAAGATCTCTGACAAGGTCCTCATGACCGCGGACGACGAATGGCTGCGGAAACGGTTCGGCTCGACACACATCCTTGCCATCGGCTCCCCGGCGTCAAACCTGTTCACGCGCGAGCTCAACGAGTGCTTTCTTTTCCGCTTCGCGATCAGCGTAGAGACTAAGCACAAGTGGAACGAGACGCGACGGATACTGAAGGGATTGCGGACGCCCGCGGCGCTCTCTCGGTTCAAGGAGGAGTCGCGCGCGGATCTTCGACAGACGATGAGGCTCTTCAAGCAGCCTGGCTTCTTGGCATTTAATTTCAGGAACCTGAAGCTAGGAATCGATCCCGCCGAGAATCGCGATTTCGCGGTCGTAAGCCTGGGGTGCAACCCATTCGCCGCGAAGGATGCGCCTTACTTCGCGATTCTCGCGGCTGGCGTCCACCATCCTGGGACAGCGCACGCCGTCAAGATGTTGGGGGAGCCCTTGCTGTTCGAGCGGCATCCGTTCGGCGGCATCATCGAGGTCCAAGTTCCCTCTGACGAGTTTAACCGAGACATGGTCCAGTGGCACGAGAAGATTAAGGATTCGAAGGCGGTGTGGCACCGGGCCGGTGCAGAGTCGCTCGAGTACACCCCTGAGGAGTTCCTGCGGCGTCTGGGTGAGTGGCTGCCACGTGTCGAGAAGGGAGAGATCGTGACGGACGTCGCTCTCAGCGCCGATGAGCTGAAGGGACATATCGCGCTGATCGAGCTCCTTGCGGCCGCGAAGTTCGGCGAGGCTGTGCCCACGAGCGCCGCGGGCGCAGGCTGAGGTCGAGAAGGGCAGCGCCCGGGTTTCGGAGGAATCGGATCGTGAGCGGCTGCTTCACCATCGTTGCAGGGCCCAATGGGTCGGGGAAGACCACGCTCGTCGAAGGTGCCCCGGCTCTCCGGGAATGGGTGGGTTCGCCCCTTGTGCTAAATCCCGACACCGCGCCCGCGAGCTAAGGGAGCTTGAAGGACTCGGGTCGTCGGTAGCCGATGAACGTGCGGTCCGCGAGATTGGGGAGCGTGTGAAGGACTGTATCCGAGATCGGCGCTCATGCATGGTCGAGACGGTTCTGAGCACGAACAAGTATCGCGAGGACGTGCTTGAAGCGAAGCGGCAAGGTTCAAAGGTCGCACTCGTGTACGTCGCCGTGTCCAGCGCCGATCTCGCGGTCGAGCGCGTCGGCATGCGATTGCGCGCCGGCGGCCACGGCGTGCCTCAGGAGAAGATTCGCTTGCGCTATCAACGGTCGCTGGCGAATCTTCCCTGGTTCATGGCGCATGCCGACTGGGCGCTCGTTTACTGCAATGACCGACCTGGGTTTGCAGGAAGGCCTGCGCTCATCGCACGGAAAGACGAGTACGGCATACACATTGAGGATGCCGACGCTTTCCCGGAGCTGACAAAGCGTCTCGCCGAAATGATCTCTTCCAGAGGAGACATCCCTTGAGAAATCGATGGAAAGACTTAGAGTACCGATCGCTGTTGCCGCCGGCGCCGCGATCGGCGCCGCGATGTACAGCGCGCCATGCTGGCGCGGGAGCTGTCGGGGGAGGTCCGGGTGCTCATCGCCGCCAACCCCTGCTTCGGAGACTTCGCCGCGACTGCGGCTCCGAGGGCGGGATCGTCGGCTGGACGGCCCCCTTGCGCGCCGTGCGGGAAGGCCTGGGGGGATAACTGCGACGTGCAGGAGAGCACCGACCGATCCGGCCTCGGCCTCGATCTGACGACGCTTACGGCCCGGTACGCGGCCGGCGCTACGACCCCCTCGAAGGTCGTCCGCATCCTCTACCGGCGCATCCCCGAGCACCTCTCGAACCCCATCTGGATCACCCTCCGGCGCGAGGAGGACGTCCTCGGCGAGGCCCTGGCCCTCGAAGAGCGCGGGCCCGACCGAGGGCCGCTCTACGGCCTGCCGTTCGCGGTCAAGGACAACCTCGACTGCGCGGGACTACCGACGACCGCGGCCTGTCCGGCCCTGACCTACACCCCTGCGCAGAACGCCCCTTCGGTGCGACGGCTCCTCGACGCCGGGGCCCTCCTGATCGGCAAGACCAACCTGGACCAGCTCGCGACCGGGCTCACGGGCACCCGCTCGCCCTACGGTGTCTGCCATAACCTCTTTGATGACCGTTACATCGCCGGGGGCTCGAGCAGTGGCTCGGCGCTCTCGGTGGCCGCGGGTCTCGTCTCTTTCGCGCTCGGCACCGACACGGCCGGCTCGGGCCGGGTGCCGGCGGCGTTCAACAACATCGTCGGTCTCAAGCCGACCCGCGGGCTCGTGAGCACCCGCGGGGTTGTACCGGCCTGCCGCTCGCTCGACTGCGTTTCGGTCTTCGCGCTCTCCTCGGCCGACGCGCTCGCGGTCCTCCGCGTCCTCGCCGGCCACGACCCCGAGGACCCCTATTCGCGGCCCGACGCCTCGGTCATCGGGCTCTCTGCCGTGACACCACCGGCGAGCTTTCGGTTCGGTATCCCGAGCGAGCTCCAGTTCTTCGGGGACGGCGAGGCGGAGCGGCTCTTCCACGCCGCGCTGAGGCGCCTCGAGACGCTCGGCGGCACGGCGATCGAGATCGATTTCGCCCCGTACCGGGAGGCCGCGCGGCTCCTCTACGACGGTCCCTGGCTCGCCGAGCGCTTCCTCGCACTCGCGCCCCTCCTGGCGCGCGATCCCGACGCCCTGCACCCCGTCGTGCACGCCGTGGTCGAGCCCGGAGCACGTTTCACCGCCGCCGAGTGCTTCGCCGCGCAGCATCGGCTCCAGGTGCTCATCCAGGCCACCCGTCGAGACTGGGCGGCGATGGACCTTCTCGTCACACCGACGGCCGGCACGTGCTATACGCGCGCGGCCGTCGAGGAGGAGCCCATCCGGCGCAACACGGATCTCGGGTACTACACGAACTTCGTCAACCTCATGGACCTCTGCGCCCTGGCCGTGCCCGCCGGCTTCACCGGCTCGGGCCTGCCGTTCGGGGTGTCGCTGGTCGCACCCCCCTTCCGTGAAGGCTTCTTGTGCGCGGTGGGCCATGCGCTACACGCCGCGCGGGGGCTGACGATGGGGGCGGCCCGCCATCGTCTGCCTGTCGGTCCGGCCCCGGTACCGGCGGACGGCACGGGTGGGGCGGCCTTCGCTGGGGCGGCCACGGGCAGCAGGGATGGGGCGGCCACAGGGGGCCGCCCCTACGCCGCCGGTCCGGCGGCGGCGTCGGCGGACGGCATGGCGGTGCAGCTCTGCGTCTGCGGGGCTCACATGTCGGGACTGCCCTTGAACGGCGAGCTGCTCCGGCTGGGTGCACGGTTTCTCGGGCCCGCGCGCACGGCGCCGCATTACCGCCTTTACTGTCTCGATGCCTTTGCGCCCCCGCGGCCGGGGCTCCTGCGCCAGGAGCCCGGCGCAGAGATCGAGGTCGAGGTCTGGGAGCTGCCGATCGCGGCCTTCGGCGCTCTGGTCGCCGATATCCCCGCCCCGCTCGCGATCGGGCGGGTCGAGATCGAGGGCGGGGACGAGGTCACGGGATTCCTCTGCGAGGCCTACGCGACCGAGGGTGCCCGCGACATCACGTCCGGCTGGCGCGGGTATCGGGCCGCCGGGGGCGGGCCGTGATGCGGCCGGGTACAATCGCGATCCAGCCATCCACTGGAACGAAGCCCATGTCCAAAACCATCACGGTCGCCATCGAAGGGCCGAGTGCCGATCGCGCCCTCGGGGAATTGCTCACCATCCCAGGCATTCAGGGGAACGCCCAGCCGGTGGACCCAGACGAGATCGAACGCGATGGCGGCGTGCTCGTCGCTATCGGTGCCATCGTCGGCATCGCCGAAGGCATCGTCTCTATCGTGGACAAGATAATCGAGTGGCGGGAGAAGTGGAAGAAGGCGGGCGAGGCCAAGCACCTCAGCGTCGTCATCGAGGACCCGAACGGAAACCGCCTCGCACTCGACAGCGCGACGCCGGAGCAGATCACTGCCGTGCTGCAAACCCTCGCCTCCTGATCCCTGGCCGTGTCCGCCGTCGTGCACATCGAGCTGGTCGAACAGACCGCCGATGCCCTCCAGCTCCGCTTCTGGCGGGAAAATCCCAATGACGTGCGGACCCGTACGCTCGCATTGCCGGAGATCGCCGATCTCGTCGGCAAGGCGGAGACGGACTACAACAGCCCGCTGCCGGCGAAGCTCCAAGAGATTGGCCAGCGCCTGTTCCACTGGCTGGATGGCGGCGAGCGCTGGATCACTGCGGAGATCGAGGCTGCGGCAAATCAGGCTCCTGTGCTCGTGCTCGCCATCGCGATGCCGCATCGGCTTGCCCACCTCCCCTGGGAGGTATTGCACGACGGCACCACGTTCCTGGTCCACGCGATCAATCCCCCCGTACTGCCCATGCGCTGGCAGAAAGGGGCCAATAGCGCTCAGGTCCCGCAGAACCGCCCGCTCCAGGCGCTCTTCATGGCCTCCAGTCCGGCGCATGTAGAGCCCGTGCTGGACTACGAGCATGAGGAAGCCGTCATCCTCGAAGCCACCGAGCGCCGCCCGCTGGATCTCACCGTGGAGGAAAGCGGCTGCCTGGACGAGCTCGGCGAACTGGTGCGGGACTACGGCGCGGGCTACTTCGACGTGCTCCACCTCACCGGGCATGCGGACCATGCGCAGGATGGCCGGCCGGTCTTCCTGCTCGAGGACAGCGAGGGCCGGCGGGCAGACGCCACCGCCTTAGCCATCGCGAAGGAGTTGCCTCGCCCTCGCCCGCCGCTCGTCTTCCTCTCCGGCTGCCGGACGGGACAGAACGCCGCGCACGGCGATGTGCACTCACTGGCGGAGCAGTTGATCGGGGCTGGGTTCCGCGCCGTGCTCGGCTGGGGCCGGCCCGTGCGGGATAGCGAGGCCACGCTGGCCGCGCAGCATCTTTACGAGCAACTCGCCGCCGGGGAAGCGCTGCCGGCGGCTCTCATCAGCGCGCATGCCGAGTTGCGCGATGCCGGGGCGCGTGACTGGCATCTCTTGCGGCTCTTCTGCGCCGGTGATCCGCCTGCCGCCTTCGTCACGCCGGTAAAGACCCCGGGCCGTAAGCGCCCGGCCACCCGTCCCGCCGAGTCGGAGTTCCTCGATCCCCTGACAAAAAAGGTGAAGGTCGCTACCCGCGCGGGCTTCGTGGGTCGCCGCTCGCTCCTTCAGAAGAGCCTGCGCCTGCTTCGGAGACCAGATGCGCCGCCCGTGGGCCTCTTGCTGCACGGGCAGGGCGGGCGAGGAAAGAGCAGCGTCGCCGCCCGCCTCTGCGATCGGCTGCGGCGGGACTTCCAGCGGGTCGTCGTCATCGGGCGATTGGATGAGAGCACCCTCACCAATGCCTGGGCACCGGAGCTGCCCGACGATGCCGACCGCCAAGCGCTGCGGGATCCGGGGGCGGAGCTGCGCTTCCGCATCGAGGCCACCCTGACGGCCCTGGCCGAGGTCGGCCGTCCCGCACCACTCTTCGTGCTGGATGACTTCGAGCAGAACCAGCCCGGTGCGGAGCAAGGCGATCTCCGGCTCGCACCGCACGCCGCCGAAGCGCTCCTGCCGCTCTTCGAGGCGCTCACGCACACCGGCATCGGCCGCGTGCTGATCACCGACCGCTACGCGCTGCCGGCTCCCTTTGCCGGATCTCTGCGTGAGGCGGATGTGCCGCCGCTCGATGCGAACGAGCAGAACAAGCAGTCGCTGCGGCTGGACCGGAAAGCGGCGCGCCAGGCCATGGACGCGGGCCTCCTGGCGCAGGCCAAAACCGCGGCTGATGGGAATCCGCGCCTCTACGAGTGGCTGCATCAGGTGCTGGTGCGGCCCAGCCTGGACCACGCCGCCATCCTCGCGGAAATGCAGCAGGCCGAGGAAAGGTTCCGCGAGCACATCCTCGCCCGCCGGCTCATCGCCAGCTTGCCGGAGGAGAGCCGCGTGCTGCTGGGCCGCATGCTCCTGCTCAGCCTGCCGGTGCCGCTCGGCGCCGGGCAGGCGCTCGATCCCGCCCGCAGCGAGTCGGAGTTGCGGCAAGCACTCGCGCACGCCGCCGGTCTCAGTCTGGTGGACATCACGGATGAGGACGGCCAGCCCCACTACCGTATACCGCACCAGCTCGGCGGTGGCGATCCCCCGCTCCTGCTCGTGCCGGCCGGCGCGGAGCGCGCCGCCCTCGCAAGCGAGGTCTTTGACGTGCTGTACCGCAGGTGGTGGACCGAGGCCGAGGGCGCGCCCGAAAACCGTATGCTGGAGCTCATCCGGCTGGCGATGGAGGGCGGTCGGAGAGAAGAACTTGTGTTGTTAGCGCGCAAGGTGACGAATCGCTGGCTGGATGGCCACAGGATTCAGGAGACCCAAGCTCTGTTGGATCCACTCCTGGATTTCGCGGGCCGGCCGTATTCACTGCTCATGAACCTCGCACGAGCGAAGCGAATATTAGGTTTGGGCGATGATTCCGGCACCCTTTTTAGGGAAGCCGTCAACGTCTGCGCGTCAGAGGAAAGCCACGACCTCAGCTTGCTCCTACTGCACTACACGGACTGGTTGCTGCAACGCGGCGAGTTGGAGGAGGTGTTGCGCGTGTGCCGCGAAGAACTTCTCCCACTGGCAGAAAAAACGAAAGACCGTCGAAACTACGCGCTCACGCTGGGCAAGATCGCCAATGTGCTGCATGTGCGCGGGAAGCTGGACGAGGCCCTGAGCATCCTCCGCGAGGAAGAACTGCCCGTCTATGAGCGCCTGGGTGATGTGCGCGAGCGGGCGATGGCGCTTCGGAGAATTGCGGACATCGTGATTGAAAAAGGAGAGCTTGAAAATGGTATGAATCTTCTCATCCAGGCAGTAGAGCTTGTCACCCCGTTAAGAGTTATGCGTGACATCGCGGTCTTCAAGGGACGAATCGCCGACGTGCTGCATGCGCGCGGGGAGCTCGACGAGGCTCTGCGCATCCGCCGCGAGGAAGAACTCCCAGTCTACGAGTCCCTAGGCGACGTACGCGAGCGGGCGCTGGTGCTCGGCAAGATCGCCAATGTGCTGGTGGCACGCGGGGAACTGGACGAAGCCGTCCGTATCCGCCGCGAGGAAGAACTCCCCGTCTTAGAGCGCCTAGGCGATGTGCGCGAGCTTATCGTGGGGCGCTGGAACCTCGCGATTATGCTCCGACGCGGACGCAAGGAAGACGTACCGGAGGCCCTCAACCACCTGGTGTGGGCCTACCAGGCCGCCACCGAGCGCGGCTACCGGGAGGCCCGGCAGATCGCGGATATCCTACGCCAGCTCGGTCTGGCGGTGCCGGAAGAGGGCGTGGTGAGGGGAGCGCTGAAAGGTATCGATACGGACGTTCCTCGCGAGGGGGAACGCGTCTGAACGTCCGTCGATTCGACCGGCTGGCGCGTGTACCGTGTCGTCGCCGGCGGGTCATGAACGCGGTTGCACGTACAATAACAACGACATTCTAGTCAATCGGCGGTCGCACCGTGGAAGAGATCGTGAGGCTGCATATCGAGAAGCTGCCCGAAGGGGTCTACCTCGCTACCTCCGATGAAGTACCTGGGCTCGTCGCACAAGGGCGGACCATCACCGAAACCCTAGAGATCGCCCGCGATGTGGCCAAGAAACTCCTGGAGGCCCAGGCGGAGCGGCAGGGCCGAGCCGAGCTCACTGCGGCCGGCGATTCCTTCGACTACCCACCGATCGTGGGTAGCTGATGGGAACGCTGGCTGAGCTTCCCTGACCGGGGATCTTCGTGCGGCTGAGTTTCCACACGGCCCCCGCCGTGCGTTGCGGGTTTAGGCCCAACGGGCGAAGAGAGGTATGGTTGCGATATGAACATTGAAGAATTGGAAGCTGCGGTGGCACATCTGCCGCCGTCCGACCTCGCGCGTTTTTCGCAATGGTTCGAGGAGTTCATGGCGGAACAGTGGGACAGGAAGATCGAGTCCGACATTCTCGCGGGTCGCTTGGACGCGGCCGGCAAGCGGGCCGACGAAGACTTTGAAGCGGGTCGCTGTACTCCGCTTTGAATCACTACGCTTCGCCGGAGCTCTGGTTCCGTTACGGCCAGCTACCCGATGACGAGCGACAGTTGGCGGACAAGAACTTTGCTTTGCTCAAAGCCGATCCTCGCCACCCCTCGGTTCATCTCAAGAAAATTGGTAACTTTTGGTCGGCTCGTGTCGGTCTTCGGTACCGTGCTCTGGCGAAGGAACGCAAGGAGGGTCTCGTATGGTTCTGGATCGGCCCGCATGACACATACGATCAATTCACGTAACGCTTATCCAGGGAAACCGGCACAGCACGGATCCCCATGTCCTACCGGGCATGGTTCGGGGCTCGCCCTTCTCTGCGCGCTACTGCTCTTGGCGGCGCTGACTCTGCCAGCGGTGGCGGAGGCACCATCGTCCGATCCATTCGCAGCCGCCCTGGAGCTGCTCAATCAATCGAGCTTCGTGAAGAAGGCCGAGGCCGTCAAGGCGATCGAGCGCTTGGATCATCCGCAGGGCCTCCCGGTGCTGCGCGCCTTGCTCAACGGGGACCTACACGCCCGTGCAGAGGACGGGCGGTTCTTCATCGTGCGGGACAAGGGCGGGGAGCTCGAGCTTATCGATGCCCTCTCCGGCGAGGTCACGGTCACAGCCACCAAGGACGGGTTAAAGAAGGTCATCATCAATAACCAATTGCGGCTCGCGCTGCGCGCCGCGGTGGCGCGCCTGAGCCTTTCGAATGAGGATCCCGCGGTACGGCTTTCGGCCGTCGAGGAGATCATGAACGACCTCGACGAAGCGGCGCTCGGGGTCTTGCGGGCGGCGCTCGCGCGCGAGGCCGACGGCGGGGTGCGTGAGGGCATGGAAAACGCCCTTGCCCTGGGCGACCTGGAGAGCCCCCAGCGCAAGGTGCGGCAGGCGGCGGTCACAAAGCTCGGGGCCAGCCTGAGCAGCGTCGTGCGCAACCGGCTGACCCGCCTGATGGACGATCCCTCCGAGGACCCCGCGGTGCGCGCGGCGGCGCGGCGGTCCGTTAGCGCGATGCGGTTCCGCCTGCAGATCTACGGCTTCTTCGAGACGGTCTTCTTCGGTCTCAGCCTCGGCGCGGTCCTGGTGCTCGCCTCGATCGGGCTTGCCATCACCTTCGGGGTCATGGGGGTCATCAACATGGCCCATGGCGAGCTCATGATGCTCGGTGCTTACACGACCTACGTGGTGCAGCAATGGATGCCGGGACATCTCGATGTGTCGCTGTTCGTCGCGATCCCCTTGGCGTTCCTGGTCTCCGGCCTCGCCGGGATCGCCATCGAGCGCGGCGTCATCCGGTTCCTGTACGGCCGCCCGCTCGAGACCCTGCTCGCGACCTTCGGGATCAGCCTGGTCCTGCAGCAGGCCGTGCGCACCATCTTCTCGCCGCTCAACCGCTCGGTCTCGACACCCGCCTGGATGAGCGGATCACTGGAGATCAACAACGCCCTGACCCTGACCTACAACCGCCTCTACATCACCGCCTTCGGGCTCCTCGTGTTCGCGGGCCTGGTCATGCTCTTGAAACGGACGCGGCTCGGGCTGGAGGTCCGGGCCGTGGCGCAGAACCGCTCGATGGCCAAGGCCATGGGGATCCGCACCGAGTGGGTCGATGCCATGACCTTCGGCCTGGGGTCGGGGATCGCCGGCATCGCGGGGGTGGCCCTGAGCCAGCTCACCAACGTCGGCCCGAACCTCGGCCAGTCTTACATCGTCGATTGCTTCATGGTGGTGGTGTTCGGCGGGGTGGGGAACCTGTGGGGCACGCTGGTCGGGGGGCTCTCGCTCGGGATCGTGAACAAGTTCCTGGAGCCCTCTGCGGGTGCCGTGCTCGCCAAGATCCTGGTGCTCGTCTTCATTATCGTCTACATCCAAAAACGCCCGCGCGGCCTGTTCCCGCAGAAGGGCCGGGCGGCCGAGAGTTAAGGCATGCTCGGGCTCATCACACGTGATACCGGGGGAACCATCCTCTTCGGTATCCTGGGCCTCGCGATCGTCGTAGTCCCGGTCCTGAACCTGCTCGTTCCCGAGACCTCGGTGCTGCACCTCTCCACCTACACGGTCACGCTCTTCGGTAAATACCTGACCTATGCACTCCTGGCCGTGGCCCTGGACCTCATCTGGGGTTATTGCGGGATCATGAGCCTCGGGCACGGTGCCTTTTTCGCGCTGGGGGGCTATGCCATGGGCATGTATCTCATGCGCCAGATCGGCCCGCGCGGGGTCTATGGCCACCCGGTGCTACCGGACTTCATGGTGTTTCTAAACTGGCCGGAGCTGCCCTGGTACTGGTACGGCTTCGACCGGTTCTGGATCGCGATGCTCATGGTGGTCCTGGTACCGGGGCTCCTGGCGCTCGTCTTCGGGTGGCTCGCGTTCCGCTCGCGCGTCACCGGCGTCTACCTCTCGATCATCACCCAGGCCCTGACCTACGCCCTCATGCTGGCCTTCTTCCGCAACGACATGGGCTTCGGCGGCAACAACGGGCTCACCGATTTCAAGGACATCCTGGGTTTCGACGTGCATGCGAATGGGACACGCGTCGCCCTCTTCGTGATCTCGGCGCTCGCGCTTATGCTCGGCTATCTGGCCTGCCGGGCGGTGGTCGAGTCCAAGCTCGGACGGGTGGTGGTGGCCATCCGCGACGCCGAGGACCGTACCCGCTTCCTGGGCTACCGGGTCGAGCACTACAAGCTCTGGGTCTTCGTGCTCTCGGCGGTGCTCGCCGGGATCGCCGGGGCCTTGTACGTCCCCCAGGTCGGGATCATCAACCCCAGCGAGTTCTCTCCCTTGAACTCCATCGAGATGGTGATCTGGGTGTCGATGGGCGGGCGCGCCACGCTCTATGGTGCGGTGGTCGGGGCCATCGTCGTGAACTACGCCAAGACCTGGATGACCGGCGCGCTTCCCGAGGTATGGTTGTTCGCGCTGGGTGCACTGTTCGTCCTGGTCACAGTGTTTCTGCCGCGCGGTATCGTCGGTCTCCTACGGGCGCGCCAGGGGGCGGAGTGATGGCCCTGCCCTCACGCCCTCCGGCCCACTACCGCAAGGTGGACCTCATGCAGTATGGCTTCGGCCAGGTGCAGGGCTCCGTGGACACCGGGCCGGGTACGATCCTCTACATCGAGGACCTGACCGTCTCCTTCGACGGCTTCAAGGCCCTGGACGGGCTCACGCTGTACGTGGACGACGGCGAGTTGCGGTGTCTCATCGGCCCGAACGGGGCGGGCAAGACCACGCTCATGGACGTCATCACCGGCAAGACCCGGCCTCAGCGCGGTACGGCCTATTTTGGCCACAACATCGATCTCCTGAGCCTCTCCGAGCCCGAGATCGCGACGGCCGGGATCGGACGCAAGTTCCAGCGCCCCACGGTGTTCGAGCACCAGACGGTGTTCGAAAACCTATGGCTCGCGCTCCGCGCCAACAAGGCGGTGTGGCCGACCTTGGTCGCGCGTCTCGATAACGCGGCGCGCGAGCGCATCGACGAGGTGCTCGGGACCATCGGCCTGTCGAGCGTCCGCGAGCGGCGCGCCGGGGCTCTCGCCCACGGCCAGAAGCAATGGCTCGAGATCGGGATGCTGCTCATGCAGGCCCCGAGGCTCCTGCTCCTCGACGAGCCGGTCGCGGGGATGACGCATCAGGAGATCGAGCACACCGTGGCGCTGCTCCGATCCCTGGCCGGCCGCCACACCATCATCGTGGTCGATCACGACATGGAGTTCGTGCGCTCCATCGGGCGCCGGGTCACGGTGCTGCATGAGGGGCGGGTCCTGGCCGAGGGCACGATGCAGGACGTGCAGCAGAACCCCAAGGTGATCGAGGTGTACCTGGGGGACGGACGTGGGGGAGACGGACGTGGGGGAGACGGATGTGGGGGAGATGGACGTGGGGGAGATGCCGGTGGGGGCGGTGCAGGGGGCACGCATGCTCTCCATCGTTGATCTCAACCAGTATTACGGCGAGAGCCACACGCTCTGGGACCTGACCTTGGAGGTCCCGGAGGGATCCTGCACCTGCCTCATGGGCCGCAATGGGGTCGGCAAGAGCACCCTCCTCAAGTGCGCAATGGGCCTCCTCCCGATCCGATCGGGTACCCTGCGGTTCGATGACGTGGAGCTGACTCGCTTGGCGGCCCACGAGCGCGCGACGCTCGGGATCGGCTACGTGCCCCAGGGCCGCGAGATCTTCCCCCTCCTCACGGTCGAGGAGAACCTGCGGGTGGGCCTGGGCGTCAAAACCAGGCGCGCCCGTCGCAGCCGTACCGACCGTAGCAATAATCGAGGAATTCCGGCGCTGGTCTTCGAGATCTTCCCGGTGCTCGAGGACATGCTCCACCGGCGCGGCGGCGATCTCTCGGGCGGCCAGCAGCAACAGCTAGCCATCGGCCGCGCCCTGGTCCTGGAGCCGCGGCTCCTCATCCTCGATGAGCCGACCGAGGGTATCCAGCCCAACATCGTCGCCGAGATCGGTGACATCATCCTGCGCCTCAACCATGACCAGGGCCTCACGGTGCTCCTCGTCGAGCAGAAGCTCCCCTTCGCGCGACGGGTCGCGGATCGGTTTTGCCTCATGGAGAGGGGGCGGCTCGTGGCCGGCGGCGCGATCGGCGAATTGCACGAGGAATTGGTGCGGCGGCATCTGACGGTATAGTTGAGCTAGACTTCACGACTAGCTAGCGGACGATACGGGACTCGACGATGAGCAAGACCGCGAACGAATCACAGGCTCTCTTGTTTTCCGACTGGCAAGGGCACCGGCGGGCACCTGTGATCGGCGACCGCTACACTCGCGACCAAGTGTCGATTCACTTCAACCGCGTGGAGGACCTGTATGCAGATTGGCTACCTCCGACCTGCATCATCTCGGACGGTCCCTATGGCGTGAGTGGTTTTCCTGGAGACAACCATAAGGCCGACTCTCTCGATGAGTGGTATAAACCACACATAGGGGGTTAACCGGATATGTTCAGGTTATTCTTGCTGGACTCCTTATTTCAGTATCGACGGCAATGGACCCATTACCGGCACCCAGTGGGTTAAACTGCGGGCCAAATTCAGTTGCGACGTTGGCGTAACCAATGTTTGGCGAGAACCGCAAGTCAGCGGATCAGAAAGGATTCAGGGGACGAGAAACGGGATGAAGTACAAGTTCAGCAGCCTTCATGGCAGCCAGAAGCCACTGAAGTTCATTGAGTTGACGATTCGAGCTTCGACAAATGAAGGCGACGTGGTGTGGGAACCGTTCGGTGGCCTGTGTCCGGGCGCGGTCGTTTCTCACCTTTTTGGCCGACGATACTACGGAGCGGAGATCATTCCAGAGTTCTATGCCGCGGCCGTAGAAAGGCTGGCTACGTTATGACGGAGCAGAGCGAACCGGGCGCGCCGCCCAGGGAATCGCCGACGGAGTGGGAGCATTATCAGCTTTACAAGGACGTGCGCGGAGCCATTGCGAGTCTGCCGATCTACTTTCGCACGGAAACTCATATTTCCGGGATCATGGCAACCGATCTTCACACGCTCAATAGTGTGCTCGGCGCGGCGATCGAAGAACAAGTCGTTCGCACCTTGAATCTGATCCGCAACACGTGGGACCCGGACGAGAAGTACGCCCTTTGCAGCTTCGTAAGGCAGGCACAAACGTTCCCCGACGTCCTCTTGCGGAAGGCATCCAGTGACCAGACCGATGCCGAAGCCCGTACCGCCTTGGGGCGTTTGAGGCAACGAGTGCAAGAAGCGACTGACATCCCTTCACCAAAGGCGAAAGCGGCGCTTGCCATCGTCGCAGAACTTGAACATTTGCTCGAAATGACATGACGGCCAGGATAAGCACTAATGCGGTATAACAATCGCTGAGCCGCAACCAGCCTTGGGCACAGGTCGCTAGGTTGTCAACAGGATGAAACCCTCGCTCCCTCTTGGGGGTGTTCGGCGCCGGGGAGAACTCGCAAGTCATTGATTGTGCAAGCACTCGTCTTTCTCCCTACGCCTGACGGGTCGGGACGTAGCGGCTGATTACCGAAAACAGCAAGTCCTCGTGGACACCCACGCCCTCATCCTCGCACTGGCCTTCGGGCTCGGCATGCTGCACGCCCTCGACGCCGACCATATCGCGGCGGTCGCGAACCTCGCGGGGCACGGGCCGAGCCGGCGGCACGCGCTCTTGGCCGGCGGCCTCTGGGCCCTTGGCCATGGCCTGTCCTTGCTGCTCTTGGGTGCCGCGGTGCTATTATTCGGCGTGGCCATCCCCGAGCGCTTCAGCGCGCTCGCGGAGCACCTGATCGCGCTGGTCTTGATCGGGATCGGGCTCTGGGCCCTTTGGGATCTCTACCGCCGTCGGGTGCACCTCCATTTTCATAGCCATGATGGGTTGGTCCCGCATGGGCATTTGCACGCACACGGGAAGGGCGCCCACGAGGGGTGCTCCTACGACCATCGGGACCACACGCGTGATCCGCACGCGCACGACCATGGCGTGCTCTTGATCGGCGGGCTGCACGGCGTGGCCGGCACGGCGCCGGTCCTGGCCCTGGTACCCGTTGCCAAGCTCGGCTCGGTGTGGCTCGGGATCGCGTATCTCTTGCTCTTCAGCCTCGGGGTGTTGCTCACCATGCTGCTCTTCGGCTGTCTGCTCGGCCAGCTCATGGTCCGCCTCACGCTCTTGGGCGCGGTTTTCATCGCCGCCATCCGCTCGGCGGTCGCCTTGGGCACCATCGGCCTCGGCACACACATGCTCTACGGTGGCTGAAGCCGGGCCGGCAGGCTGGGAAGCGCGGCTGGCGCTCCGTTTCGAGCAACGCGCCGGCCGTACCGTCCTGGCCCACCGAAGCCACGAGGGACCGCTCGCCGTCCAGAAGCCGTTCTACCCGGAAGGGGACGTCTGCCACGTGTACCTGCTGCATCCGCCGGGCGGTGTGGTCGGCGGCGATCGGCTGGCTATCGAGATCGAGGTCGCGAGCGACGCCCACGCGGTGATCACCACGCCCGCGGCCGGCAAGTTCTACCGTTCGGCAGGACACGCTTCGATGCAGGAGCAACGTCTGTCGGTCGCGCCCGGCGCGGTGCTCGAATGGCTGCCGCAGGAGACCATCCTCTACGCCCGATGCCGGGCGTCCCTCTCCACCCGCGTCACGCTCGTCCCCGGTGCCCGGTTCATAGGCTGGGAGATTCTGTGCCTCGGCCGCCCCGCCGCCGGCGAGCGCTTCGACGCCGGCGTCTGCCGGCAGCGCCTCGAGCTATGGTGTGAAGACCGTCCGCTCCTGATCGAGCGCAGCACGATCGCCGGAGGGAGCGCTCTCTTGCGAGCGCCCTGGGGGTTCGCGGGACGCACGGTATCCGGTACCTTCCTCGCGACCCCGGCGGGCGAGACGATGCTGGCGGCCGTGCGCGAAGCGGTGGCCGT
Source organism: Gammaproteobacteria bacterium (assembly GCA_013697045.1). GTDB lineage: Bacteria > Pseudomonadota > Gammaproteobacteria > JACCXJ01 > JACCXJ01 > JACCXJ01. Next base: position 534 of record JACCXJ010000204.1, on the reverse strand, counting down.
CGAGGGCGACGATCTATTCAGCGCCACGCTCCTCGACTCGGTGCTCCTCTGCCGGTATCTCGGCGATAGCGCCGAATCGGCGCGGCGGTGCTTTACCGACGCCTGGCGCGCCGTTCGGCCGGGGTTGCTCGGCCGTGCAGCCCAGCCGCCACGGATTTGGCGAACGTGAGTGGGCCTTCCCCGGGAAGCGGCTTGATGACAAAGAAGCGGACGGCTTGGGTTTCCCAATGAAACACAACTGCCAGGGATCGTGCCCAAGGGGCCCAAGAACAATATACGCGTTAGGATCAGGTTTTCGGCGCGCTCTGTTGAAGGAGACGATGATTTTTTGATCGCCCACCCCTCAATCCCCTCCCGTGGGGAGGGGAAGAAATGTCGGCGGGCCAATGACTTATTCCCCCTCCCAACGGGCTGTGCCTTGCCCGTAACATGTACTGGACACCGCGCCCGCCGTGTCATAGACTGGCGGCATGGTCACGATTGGCGGGCGCACGTTCTCGCAGGAGGTCCTGACTCGGATCGCCGAGGCAGTAC
>JACCXJ010000332.1 GCA_013697045.1 Gammaproteobacteria bacterium | reverse complement strand
CGTGGGCGAGCACCCCGGTGTCTTCTATTTCACCCTCGGCCAACGCGCCGGGCTTCGCATCGGGGGGGTCGCCGGTGCCGCGGAATCAGCGTGGTACGTGGTGGCCAAGGACCTCGACAACGACGTTCTGGTCGTGGCCCAGGGGCATGAGCATCCGCTCCTCATGAGCCGTGCCCTCACGGCGACCGAGCTGTCCTGGGTCGGCGGGACGGCCCCTGCGCTGTCCTTCGCGTGCAGGGCCAAGACGCGTTACCGGCAGCCGGACCAGGCCTGTGCCATCGTAGCCTTGGAGGCGGATCGGGCGCAGGTGGTGTTCGAAGAGCCCCAGCGCGCCGTCACGCCCGGGCAGGCGGTGGTGTTCTACCAGGGCGAGGAGTGCCTGGGCGGGGGGACCATCGCGTCTACGCAGCGCCTCGCGCCCAGTGCACCGAGCCGCGTCGGGCCCGGCCATAGCTCCTCACGCGCCGTGCGCATGGTGCGGATGATCGTGGCCAGATCGCCGCCGACCTCGTAAGGGCGTTGCCCCGTCAAGAGGTTGAACAGAATCATACCCAAGGCGTAGACATCCGTGGCGGTGGTGATCGGCGCGTCGCCGACCTGCTCGGGGGCGGCAAACTCAGGCGTCATGAGTACGTGGCCCGCCAAGGTGACGGGTGCCTCGGTCCCCATCGGCAGCGGGGCCAAGAGCTTGGCGATACCGAAATCGAGCAGTTTCGGTACGCCCTCCTCCGTCACCAGGATATTGCCGGGCTTGAGATCGCGGTGCACGACGAGGTTTTGATGGGCGTACTGCACCGCGTGGCACACCATGCAAAACAGTTCAAGGGTAGCGGCGAGCGGCAACCGGCGGGCGGGTACGACAGTAAGTGTCGATCGCAACGCCTCTGACATGCTCCATCACCAGGTAAGGCCGGCCGTCGGCACAAGTGCCGCCGTCCAGCAATCGGGAGATATTGGGGTGCTCCAGCGTGGCGAGGATGTGGCGCTCGATGTCGAAACGACTCCGCTGCGAGCTCGCCCCGTGGTGGTATCGGAGCAGCTTGATCGCCACCTGCTGGCGATATTGGCCGTCGGCCCGCTCGCCCAGAAACACGGTGCTCATGCCGCCCTACGCTCCTCGGGTCGGTAGTCCGCGAGCGCTGCAAAAAGCTCTTCGACCCGCTCCTGTACCACAGTTACGCGATCGCCTCGTGCAACTCCCGGTAAAGCCACGCTTGAGCCAGGCGCCACTTGCGTTTGACGGTGGCCGGCGCGAGATGCAGCGCCTCGGCCGTTTTTTCGACGGTCAGGCCGGCGAAATAGCGCAGATTAACGATGTGGCTCAGGGTCTCGTCGCGCTCGGCCAGACGCTGCAGCGCCCTATCGAGGGCCAAGACATCGACCGCTTCCCCGGTGCCGCTATCTCGTCATCAAGGGTGACCCGCACGGCCTCACCACCGCGCTTTCGTGCCTGGACGGCACGCGCTTGATCGATCAGCACCCGGCGCATCACCGCGGCCGCCACGGTGAAGAAGTGACCGCGGTCCCGCCAATCGATCCGGCGCAGCTCCACGAAGCGTAGATACGCCTCGTGCACCAGCGCGGCGGTCTGCAAGGTATGGCCGCGGCGCTCTCCTCGCATCTGCCGATGAGCGATACGCAGCAGATCGTCGTACACCGCCTCCACCAACCGCCCTATGGCCTGTGGTTGCCCGGCCTTCCAGAGCGTCAGTAGCTTGGTAACGGTGTCGTCGTTCGTGGTGTCCATCGGCCCCTCCTACCCCGTAAGGTCGCAGCGTGAAGGAGTCGAGCCCGCCGCCACCGCTTACGGGTGGCGGCGGACCGGTCCCTAGACTAGCTTTCGCCTTTAAAAGGGGCGCCGACCCGGATTTAGAACCGACGGCCCGGTTTGGACTAAACTATTGGTCTATCTGTAAGTCTATGGTCGGATTGTGAATTGCTCGGTTCTCATCACGGCAGAACATTTCGCCGATATAACCTTCCACGCCAGGTGCGGTCTTTTTGAAGGCCACGACGTAAATACCTTCTCCACCATCGAGAGTGGCCATAACTGACGGACCGCCACCTTCACCGTCGGACGGTGGGTCCGTATCTGTCACTTGGACACTCGGGTGACCCTTTTTGCCCGATACTACTTGCATTTGAGCGGGAGCATTGGCCGTTGCTGCGAGATCGTACACCCTGGCTTGGCCAATGGGAAAGTCCGCGGGACAGGTGAAGGTCCAAACGTCGATGGCGTTCGTCGCGGCCCCCAACTTTCGCGCGCTGGTAGCTTTGGCCAGCACCGGGGAGGCTGCACCTATTCCCACGAGTAGCGATATCGCCACACCTATACCTTTTAGCGTCTTCGTATTCATGATCAGGTTCTCCTGCCGTTAGCTAAGCTAACGGCCATCTGTGTTGACCACAATTGCTAATGAGTCATTCCTGAATTCATCAGCACAGGCGGCAAAAGCACTACTTTTGTTGCCTGCTCTTGGTGTTTTTCAGTCGTGAAGAGATTGAAAAACGGCGATGCCGTCCTGGCATCGTTTGTAGACTGCCGCATCGGTACCTCCTGGTACCGTTTGCAGGCTGCCGCAAAACGCCGTTTTTCGGCAGCCTGCCAATCTCCCCACCTGCCCGGCCCGGACCGGTGCGTGCGCGGCGGAGCCGGCCAACGAGCGCCGAGAGCGAGTACCGGAAGCGTCGGGCGTCATTCCGTATCTCCCTGGTTTCCTGCTTCTTTCAACCGGGACGCGGCGAGGGAACGGACCGTCTCATCCGCATCCGCGAGTGCCTCCTGCAGCAGGGCGATCCCCTCATCCGTCGGTTCCACACGCTCGACCGCGACTATCCGAACAGCAGGGTCCGGATCTCGCAGACCCTGCCTCAAGTGCTCCATCGCTTCGCCTCCTCCATGGTCGGCGAGGGCTTGCAGGGCTTGTTTGCGTACGCTGGGATAGCGGTCGGCGAGCGCCGCTTCGAGGGTCGAGCGGACCGTATCCTCATCGGCGCCTCCCCAATCGCCCAGGGCCGAGAGGGCCTGGATCCGCATGGCGGGGTCATCGGCCTCTGCCAGCTTGACGAGCCCGTCGATCTCTTTGGGTGCGGCGGTGCCGTCCGCGCTGGCCTGCATGCCCTTCGCCCCGGCCTCATCCAATCCTTCGACGGCATCGAAGGCCGAATCGGACGCAGGAGATCGCGGTCCATCCTCGCTGTCGCCGCCGTCGTTCGAGTTCGCTTCGGACCGTGCGAATCGCTCCCCGCCGAGGATCCATACCTCCTGTGGAAGGGTAGGCGTCGCCCGCGAGTCCGTTGCCCGGCCGTAGCGACAGATAAAATCCGCGCCCGGACCCAGGAGGCGTTCCAGGGCTTGCCGGACTGGAAGCGGCTCGATGGATACGCTGACCGATCCCGCCTGCGGGCCGGTGGACCGGAAGCGGATGCCGGTTTTCTCCGTGATCCGGTCGAGCACTTGTTTCCACGACACTCGGCGCGCTGCGACGCTCAAAAGACCGCGCTCGAAATCAATCTGCAATGCCGGGGCGTTTACGGCGTCGGGTAGAGGTGTTTGGGGCTCGCCGGAGTGCGCCGCTCGCGATCCCGTGCTCAGGCACGCGGCGAGAAGCGCCGTGGCGATGATCCCCCGGAGCTCGTGTTCCCCGTACGCTATACCGTCTTTCAACTTACTCACCCTAGACATGTTTGAACCGTTCATTTCATCTATTCCGTCGAGGCGTGTTCTCAGGAGAGGCCGTCAACCGGGGCAACGCGGGAAATTCAATGCCTCACTCCCCGAAGGTTTCTAGGACAATCCATGCCGGCGGCTGGCAGCCTGTGGTACCGACTACGTAGAGCCATTGTTCGCGTTACCGCCGATCGCATCGACGGCGAGCATGGGGCTTGACATCAAAGTAGCGCAAAGCGGCAGTACGGCGGCCAGCCAAGCACGACCTGTCTTACTTAAAAACCGAATCTTCACGGAAATACCTCCTTCTAGCGACGCGAGTGCACGCCAGTGACGGCGTGATGCTCGTGTGTCGTGCCACCCCGCTCTTGGCAAATGACTCCAGCAAAGGTGACGACGGGTGTAAGATACCCGTCGTCATGTGGGAGAACTATTGTAGGAACTTAAGGATTATTGAGGGCAACCCATTGCAACACCGCAATCGGATGGACAGGGAACGGCTATTTCCTAGAAGCCGTTAGTCCACGATGGTGTAGTTGATCGCCTGGGTGCCGAGGTCGCGCGAGACGCGGTAACGCAACGATTCCCCCACGCCGACGAACTCATTGTCCACGGAGTAACTGCTCAGCACGGTGGTGCCGACGTCGACACGGATCGTC
>JACCXJ010000329.1 GCA_013697045.1 Gammaproteobacteria bacterium | reverse complement strand
GATACATCCTTTCCATGCCCCTCGAGCATACTTGCATTTCGATGACATCAAGTGTGAAAGATCGGTATGGAAAACAGCCAGGTAACCAAGAGAAACAAGGGGGCTTGACAAAGCTATGACAGGATGCGGTGACCGAAGGGAACCGCATGGCTCGCGAGACAGGCCAAAAGCGAGCGACATGCCTCAATGAGCAAATACCGGCGTGCCCAGGTTCTCGGAGCCAGGGGGTTCCTCACCGTAATTCTCTCCGAGCGTAGCGGGAACCGGTTGTCGGTGCAAAGATGTGGCAGCCCCCCCCCGTATTACAGAGCCATGAACATGCCGATCATCTCAATGTTCTATGGTATCATTATTCGCATGTATCTCCTCGACACGCAGCATCACAATCTACCGCACATTCATGCGAAGTATGCTGAGCTTGAAGCTTCCATCGGGATCGACGATGGCGAGATACTGGCCGGCAAGTTGCCCCGTAAGCAATTGCGGCTGGTGCAGGCTGGATAGAGCCTCACCGCGATGAACTGATGGCGGATTGGGAGTTGGCTATCGGTGGTGAGAGTCCTTACAAGATCGTCCCGCTGTGAGGTTCCTATGTACTGGGATGTCAAGTCTGTCAAGCCGTTGTCCGACTACCGCATCTATGTAGAGATCGAAGACGGGCGCAAAGGTATGTTTGACCTGAAGCCTTACCTCGACGGCGGCGTCTTCCGTGAGCTCAAAGATGTGCATTACTTCAATCGGGTTGGCATCCTATTTGGCGCGGTGACGTGGCCAAATGAGCAAGACATTGCCCCAGAAACCCTCCTTGCTGAAATGATGCCTCTGGAGCCCACAAACATACCTGACGGACCGGTCATGGGTGACGCGAGGACAAAGCCAGCGTGAAGGGCCCGAAAGTCCCCGATTCCAGGCCGAGGACTCGCGTGTTTGACAGCTCACTAGCCCAGCAGTACTGTGCCGCTGCACGAAAAAGGGCGTTTTAAAATGCCTATTCTCACCGTCGAGGCTGCCACCGGCCCTAGCCCCTCCTCCAGGCGGTCGAGGGCCTGATGGCGGCGCGAGAAGGCCCGCCCATCACGTCCACGATCTCCCGGCGGGACACCGCTGCTCCTCAACGGTAACCGTGCCTTGAGCCAAGGAGTGAGCAGGTACCGCCAAGACGATGTAGGCATATCCATCGCGCCGCTGGTCAACGTCCACTCTATGCCCCCGGCGATAACTGACCCATCCACTCCGCTCACGGCGTCCGCCGATCCGACAGCGCCACCTGTTATCGAAAGCCCTGAAGGCGCGCGCGTAACCATTGGCGGCCGCCAGTACGACTGGTTTCGCGGCAACAGCTACCTTGGGTTGCAGGCGCATCCGGACGTGCTTCGCGCTGCCTGTGAAGCCACGCTTCGCTACGGGCTCAAACTCCGGGACCATCGGCGGGTGGGTTGCCACCCGTGCGTGCTGGAGTGGGAACGCGCCGCTAACTCGTTCTTCGACTGTGAGGCCGCGGTGCTGCTGGGCTCGGGGTACGCTGGTGGCGCCGTCATGGCGGCGGCACTGGGGGACGACTTCGATGTGGCGTTCGTAGACGAGCAGTCGCATGCGAATGTCTGGGACGGCCTCGCTGCGGCCGGGGTGCGTGTGATCTCCTTCCCACACCGCGACCCGGCGGGTCTGGCGGCGGTCCTGTCGACGGATCTGGGCGCCCGGCAGCGTCCGTTGGTGGTGAGTGACGGCATCTTCCCGATCACCGGCGCGCTCGCCCCGGTGCCGGATTACGAGGCCGTGCTCCAGCCCTACGACGGCGCGCTCCTGTGCCTGGACGACGCCCACGCGTACGGTGTGCTGGGCCGGACGGGCGCGGCACATCGGACCACTTCGGTCTGAAGGGGGCGCGGCGGTTCTCGTACGGGACGATGAGCAAGGCATTCGGTGGGGCTGGGGGCGTGATCCCCGGCTCGGCGGAGCTGCGGGGCCGGATCGAACGCCGCTCCGCCGCGTATCGATCCACCACCAAGGCTCCTCCCGGCATTGTTGCCGCGGGCGCCCGAGCACTCGAGATTGCCCGGACGCAGCCGGGCCTACGCGCGCGGCTGGCCGGCTGGCGGCTGCCTCGTCTTCACGCTCTCGGCGCTGCACGACGAAGAACAGATCGAGCGTCTGGTGGACGCCTTCCGCCGCGCCATCTGATATCGCCGATGCGACTTGGCCAAGTCTTCCCCGGGCCGCCCGGCGACCCGGTGTGGCGCGCCGGCGCCTATGAGCGGTGGGAGGAGTTCATCGACGCCGTTGATCGCCAGCCTGCGGCTCCCGCCGCGACCCGCCTCCTCATCCAGGCCGGGCCGCTCGCGGCAAACCTGGAGGAGCGGGCGGACACCGGCGTGTCCTCCGGCGCGCTGACGAACGGTGGCCGAGAGCGGCTCATCTTCGCGGGGCAGCAGGCGTATATCGACTATCGGCTGGGCATGGTGGCCAAGGTCGACGCGTTGGAGCTGTACCGACCGCCCGCGTTCTGCGCGCTGGTGGAGTACGACAGTTTTGCCTCCGACCGTCTGTTCGCATGCACGGACCTTCCGCGCGTGGATGCGGGCACCGCTAGGCGCCTTACGCTCCGGTTTCACCCCGGGAAGCGCGCCTTCGGCAAAAGGGACCTGCGCTTCGTTCCGTCTCCGGGCGCGCAGACGCTGGAGCGCATTCGCGCCGATCTACGGGGCACCATCACGCTCACAGGGCGCGCGGTGCCCGGCTTTGATGCCTGCGCGGCCCGTGAGCGACTCGACGAGCTGTGGGCGGACTACACGTTTGCCCGCGAACGGGCGCGCCACGTTGGAGACTTCAATCTGCTGTGGACGGTGCGTACCCTTCGGCGCCTCGGATATCGCACCCCGATGCTCGCGCTGGGCGAGCTCTGGGACGCGCCCGGGATGATGGAGGTCATAGCCGAAACCCTTGTCCCGTTCGTCGGGGAGAACGAGCGGTTTGTGGAGGCCGCCAACGAGGCCATCCGCCTGGCCCCGCCGCACCATCGAGGAATGTCGCCCCGGGAGCAGGGCCATCTGCCGATCTCGATGACCGATCCGGCAACGGGCATCCGTTTCGGCCTGCGGGTGGCGCGGCGTGGCGTCGATTCCGTCATCGTAGGTACCGGGGCGGTACCGTTCGCCCACGATGTCGGTAGAGCTGGGCAGGACGAGCTGCTCATGTTCCTGCACGCGCATCGCGGCCGCTGCTCGCCCAACGTCTTCGCGCCCATCTTCTTGTTCCGCGCTGGCGTGTCGGGGATCCTGAACGGCCGCGGCGCCATCCGCTATTCGTTCGTGTTGGCGAACGTCATGGCGCGTCTCTTCGGCCTGTCGCATCCCCCCAATTTTCTCTGTGCGGGCGAGGCCTGCGTGGAGGACCCCTTCGCCCTGGGGCGCGCCGCGGCCGGAGCCCCGCCTGCTGACGTCGAGCCCACGCTGCTGTCTCGTTTGCTCGCGGTCGGGCCCGCGACCGTTCGCCGCGAAGTCTCCGAGGTGTGGCGCTAACAACGGGCGTGCGCGGCGACAGGCATACGCGGCAAGCGCACGGCAAGCAATTGACACGTAGAAGCGGAAATTTTAGTTTTTGGGGTGCGCGTTTGGCAGATGGCACGGAGGAGGCGCATGCCCGCCAGCCTGGTGATCACCGTCGACACCGAACCTCATGACCAATGGGCGCCGCCTGTGGGAGGGCGGTTGCCCCCGTTCACCTTTGCCAACACGCGCGGCCTCGACCGTCTGAAGGACCACCTGCACGGGCTGGGTGTGCCGGTAACGTGGATGACCTCGTACGGCGTGGCGCGCGACGCTCGTAGCGCGGTCGTCCTGCGCCGGGCCGCCGCCGAAGGCGACGAGATCGCCGGGCATTTGCGCGGGTGGGAGACGCCGCCGTTCGTGGAGATGGACCAGGGTGCGCGACCGTTCATCTACGAGTACCCTCAACGGACCCGGTTCGAGAAGCACCAGTCGCTCGTCGCGGCGCACGAAGACGCGTTCGGAGCGCGGCCGGTGAGCTACCGCGCCGGGCGTTGGGCGTTGGATGCCATCGAGTTGGAGCACCTGGCCGTCTTGGGCGACAGCAGCATCCCGCCCGGAATCGACTTCCGCGACCGCTCCGGACTGCGGGCGCTCGGGCCTGATTTTCGGCGCCACCTGTGCGCCGGCCCTGCGCAGCCGTACCGCGCCGGGCCGCTTTGGGAGGTGCCCGTTTCCATCACGCCCGCCGGGCTGTTCGGCACCGGCGCAGTGGGCGCCGGCGTGGCCCGGCTGGCGGGTGGGCGCGGGCCGGCGGACCAGATCAGCCGGTGGGCGTACCGGGCGCTGGACGCCACGGGACTCCATCGGCTGGTGTGGGTGCGTCCGCTCAAGCATCCGCGCTCGCTGCTGGTGGCAGCGGCGCGCTCGCTGGTGCGCCAGGGCGCGCGCATCATCAATGTGATGTTCCATTCCTCGGAGGCGTTCGTTGGCACCAGCCCGGTCAGCCGCACCGAGGGCGACGTCATTAGGCTATACGACGATCTCACCGCCATTGTCATCGCCGTCCACCAAGCCGGCGTGGTCCCCCGAACGCTGCGGGACGCGACCACCCTCGGTAGCACATGACGTCATCGTCAGCACCCCTGTCGGCGAGACCCGCTCTTCACCCCCCGGGACTGTTCCATGAACCCATGCCGTGAGACCTTCGCCGCTCCATCGCCCGCGTCATGGCGGCGAACGGCCGCCACTGATCGCGATGCCGCCGCTCGAGTGGAACCGCAAGTGGGGACGGATGCTCGCCGAGCTCGAGGGGAGCGCACAAGAGCCGCACTGGGGTGACCGCTGGGGGGGACCCGGGGAGGTGATGTGCCACAGCATCGTCGTGCTGGAGAAGTGATGCCGCGGTGCTCCATCTCCTTTCCCAGCGCCCAGGCCGCTCGGGCAGCGGCGTCTTCCTTCAGGCCATGGTGCGCGAGTCGGCGCGGTGCGGATACGTGCAGCACGTCATCGCCGCCGGACCGCCCGGCACCGTCGCCGCCGAGTTGCCGCCCCTCGGCGGGCACGACCTTACCCTGATCCCGTTCCCCAGCCCCGAGGCGCCATTTCCGGTCCCCGGCAACAGCGACGTGATGCCGTACCCAAGCACCGTCTTTTCGCGCATGAGCGAGCTGCAGTACCTCCACGTGTCCCGCAAAGTGATGGAGGGCGTAGCCGCGCGTTTCCAGCCCGACCTGGTGGGCACCACCTGTGGCTCATGACGAGCCTGGCCCGCCAGGTGTTCGCCCGTGTGCCGCTGGTTGCCACTAGCCACCATGCTGAGCTCCGGCAGATGGTAAAGGCGCCGCATCTGGCCCCCCGGGTCATCCCCGGCGTGCGCGGGATTGACCGCATCGGCGTCCTCACGCCGCAGTCCATGCGGGACACGATCGACGCCTACGGTGTTGACGAAACCCGGATTTCCATCACCGGCGCCGGTTACGATGAGGCCCTGTTCCACCCCTCAGCCGAGTCCCCGGCTACAACCCGCCAGCGGCTCCGGCAGCACGGCGTGCGTATTCCGGATGGTCCTCTCGTCACCTTTGTTGGCCGCCTGTCGACCGCCAAGGGCGTACCGTTCTTGCTGCGCGCGGCGGCCCTGGCCCGTGCTCATGCGGCGCCCGCATTCCATTTGCTGCTGGTCGGCGCCACCGGGTCGGGCGACGATGGCGCGCGGGCCAAGGAGATGGCGGACGCCGCCGGTGACGCCGTCGTGCACCTAGGGGTTCAGCCCCCCGAGACGGTCGCCCTGATCCTCCAATGCTCAAACCTCTTCGCGCTGCCATCGCTGTTCGAAGGCTTGCCCTTGACCATGCTGGAGGCGGCGGCGTGCGGCTGCCCATGCCTGGTCAGCGCCGTGCCGACCATTCGGACTTGGGTGCCCCCGGCATGGGTCGAGCGCGGCCACTTCGCGCTCATCCCGCCGCTCGCCACCACTGACGCCGACGTACCGGTGGCCGTCGATGTCCCCCGCTTCATCGACGCCATCGCCGCCGGCATCACGAGTATGCTCTCACGCCCCCGGACCGACGTGGACCGCAGCGACCTCGCCAGCCACCTAGTGCCGCATTCCTGGTCCGCGGTATTCGCCCGCTACGAAAGCATCTACCGCGAGCTGATCGGCGAGAAGCGAGCGAAAAGCCGAGGCTAGAACGCCCAACGGATGGCGCCCACGGTGAAGTCATAGGGCAGGTAGTCGGCGCGGATCTGCACCCGGAAGACCGCCCGATCCAGGACACGGAGCGCGTCTTCGGGATCCATCAGGACCATCCCCTGGCCGTAGTCCTTCACGCCGGGTGCGGAGGTGAGGAAGTTGCCGACCACCCCGACGCGTGCCTGCGCCAACAGCGAACCGTACATCGCGAGGCGCCGATCTGCACGTGGTCGCAAACGTCCCGCTGAAGACAATCACGTCGACGGGCTCGTCCACGACCCGACCGACGCCGTTCCACCGCACCAGCGGGAAGTCGTAGCCACCCAGCCTGCGCGCGTCCTCAACGTTCTCCTCGATCCCGTCAATCCCGATGTACCGTAGGGTGTCCAGGCGCCCGTGCCGGTCCAGGTACGCCACGAGATCGCCCTTGCCGCATCCAGAGTCCAGAATCGACAATCCGGCCAGCCCCTCGCCCAACAGGGAATCCAGCACGTCGAACATCACGTCGAAGCGCGCCGTCTGACTCTGTCCTGACCACGCGCCGACCTGCCGTGAGGTCCCCCGATGCTGGCGCGCCAAGCGCTGATAAAAGGCGATCTCGTGATCTTCCATGTGCGGTGCGCTGAGGTTGGAACGGAGGTCAGTAGGGGATTCCAGGATAGCCCAGGAAAGTACGAAGCGCAGCAAGGCATGAGGCACACGCCCGCACTACCGACAACGCGAGAATAGGGATCTTAAACGCCCTTTTTCGTGAAGAGGCACAGTACTGCTGGGCCAGCTAGTCAGCTCTCAACATGCGAGCCCTGGGCCTGGAATCGGGGACTTTTCGGGCTCTTCATCGGCCGAGGCGCCATGTTGGGGTCGGCTAGATCAAATCAGGGTCCACAGCGCGATCCCCGTGGGAAGCGAGGGGGTGGTGCGCTGCTGTAGGCCGGGTTGCGAGGCGGAATCGGGGGGGCACCGCGGGAGGAGTGACTACCCGAGGCGGGGTTGAGGGGCAGAGTTGAGAGCACGCGAAGGATGTGTGGTAAGCATAGTTGACCCCGTGATACCATATCCGGTATCATGGAGCGGTCGAAGCTAAGGAAACTCCGTCAGCAGATCGACAATTTGCGGCGCCGCGGTGGGATCAGGTCGCGAGACTTGGAGGCAATTGCAAAGGCCTTGGGTAGAAAGGTAGGTCCCAGCGGCAAACATCCGATGTGGGTGACTGACCGGGCCGGTTCCCGTCCAATCAGTATCCCACACCACACAGTTGACCTGAATAGATTTACGGCACAACGAATCTTTGACCAACTTGAAGCGGGATACCATGATGAAGAAAACGATGGCTGACGAGTACCTCCGGCGGCCTTATAAACGCGTCCTAATCCCGGATCAGGAGACTGGAACGTATACAGGCGAGATTTCGGAGTTCCCAGGATGCGTGACTGAAGGAAGAACCCCCACAGAAGCACTGAGGCGCCTGGAGGCAGCGGCCCACAGTTGGATTGAGGCGGTGCTCGAGATGGGCCAGGCTGTACCCGAGCCGATGGCGGAGCAGGAGTATTCCGGCAAGTTAATGTTGCGCCTCTCGCGAAGCTTGCATCGGCGTGCTGCCGAAATGTCCCATGCAGAGGGCGTCAGCCTCAACCAGTTTATCGTTACCACCTTGGCTGAGCGAATGGGCGCCGGGGCGAAAGCAACTACACAGGCGACGGTCAGCCCACTCGGGGCTAACCCGAGTATTACACTTGTGAAAAGTGCCAGAAACAAAAGAACTCAACTTCAAGTATAGGGAGGTCGTTGAAGCCCTCCTTAAGCAAAGCAATATTCATGAAGGCTTGTGGACCCTCTCCGTCCAATTTGGGCTGG
>JACCXJ010000302.1 GCA_013697045.1 Gammaproteobacteria bacterium | reverse complement strand
CACGCGGGCGTGCCCGCGCCAATCATTGGCGATATGATACTTGCGCCTGATGATCGTCGCATCCTTGTTCCCGGAAATATCTCTTTCTCCACCGCCAAAACCGATCGGTCCCCAATGTTTCTCACGTATGCCGATGTGCGGTCTGGCCCGCGAGACGCGCCTTTAAATAAAAGCGTTACTTAAATGTGTTTAGGTAGCGCTCCCTTGGTTGTAACGGTTGACACTCTGGACGACATCACGCATTACAACGAGCAGACCTGGCCTCTGAGTCTTCAAGGGTTTCTTCTTTTGCTTCGATACCTTTCGGCGGCAGCTTCACAAAGTTACGCCCACTCTCGGCTTCTTCCTTCTTCAAGGCTCGATAAATCGCTCGTAAATCATAGTTAAACTGCGCTGCGTGCGCGTCACGCGCTGCGCGCACCTCTTCCACAATCGGGTCTTGCCACATGGCATTTAATCCTCTAAAAGTTCTTCAGGCGTACAGATGATGACCGGTTCATAACCTTTGGCCCGGCAGACTCGCTCGATCTTATCCCTCATCTTGGCGTTGGCGATATGCTTGCAGTTCCAGGTGATCAGGTAATCAAGACCGTTGACGACGGCTACCGCGATATGCACGGCATCTTCCGCCGCCTTTTTGGGCAGCGGCCCTTTGCTGATCAAGATTGGACGCGGCAAGCCGGTTAGCTTGCGCAGCCTTGACCCATTCCAAATTTGCAAGAATGTCCTCGAACGCCGACCAGTTGGTGACGAGGGCTCGGGGTGTCGATCATGGCTCAGTTTCCCTTTGTAGATCCGGGAGTTGGGCTAGTCGCGAAGTATGGTCCTGGAATGGGGGGCCAAGAGGCAAAGCGGTATGTGGCGGCTTCGGTAGACAGTCGCCGGAGCAGGGAGGCGCAGGGGTTCATCCTGTACCTCATAAACGCCGGGCTCCCGCCCGTTCGGTTCAGGCGGTTCATCGCAAGAGCGGTGGTCCGGTGGCCCGAGGAGGAGGCGGGAAGGGTCTGAGCGGACGTAGTTGTCCTTGAGCACTGTGCGGGCAGCGGTTGGGTCGGTTCCGAGGATCCGAACGAGGAAGGCTTCTACTGTTTCTGCTTGGCGAGGTGCTGCGACGCGAGCAGCGAGCCCGTAGGGCAAGTGAGCGACCGTATCGTGTCACCCGCCTTCCCACGACATTGGTTCCGGAAGGTGTGTATTGCATGCGTTCCGTGGGTCGCGCCTCACCCACCCGACACTGACTCTCCCTCGAGAGCCTGCTCACGCCGTTGGCCGATCTTTGGACGGAAACGTCGTCTGCACCCGTGCCGAGCACGGTCAGGGCCGCGTGATCCGCCCTTTCGAATGGGCAGGGCTCTGCCGCCGAGCGTTCACCTCACAGGATACGACACGGATGTCGGCCACACCCGTCGAACAGGCTCAGGACAGGCCCGCGCCCTCCCGCAGGCCGCTCGTCCCTCCACCAGGGTCTACCGGCCAGATGGCCCGAGAAGACCGTGGAGACCTGGCGCGCACGGGTGCGCGAGGCCGGCGTCCTCCGACGCAACGGTACCTATTGCAAAGAACCATTGAATTTACTATATTTTTTCTCGTCTCCCGAGGCGCGAGGGGGCGGGGACAGACGGGATCGCTGTTCAAAAAAGGAACGAAATGACCGTATCGGGTGATCCCTCTGGGAACGGCACGCCGTCCATCGCGCGCCGAGCCGATCGGCAGGGCGAAGCGGGCCGGCCCCGTGTCATTTACCCCCTTCGGCGTAGCCTCTATAATCGCCTGATTCGCGACCTTGCCCCTCCCTGAACCCATGCGTCTCGCCGGCGAAGCCCTGACATTTGACGATGTCCTTTTGGTCCCGGCCTATTCCGAGGTCCTGCCGCGGGACGTGAGCCTGGCGACGCGGCTCACGCGCGACATCGATCTCCGCATCCCCATCCTGTCGGCGGCCATGGACACGGTGACCGAGGGCCGCCTGGCCATCGCGCTAGCGCAACAGGGGGGGCTCGGGGTGATGCACAAGAACCTCGGCCCTGAGCAGCAGGCCGCCGAGGTGCGGATGGTCAAGAAATACGAGAGCGGGGTGGTCAAGGACCCGATCACGGTGACACCAGAGACCAGCATCCGCGAGGTTCTGGCCCTGACCCGTGCCCACAACATCTCTGGCGTCCCGGTCGTCGATGGCGAGCGCCTTACGGGGATCGTGACGAGCCGCGATCTGCGTTTCGAGACCCGTCACGACAACCCGGTGAAGAGCATCATGACCCCGCGGGACAAGCTCGTCACGGTGACCGAGGGGACGGGGCGCGATGAGGTCGTGGCGCTCCTCCACCGGCACCGCATCGAGAAGGTCCTGGTGGTGAACGAGCGCTTCCAGCTCCGGGGCTTGATCACCGTCAAGGACATCCAGAAGGCGCAGCAATTCCCCAATGCCTGCAAGGACGGCCGCGAGCGCCTGCGGGTCGGGGCCGCGGTCGGTACCGGACCCGGCACCGGCGAGCGCGTGGCGGCGCTGGTCCAGGCCCAGGCGGACGTGATCGTCGTGGACACCGCCCATGGCCATTCGCGCGGGGTCCTGGATACGGTCCGGTGGATCAAGCGCCATTACCCCGAGGTCCAGGTGATCGGCGGGAATATCGCGACCGGTGAAGCCGCCAAGGCCCTGGTCGAGGCAGGGGTGGACGCGGTCAAGGTCGGGATCGGTCCGGGCTCGATCTGCACCACCCGCATCGTGACCGGGATCGGCGTGCCGCAGGTGACGGCCGTCTCCGAGATCGCCGCCGCGCTCGGGAGTAGCGGCGTGCCGGTGATCTCGGACGGTGGGATCCGCTATTCCGGCGACATCGCCAAGGCCATCGCCGCGGGGGCGCATGCGGTCATGATCGGTTCGCTGTTCGCCGGGACCGAGGAGGCCCCGGGCGAGGTCGAGCTGTACCAGGGACGCTCGTACAAGTCCTATCGCGGCATGGGCTCGCTCGGCGCCATGCAACAGCAGCACGGCTCCGCCGACCGCTACTTCCAGGAGAACGACGAGATCGAGAAGCTGGTGCCGGAAGGCATCGAGGGGCGCGTGCCATACAAGGGCAGCCTCTCGGCCATCATCAACCAACTGCTCGGCGGGGTGCGCGCGGCCATGGGGTATACGGGTTGTGCCACGCTCGAAGACCTGCGCACCAAGGCGCGCTTCGTGCGCGTGACCTACGCCGGGATGCGCGAGAGCCACGTGCACGACGTCGCGATCACCAAGGAGGCGCCGAATTATCGCGCCGACTGAGACGGTTCACAGCATGGACGCCGACCGCGGCTCGGGTACCGCTCGGGCCCACCGCGACCGGATCCTGATCCTCGACTTCGGCTCCCAGTACACCCAGCTCATCGCCCGCCGCATCCGCGAGGCGGGTGTCTATAGCGACATCCACCCCTACGATTGCGCGCACGAGATCCTCCCGGCCTTCGCCCCGCGAGGCATCGTGCTCTCGGGGGGGCCCGAGTCCGTCGCCCTCGCCCCAGAGATCGCGGCGCCCGCGTGGGTGTTCGATCTGGGCGTCCCGGTGCTCGGGATCTGCTATGGGATGCAGACCATGGCCCAGCAGCTCGGCGGTCGGGTCGCGGCGTCGTCCTCGCGCGAGTTCGGCTACGCACAAGTGCGGGCCCATGGGCATTCGGCCCTGCTGCGCGACATCGAGGACCACCGGAGCCCCGAGGGTCATGGCCTCCTCGATGTGTGGATGAGTCACGGCGATCGGGTCGAGTCCCTGCCGCCAGGGTTCCGGGTCATCGCCGCATCGAAGTCCTCGCCCATCGCCGGCATGGCCGACGAGGCCCGCCGGTTCTACGGCCTGCAGTTCCACCCCGAGGTGACGCACACGCGCCAGGGCAGCCGCATCATCGAGCGCTTCGTCCACGAAATCTGCGGCGCGGGGTCGAGCTGGGGCACGGAGGCCATCATCGCCGAGGCCGTCGCGCGGATCCGCGCCGAGGTCGGCCGCGAGCGCGTGCTGCTCGGGCTCTCGGGTGGCGTGGACTCGGCGGTGGCCGCGGCCCTCCTGCACCGGGCCATCGGCGAGCAGCTCACCTGCGTCTTCGTTGACAACGGGCTCTTGAGGCTCGGCGAAGGCTACGAGGTGAGGGCGGCCTTCGCCGGGCACCTGGGCGTGTCCGTCATCGAGGTCGATGCCGGGGAGCGCTTCTTCGCGGCGCTACGCGGGATCGAGGACCCTGAGGAGAAGCGCAAACGAATCGGATCGGTGTTCATCGAGGTCTTCGAAGAGGAGGCGTTGAAACTACGCGACGTGCGGTGGTTGGCGCAAGGCACGATCTACCCCGATGTCATCGAATCGGCCGGGGCCAGGACCGGCAAGGCGCAGGTGATCAAATCCCACCACAACGTGGGCGGCCTGCCCGAGCGCATGCGTCTTCGGCTCATCGAGCCCTTGCGCGAGCTCTTCAAGGACGAGGTCCGGAAGCTCGGCATGGAGCTGGGCCTGCCCTACGATCTCGTGTACCGCCATCCGTTTCCCGGTCCAGGGCTGGGTGTCCGCGTGCTCGGCGAGGTGCGGCGAGAGTATGTGGAAACGCTGCGTCGGGCCGAGTCGATCTACATCGAGGAATTGCGCGCCGCCGGACTGTACGAGCGCGTGAGTCAGGCCTTCGCCGTGTTCCTGCCGGTGCGCTCGGTCGGGGTTACGGGCGACGCCCGCCACTATGCCCACGTGATCGCACTGCGCGCCGTCGAGACGGTGGATTTTATGACGGCACACGCGGCCGCATTACCGCACGAGCTCCTGGATCGCGTGGCGCGCCGCATCGTCAACGAGGTGCCCGGCGTCTCGCGGGTCGTCTACGACGTCACCGGCAAACCGCCGGCCACCATCGAGTGGGAGTGAGCCGCCACCATGTCCCATTGACACAGGCTACCAAACCCCGGCGCTTGGACAGCCGCAGCACCCGAGTGCGCACCGTGCGTTGCACTTTTTAGTGAACTTCAAACCCTTTCACTTTTGATTTTTTCATCATTGACATTGCCTACAACGCCAGCGGTTGCGATAAAACGCAGAGCATCCTCAACAGACATATCTATTTCTGCTACATTTTCCCGTGACATAATGACCGTGGTTCCACCCATCTGATAACTGAATGGCAGAAATACGGCAACCTGGTTATCGGCGATAAAAGTATATGAGCGCTCCTCAGAATCCGAAACTGTAATAAAGCCTATCTGTTGACGATTGCCGGGAGGTACATTAACCAGAACTACTTGTTTAAATTTTCCTTTCTGTTCGCTGGAGAAGAGAGAAGTAAAATCGCGTATTGCTGTATATATGGTCTTAACAACGGGGATCTTGATCACAAGTTGTTCAATGTTATTGAACCGTCTGCGGAAAGTTTGAGACTCCAGAAAGGTTCCGACAAAGAACACTACAGGAAGACCTAACACAAACCCTAAACCTGTTATGTACCAACTGTCGGGGAAGAAAAACTTGAAGATATTTCCCAGCGCCAATTCTGCAGTGCCGACAAGCCAGAAGAGCAAATAAAGGGTGAGTGTAATGGGGACAATCGCCATCAACCCTTTGAGAAAGGTTTTACTGGTCGGCTTCATTTTTGATTTCCAGTTATTATAATTCATAAGCTTATAGTCCAAAATAAAAGGGTTATGGGAGAATAAGGAATTGGAAAGCCTTTTTTCCTCGGGAGCGAAGTTACGACCGGATCGGTAGGCCGTCGAACGTGTCCGGTATCGAGCCGGAATCATTATCGGGCTTTTGGGCGACTGGGTTCGCCAAGGTAAAGGATAGGAAGTTCAACGCTGTTTTGCAACAGGCACTGTAACGTCGGAGGGGCGGGCCGGTGATTCGGGGGCCCGCGCGGGGGCGAGAAGAGCCCGTTTGGGCCGATCCCGGCCAAGCTCTGGGTGGCTGTCGGGTCTTCAAGGTGACGGACAGGCGAGGGCCGGATGCCCGGACGCGAGCCCACTGGAACCACACCGGTAATGAAGGCGATGAATCCGCATCGGCCCAGCACGGCGGGGCTACGGCGGCAGCGCACGACCTATCGCCCGACCGCCGAGTGCGTGATGCAGAGGGTTGCTCGTGCTTCCCGGGAGCGGCCGGACGCGCAAGCCGTCGATCATCCGGTCGCGAAGGTGTAGCAGAGCCCGAGCCCCGCGCAGGCGCCGATGACCTCAAGGACATCGCGCTTGAACCTCACCAGAGCCACGAAGGCGGCCACCGAAACCACCGCCGCGAACCACTGGAACCCGCCCGTGAAGGGCGCGGCATCGGTGCCGGCCGGCCACAGGACGTGCCAGGCGAAGAAGACCGCCAGGTTGACCACGACCCCCACCACCGCGGCGGTGATGCCGGTGAGCGGCGCGGTGAACGTAAGGTCGCCGTGGGTCGCCTCGACCAGTGGGGCGCCGCAGAGGATGAACAGGAACGATGGCAGGAAGGTGAAAAAGGTGGCCACGCCGGCCCCCGCGATACCCGCGAGCAGCGGCAGGTCGGGGCCGAAGACTTCCTGGGTCGAGGCGCCGATGAAGCCCACGAAGGCCACCACCATGATGAGCGGGCCGGGCGTGGTCTCACCGAGCGCCAGACCGTCGATCATCTGGCTGCCGGTAAGCCAGCCGTAGTGCCCCACCGCGCCCTGGTAGACATAGGGCAACACCGCGTAGGCGCCGCCGAACGTGAAGAGCGCCGCCTTGGTGAAGAACACGCCCATATCGCGCAGGGTACCGGCCGGCACGAGGACCATGGCCGTGCCCCACACGGCCAGGAACCACCCGACCAGGGCCGCGAGGCGCGCCGGTCGGAACTCGGCGTGCGGGGAAGGGGGGAGGTCGTCATCGATGAGGGCCGGGCCGTAGGTCTGGTCCGATGACCCATGTCCCCCACCCATCCTGAACTTGTCCGGGGCCAGGCGGCCGCCCGTGTAGCCCAGGATGCCCGCCGCCAGCACAATATAAGGAAAGGGCACGCCGAAGGCGAAGATGGCGAGGAACGAGGCCGCCGCGAAGCCCCACAGGACCTTGTTCCTGAGCGCGCGCGAGCCGATGCGCCAGGCCGCGTAGAGGACCACGGCCACGACCGCCGGCTTGATGCCCGAGAACACCCCTCGCACCCACACGACCTCGCCGAACGTGACGTAGATATAGGTCAGGACGACCAGGATCACGAACGAGGGTAGGACGAACAGCGTCCCCGCCACGATGCCGCCCCAGGTCCGATGTAACAACCAGCCGATGTAGATTGCGAGCTGCTGGGCCTCGGGGCCGGGCAGCAACATGCAATAGTTCAGGGCGTGCAGGAAGCGGTGCTCGGAGATCCAGCGCCGCTTCTCCACCAGCTCCTGGTGCATGATGGCGATCTGGCCCGCCGGCCCGCCGAAGCTGATGAAGCCGAGCTTCAGCCAGTACCGGAAGGCCTCCCAGAAGCTCGGGTGGGCCGGACGGAAAGGCGCATCGTTCATGCTGTCCGTAACACTCTTAGAGGATGACGCACCGCCGTCGTCGCCCCCTGCCCGAGCGGCCAGGGCGTCATCGTCGCGAACCCGCGACGTCATGCCGGGCAACCACCTTCCGGCCCTACGACGCGGTGAAAATCCCATGCCCTGTGCGTTACACTTTAATTTTTACACAAAGGGTTGATTCGACACAGATAGTGCCACCAGCTGGCTTTTTTCAGCCCCGCCGGACCCTCCGGATGGGCGAACCGAGGATCGGGTATGACGAATACTGTACCGGAAACCCCCGAATCGCGAGAGGCGGTCCGCTATGCCCGCGAGGTGCTCGATACGTTGTTCGGGCTCCTGTGCGCTGTCGTGCGGCGCCGGCAGCCGGAGATCGAACCCGTCTTGCGCGGCGAGGCGCCTATCCCGGCGGCGCGCGAGGACCTCTTGCTCCGTTGCCTCCAGGCCTTCGGGATCTGGTTCCAGCTCATCGCCCTCGCCGAGCAGAACGCGAGCATGCGGCGCTTGCGCCACACCGAGGCCGAGCGCGGTCCGGAGGAGATCCCGGGCACCTTCGCCCATGTGCTTCGCGAGGCGGCGCGCGCGGGCGTTCCGGCCGAGGCGATCCAGGCGCTCCTGCGAGACGCCCGCATCCGGCCGGTCCTGACCGCCCACCCCACCGAGGCCAAGCGCGTCACGGTCCTCGAAATCCACCGGCGCATCTATCTGCGCCTGGTGGAGATCGAGACGCCGCGCTGGACACCCAGGGAACGCCGCGCGCGTATCGATGCCCTGCGCAACGAGATCGAGCTTTTATGGCTGACCGGGGAGCTCAGGCTCGAAAAGCCCACCGTCGCGCAGGAAGTCGCCTGGGGACTGCACTTCTTCGAGGAGGCCCTGTTCGCACAGGTCCCCGAGGTCATGGCCAAGCTCGAAGCCGCGCTCGAGTCCCACTATCCCGGTCACGCCTTCCGCCTCCCCCCGTTGTTGCAGTTCGGGTCCTGGATCGGCGGCGATCGGGACGGCAATCCCTTTGTGAGCAATGCGGTGACGCGCGACACGGTCCTCAGAAACCGCGCGGCGAGCCTCAAGCGGTGCCGGGCCCGGTTGCTCGACCTGGTCCGCTCACTCAGCATCGCGGAGCACGCGATCACGGTGCCGACATCCTTCGCGGTCAGCCTGGCCGGGCGACTTGCGGATCTTCCCGACGGCGAGGCGATCGCCCGCCGCAACCCCGGCGAGGTGTTTCGACAGTTCGCATTCTCAATGCTGGAAAAGCTCGAAGCCGCGCTTGGGAACCCATCCGAGGCCTGGGCCTATCACAGCGCCGATGCCCTCGCCGATGACCTAAAGACCTTGGAGCAAGGGTTGGCCGACGCCGATTGCGGGGCGCTCGGGCGGGCGCTGGTGCGTCCCGTGCGCCGCGAGGTCGAGGCGTTCCGTTTCCGCACCGTGCGGCTGGACCTGCGCGAGAACACCACGGTCATCAATCGCACCCTGGAGGCGCTTCACCGGATTTCCGTGCCGTCAGCTGCCGTGGATCCCGCGTCCTGGCGGCACTGGCTGCAAACGGAGCTGGCCCGTCCGCTGGTCGCACTGCCGGAGTTCCAGGGACTGGACGCCGAGGCGGAATCGACGCTCGCGACCTTTCGTCTCGCGGCGGAGATGCGTGCCAGCGTGGACCGCGAGACCTTCGGTGGCTTCATCCTGAGCATGACCCGGTCGGTCGCGGACGTGCTCGGGGTCTATGTGCTCGCGAAGTACGGCGGCCTGTTCGTCGATGCCCAGGGGGTCGAGGCCTGCACCTTGCCGGTGGTGCCACTCTTCGAGACCATCGAGGACCTGCGGCGCGCCCCCGAGATCATGCGCGAGCTCTTGGCGACGGCCGTGGCGCGCCGCTCGGTGCGCGAGCAGGGCGGGGTGCAGGAGGTCATGATCGGCTATTCCGATTCCAACAAGGACGGCGGCTTCTTCACCTCCAACTGGGAGCTGCACCTCTGCCAGGCGCGGCTCACGCGGGTGGGGGAGGAGGCCGGGCTCCCGATCGCCTTCTTCCACGGCCGCGGCGGATCGGTGAGCCGCGGCGGCGTCCCGACCGGGCGGGCGATCGCGGCCCAACCCGCGGGCTCGGTGGCGGGGCGCTGCCGGATCACCGAGCAGGGGGAGGTAGTATCGGCCAAGTACGCGAACCACGGGACCGCGCGCTATCACCTGGAGCTGTTCGCGTCCAGCGTCCTCGAACACTCGCTCAAGTCCACGACCGAGGCGGCGCTGGCGCCGGCCCCGGAGGTGGACGAGGCCATGGAGGCCCTCTCCGGCGCCGCCTATGCGGCCTATCGGCGCCTCGCCGACCATCCGGGGCTGGTCGAGTACTTCCAGGCGGCGAGCCCGGTCGAAGAGCTCGCCTTGCTGAACATCGGATCGCGACCGGCCCGCCGCTTCGGCGCCAAGTCGCTGGCCGATCTGCGCGCCATCCCCTGGGTCTTCGCCTGGACCCAGAACCGCCACATGGTACCGGGCTGGTATGGAGTGGGCAGCGGGATCGCGAGCTTCATCGAGGTCCGGGGGACGGCCGGCGAGCAGTTGCTGAAACGCATGTTCGAGCGCTCGCGGCTCTTCCGGCTCATCATCGACGAGGTCGAGAAGTGCCTCGCGCAAGTGGACCTCTCCATCGCGCGCGAGTACACCGCGCTGGTGCCGAGCGCGAGCGTACGCGACGAGGTCTACGGCATGGTCGCGGAGGAATACCGGCGCACGGTCGAGCGGGTGCTCGGTTTGAGCGGCGCGACGGCGCTCTGCACGCGCTTCCCGAGGTTCCAGCGCCGCCTCGCGCGGCGCCTGACCATCATCAACCAGGTCGGTCGGGAGCAGGTGCGGTTGATCCGGCGCTTCCGCGAGGCACCGGCGGAGGCCCGGCAGCGCGGGCTCGTCCCCTTGCTGCTCTCGATCAACTGCATCGCCGCGGGCCTGGGATGGACCGGCTAGCCCGGTGTAGGGGCAGGCCTTGCGCCTGCCCAGCCAGGGGACTACGAAGACCTCTGAATCGAGGGTTGGGAGGGCTCAAGGGTGCTGCCCGGTGCCGATACTGTCGCTGGAACTGTTGTTTTGCTATCCTATATCTGTAGGAATCAAGTTCTGATGTAGTATAGTACATCGTCAATTGTCGTAAAGAGGAGACACACATGGCGCGCAACAAATGGCTAGTGACCTTCGGCCTGCTCGCGGTAGTGATGGCAGGCCCGGCGGTCGGTGCGGAGCACGAGGAGTTCCTGGACAACCGGTTCTATCTGGTGCCGTTCGGGACCTTCATCGTACCCGATGGTGATCGCGATGTATCCGAGGGCTGGGGCGGGGGGCTCGCGATCGGTAAGATCATCAACCGGTATCTGAACCTCGAGCTGAAGGGGGTCTATGACAACTTCCAGAGCGACGGGCCCGCTGGCAGCGGCGACGTGGATGAGTATGGTGGGGGTGTGGATGCCCTGGTGTTCCCGTGGCGCGGCCAGCTATCGCCCTATGCGGTCGTCAGCGCCATGGGCCTGAACACCGTCAGCGATCGGCGCGGGGCCGACTTGCACTTCACCAGTGAAGCCGGCGGCGGTCTTCAGTACGAGCTCGACGAGCACGGCACGTCGCTTCGGACCGATGTGCGTTATCGCTACAATGCCGACAGCGACACTGCCCCCGCCAATCAGCTGCACGAGATGGTCGTGAACCTGGGGATCTATGTCCCCCTGGGGCCGAAACCGCAACCGGTCGCGGAGGCACCGGCGGCGCCGGTGGACGATTGCGCGGCCCGGGACTCGGACGGCGACGGCGTGAACGACTGCCTGGATAAATGCCCGGGCACGCTCGCGGGGGCCAAGGTCGACGACACCGGTTGCTTGATCCGCATCGAGCTGCACGGGGTCAACTTCGAGTACGACTCGGCCGAGCTGACCGCGACGGCGAAGTCGATCCTGGACGGTGTGGCCGATCAACTGGTCGTATTTCCCGAGAAGAAGGACATCGAGGTCCAGGGACATGCCAGCAGCGAAGGGGCGAGTGACTACAACTTGGCCCTGTCCGATCGGCGCTCACAGTCGGTGGTCGACTACCTTAAGGAACGCGGCGTGACGAACAACCTGTTCGCGAAGGGGTATGGCGAGGACTATCCGGTCGCGGACAACGAGACCGAGGAAGGCCGCCAGAAGAATCGGCGCGTGGAGTTGATCTACATGGGTGAGTGAGGTCTCGGCAACCGGGGACCGCAACCGGGCGGTCCCCGGCCTACTCACCAGCTACCCGTCACGGAACCCGCTCGCCAGAGCGGGTTCTTTTTTTCCGAGGCCACGATCCGTGAGACAGACCATGAGCTATCGTGTCCGCTTCTCGGTCGCCGTGGTGGTCGCCGTCCTGCTGCAGCCGGTACAAGCGGCGGATCTGCGCGGGTATCTGCACATCGTCGGGTCGCATTCGATGCGGCCGTTTGCCGATGCCGTTGCCGACAAGCTCGCCAAGTCCAAGAAGGTGAAACGGCCCTGGGTGGAGTCGACCGGGAGCCGCGGCGGGATCAAGTTGTTTTGCGAGGGTGCGGGCGCGGATGCCCCGGACATCGTCAATGCGTCGCGTCGTATGGAACGACGCGAATTCGACTTCTGCCGCTCGACGGGCGTCAAAAACCTCGTCGAGGTCAAGATCGGCTATGGTGCGGTCACCTTGGCGCGCCTGAAAAAACAGGAGCCGCTGCGGCTCACGCGCAAGGCCCTCTATCTGGCCCTCGCCAAGGAGATACCGGATCCGGCCTGCGCGGGCTGCGATACATTCGTGCGCAATCCCTTCAGGACGTGGAAGGAGGTCGATCCGGTCCTGCCCGATGTCGAGATCGAGGTGCTCGGGCCGCCCGAGGGCTCCGCAACCCGTGAAGTCTTCTCCGATCTGGTGATGGAAGGTGGGTGTGTGGGTTTTCCCGCGGCCGCCGCCATGAAGGACCGCGACGCCGCCGGGTTCGACACGCTCTGTCGTACGATCCGCGAGGACGGCGCCTATGTGCGGGAAAACCCGGACAAGCTGGCGGATAAGCTATCGGCCCGCCCCGGGGCGATCGCGATCATGGCCTACAACCAGTACTTCACTCATTCCAAGACGCTCGACGCGGTGTCGATCGAGGGGGTCACCCCGAGTGCCGACAGCGTCACGTCACAGCAATACCCCATCAGCAGGACGCTGTACTTCTACGTCAAGGGCGATCGCGTCGGGAAGGTGCCCGGTCTGGCCCAGTACATCGCCGAGTTCACCCACGACCGGGCCTGGGGCGACAAGGGCTATCTCGTGGCCAAGGGCCTGATCCCCATGCCGGCTGCGGAACGCAAGGCCGCGGCCGGCGCCGCCAAGGCCTTGAAGCGCGTCTCCATGTGAGCCGGCCCGACCGCCAGTGCCTCACGTTACGAATGATTTGCCAGGCATGAACGCGCTGTGGCATCCTTCGCGCCGGAGGTGAAAAGACCATGGCCATGACCGTACAAGACCTCGTCCAGGAGGCCAGGCAACACATCCGCGAGATCGATCCGGACACCGCCGAGCAACACCTCGGCGAGCCTCGGACGGTGGTGATCGACGTGCGCGAGCCCGCGGAGCTAGAGGCAGGCCGGTTGCCCGGGGCCATCCACATCCCGCGCGGCCTCCTGGAGTTCCGCATCGGGAGCTGCCGCGAGCTGGCGGACCCCTCGGTCCCCGTGCTCGTCTACTGTCGGAGCGGGGCGCGTTCGGCGCTGGCGGCGGAGACCCTGCAACGGATGGGGTATTCGAACGTCAGCAACATCGCCGGCGGCTTCGAGGCCTGGGTGGCTGACGGGAAGCCATTAGACGAATAGGGTGCGCGCGCAGGGCGTGCAGTAGCAAGGCGCGGACGGCGCTGGGGCCGCGGTCTTTTGACCGGTGATGGCCCGTGCCGGCACGAACGCCCGAACAAGCGTATCGTCACCCGGATCCCCCGGGATTCGCCAACGGAGGCGTCTGCGGACATACCGTATTTCGAGGGGGAAGGCATTCGGCGTCCTTCGCTCCCTCTTGATGCTCGCAAGGCCGCTCACGCGCTTGCCCGATGCCTCTTGAGCAACCGCCGGCACCGGTGCCGCCTTCGATTTCCTTTCTGCGGACGAAGCCCTCGGCCCCGCCGACGACGCCGGAACGGCCCGGATCATCGTCGGCACGGACCTGATCAATGTCTGCACGGATGCATACGTTGCCGGCACGCACCGAATTGAAGCATCGACGCGGGGGCAACAAGGATCCTCGTGGGGGAACGAAGGATCACCGCGGGGGGACAAAGGATCCTCGTCGGGGAACGACGTCCACACGGCTGCCGACATCGTCGGCGCGGGCGCGAACGACGTTGCCGTCGAGAGATCAGCCATCCGGCGTGAGTCGATGACAGGGTGGGTTAGTTAGGCGCGCCGTTTGGCGCCGTAACCCACCGAACTCCAGGAGGTGGGTGGCAAACGAATGTCGCAGCGTATGCGGCGTGGCCAGCTTGGCGACGCCCGCCCTGCACGGCCTTGCTGCATCGCGCGCTGCAACGCCTTCTGGTCCACATGGTGCCGCTGCACCGCCCCGGAACGCGGGTCCACGGAGCGCGTGCGCGAGGGAAACGCATACTGCCACGCCCAGTGCCGTGGCGCGCCTGGATACTTGCGGCAACGGCATCGGGGAGATAGACCTCACCGTAGCCGGCTTCCAGATCTGCTTCGAGGGTTCCTGACCTTGCCGAGGGTGCTCGTTGATCGGGCTGCGAGGGGTCTGCGGCAGCACAGTCATGCAGTCCTTTCCACCCTTGCCCTGCCGGACCACGATCTCGGCCCTTGCGAAATCGACATCCTTCACCCCCAGGCGCACACGCTCCATGAGCCGCATCCCCGTCCCGTAGAGGAGGCGGATCATCAATCCCACCGTGCCGCTCAGATGCCGCGAGAATCGATTCGACCTCCTCGCGCGTCAGGACCATCGGCAGGCGCTCGGGCCGCTTCGCCGACTCGACGCCTTCGAGCCACGGCAAAGGCTCCCCGAGGACCTCCTTGTAGAGGAACGGGACCGCACCCTTGGCTGGTTCGGCGTCGAGGCCGACATCCCCTTCGCGACCGCGAGGTGGGTCAGGAACCCCTCGAACCTCCGCCGCCCCCATGTCGCGGGGTGCCTCTTATTTGTGATGCAACACGAAGCGCCGGATCCAGTCCATATAGGCCCTGCTCGGTCCGGATGCAGTAATGCTTCCGCCGGATCCGGTCCCAGTCCAGCAGACGGGATTGTCCGTCACCCATACGACCTCCGAAGATGTGCTTGCCTCCCGGCTTTAGGGGGTACTATAATTCGCACAAGTGCTTGATCCTTGGGGCGAGGGCTCTCATATGCTGAACCAGAATATGGGGCTTGTGACGCAGAAGAAAAGCACCTTTTAGGGGGTCAGGGTCACGTACCAATGACGTCACGCACATATCGCCGGTAGCGGTGCGTAAACCGAGCACAGCTCACGCGTGTGAAGCCTTCCTCGTAACGGGGCTATCCTATGCCCCTTCGTTCCCCCAACAGATCGGGTTAAAACCATGGTTGACGTCAGGAATGCGCCACTCGAAAATCTGCTCAACGCGCTCTTTGTTCCAGGGCGCTGGGCGTACGACTTGTTCTCTGACTATCAGCTCTATCCTTACTTCGATTCCTCTGAGAGAACGACGAAAAAGCTTACCGCCCGAACCCTTTCATCAAAGATCCCGGGTTTGCTTGCTGGGCGCGCAAACATTGCCGCACTCCTCAGTGCACTTAGTAAGCAATGGACGGGGATAGATGTGTTAGGCAGCGCAGGAACTGGTCAAACTGGATTGGTCGAGGCTCTGTACAGAACTTTCGAGTCGCACGCACAAGAGAGAAAAACTGTACTCGACGTCATCGAGAAGATACGACTAGAACAGGAAGCCAACGGCCTCTCTTTGAATGGCGTTCAGTACGGCCACAGCCCCGTTCAAGCGCGCTCAAAGAAACTTTCCTTCCTTGGCCCGCTGTCAAAGCGAATCGGGGTTGTCGACCAACAATTCATTTCCATAAGAGGGACGCTGTGCAGCGTTGAAGCAGCACGTCAAGCCGATATGTACGTAGGAAAGATGTTAGAAGGAAGCGGTGCGCGATGGATTATCACCGACTTTCCCGTGTTCCTTCTATCGCACGAACAGTTTAAGGATAGTCTAGTTGTTTTGCAGATTCAGAACGAGATACTCGATCGGATGGAGGCAGCATTGCCATTCGACAAGGAAATTGGCTGGTACCCGTACGTACGGCTCTATGGCTTCTGCCAGCGCTCGTTATCCCCACGACACCCTTTCCCGGCATTGGCATGTTCTTGGATGGAATATCGCCTTCCAAAGCCGCCTGGACAGTTGTCGGATCAGTTGCAGCGGGCATACAGCGGCCCTGCTTACGTCGCAGATGCCGGTTTCAATATAGATCGCACACAGCCAGTCGAGCTTATACTGTTCATCGACATCATGCGAATACTAGCTCGCTCCGTCAATTTAGACTTGCCTCAGTTGCGGCCTGAGCAGGTGGACCTCGTTCGTCACACGCAAACGCGACTTAGGGAGATATCAGACGGCGAACCTAAGGCGCAGGATGACAGTTAAGAGCCCTTCGCGAAACACCTTCCGGACGGCTTCGATCTGGCGTGCCTCTTTGGGCGCTGTTGGGTGCCGTTGTGCCCAACCCGGCATTGCAGCGGACGCGGCGCGAGAAGTCGCACCGCGCCGCTGAAGTTAGGCGTTGGACCGCTATACCCACCTTGGGTGATATCTGATGACGAAGAAGATTTCCGAGAGGTTTCGACAACTACTTTCTCAGTCCGCCGTCGTTGAGGCTTCGAAGCGGACCGAGTCGGGTGGAATGCTTGGCAGCGCCACTTACGTTGACGCAGGCGATCTTCTAAATTGGAAGGTCAAGGCAGGAGCCTTGCTTGAAAGGCGTGCGGGGCGGGCTCCGGGTACGTCAAGAGATTCCGTGAGTCAGAGGAGTCCAGATTGATTGGGCAAACCAACTATGACGAGTTGCTACGCTTGGTGGCCGTGTTCCGAGCTGCACAGGAGGACTTCGATGGCGGGCACCTTGATACGCTCCGGCATCTCGTTCAGGCAGAGGTCTTCGATTGGGAGCTTGACCAAGCACAGGAGTTGCTTCAGAGCGGCTACCACGCGGCGGCTGCCGTCATCGCGGGCGTAGTGCTGGAGACGACCGTTCGCGAGATGTGCCAAAAGCGGTCCTTACCTACGGGTAAATTGGACAAGATGAACGCAGATCTAGCTAAGGACTCAGCTTACGATATCCTTACTCAGAAGAGGGTAACGGCGTTAGCGCATGTGAGAAATCTGGCAGCTCACGGTCGCCAGACCGAGTTTAAAGCGGAGGATGTGGTGTCAATGATTGCGGACACGCGGCGGTTCATCACCGACCATGCAGGGCCGTAGTTCATCGCGGTCCAATCGGGTAGCCACGGGTGTTTAGCCCCCAGCCCCTACACCACCTAGCATGCGGGTCCGCACTAGGCGGTTCACAAAAGTGGAGCACACGATGACATCAGGTATAACCGTGGGCACGCATCCAAAGCGCACGGACGGATATCAAGCCCTGGCTTTTCAGCCAAACATTCGTCATCCCGGTTTGTGTCGCCAGGATCTCCGACAGTTGCCAGTAGCTCTTGCTGCTGATCGCCGCGAGAATTGCCTGACGCTTACTCGTGCCCAACGCCAGAAGATTGCGGACCTTGGTGCGCACCCAGCGCCGCTGTTTCCAGCAAAACAGGGTGCGCTGTGCGCACGCGGAACAGGGGTTATGCTTGATGAACGTCACGTTATCGTCGCGCACCGATTCGCGGTGCGATCTATCTCTTTACCCTCAACACCTATCGCCGGCAGGCACTCCTGACCCACCGGGAGGTCCTGACCGCGCTGCGTTCGGCCCATCGTGTGGTGCGAGCTACGCAGCCGGTCCGCGTCGACGCCATGGTGGTCCTTTCCGATCATCTATGCGGTGTGGGCCCCGACGATTCCGATTGTTCTGTCCGGTTGAGCTTGCAGGACAGGGGGCGTCACTTCATGTCTGAGCGATCGATTCGAAGCGCTAAAGAGTCTGAAGCCGAGCGCTGCTTCACTGTTCTGACTCTGGCATTCGCAGGCGATCCTGCCGCTCGGTGGGCATGGCCTGATCAACTACAGTATTTGGACGCCGTCCCGCGTTTTGCTCGAGCATTCGGCGGAGGCGCCGTAGATGCCGGAACAGCCCATAATGTTGAAGGCTTCTCTGGTGTGGCCTTGTGGTTGCCGCCGGGTATACCGCCGGATGAGGCATCCCTTGTGAGAGTTATCGAGGACACCGTAGCGGATGAACTGAAGTACGCGATGTTCTCGATGTTCGAACAGATGGATACCTACCACCCTCACGAACAGCACTGGCATCTACCGCTCATCGGGGTCGATCCTGTGAGCCAGGGCCGGGGATACGGTTCGGCGCTGTTGAGCCGCACCCTGGACGAGTGTGATCGCCAACAGGTACTCGCCTACCTTGAAGCGACAAGCCCGCGCAACGTTCCTTTATACGAGCGGCACGGATTTGAGGTTCTCGGCACCATCCAGGTGGGAACATCGCCACCAGTCTTTCCAATGGCGCGAAAGCCAAGATGAACGAACAGCCTAACTGCAGCGGCCAGCGAAGGGGTTCTACTCGCGCTACCAACCCCCGTCGGTCGCGCTGAGGGTTAGGTCGCATAGAAGACGAAAAGAGGGAACCACATGACTCGATACCGAAACGCTTTGCCGCAGCTTGGCGGCGATCTTTTCTTGACCGATGGCGGCATCGAAACTACCCTCATCTTCCACGAAGGACTGGAGCTTCCCTACTTCGCTGCCTTCCATCTCTTTGAGACTCCGGAAGGCGAAGCAGCGCTTCGCAAGTACTTTCGAAGGTATGCGGAGCTTGCCAGGCGGTTCAGCGCTGGCCTCATACTCCAAAGCGCAACGTGGCGAGCCAACGCGGACTGGGGAGCGCGGCTCGGCTACACGGCCGACGCTCTCGCGGAGGCAAACCGGAAGGCCATTCGCCTGCTCGGGGAGATTCGGGGCGAATACGAGATCGATCGGACCCCGGTGGTGATCAGCGGATGCCTGGGTCCTCGGGGAGACGGCTATGTCCCTGATCGGGCCATGTCGGAGCAGGAAGCAGAGACTTATCATCGGGAACAAGTCGACACGTTTGCCGGCACGGTCGCGGATATGGTGTGTGCCATTACCATGAACTATGTGGAAGAGGCCGTCGGCATTGCCCGAGCCACTGAGCAAGCGCACATGCCCGTTGCGATTTCCTTCACTGTCGAGGCCGATGGGAAACTCCCGACCGGTCAGACGCTGAAAGCAGCGATCGAGCAGGTTGAAGAAGCCACGTCGGGTTATCCCTGCTACTACATGATCAATTGCGCCCATCCCACTCATTTTGAGCCGTTCTGACCGCAGGAGAACCCTGGGTGGAACGGATTCGGGGGCTGCGAGCCAACGCCTCGCGCATGAGCCACGCAGAACTAGATGCGTCCCCCGATCTGGACACGGGCAATCCGGCGGAGCTGGGGCGGGAGTACGCGGAGCTCAAGAGCCGACTGCGGCAGCTAAACGTGATGGGCGGATGCTGTGGAACCGATGAGCGGCACATTGAGCGGATCGCGACCGCCTGCCTGCCGCTGTTCCGATGAATGGCCTAATCGGGTAGCCGGGGGTCTATAGGCCGGGTACTTAGTCGTAATGTAATGGTCCACGAAAGGAGGAGGATATGAAGCAGGTCAGAACGGCAACCGCGTTTGCCCTCGCACTGGGTGTGGCCGCCGCGTCGGCCACGGCAGAAGACAAAACGAGCGAGCAGCAGGAGATGTCGGCCGAGCACAAGGCGATGATGGAGGCCTGGGAAAAGGCGGCCAAGCTCGGGCCGCAGCACCAGTGGTTGGCTAGGAAGACGGGGAAGTGGGAGTTCGCGGGCAAGTTCTGGATGGACCCCACGAAGCCGCCCACGGAATCCGTTGGCACCGTGGAGCGCGAGCTGATGCTGGGCGGCCGGGTTTTGGCGGAGAAGGTCAGAAGCACCTATATGGACAAGCCGTTCGAGGGGTATGGCCTCACCGGTTACGACAACGTGTCCAAGGAGTTTTGGGGCACCTGGAACGACAACATGGGCACCGGGATCATGGTGAGCACCGGCCAGTGCGACAACAGGGGCGCCTGCACCCACAGCGGCTCCTACATGGACGCGATGACCAACGCCAAGAAGACCGTGCGCATGACCTCCCGCGAAGAAAGTCCGGATCGGGAGGTTCACCGGTTCTTCGAGAAGGGTCCCGATGGAAAGGAATTCAAGTCCATGGAGCTCATCTACACGCGCAGGTGAACTATGTCGAAAAAGAGTGCGGGACTTCTGTTGTACCGCGAGACGACGGAGGGTGTGGAAGTGCTCCTGGTTCATCCGGGGGGCCCGTTTTGGACAAAGAAGGACGATGGCTCGTGGTCGATACCGAAGGGGGAGCTCGCGGACGACGAGGAGCCGCTGTCCGCAGCCAAACGAGAGTTCGAAGAAGAGAAGGGCATTCCGCCTGCCGGCGACTTCCTACCGTTGGAGCCACTTAGGCAGCCAAGCGGCAAGCTAGTGTTTGCGTGGGCTCTATGCTCTGATTTTGATCCCGCCAGGCTAAAGAGCAACATGTTTTCTATGGAATGGCCTCCGAAGTCAGGGCAGCAACAGCAGTTTCCGGAGGTCGACAGAGCAGCGTGGTTCGGAGTCGAGTCCGCCAGGCGGAAGATCCTGAAGGGCCAGGCGCCATTCCTCGACCAGTTTCTAAAGAAAATGCAGGGCGCTGAGAGAGACGCGCGGTCGCCTCGGACGCCTGGGGGGCCTCGAGGCGCCGCGTCGCATAGGTGTGGCTGAGCTTGTGGGTTCTGAACTTGCGTCCTCGGCACGCCCGACAAGTCCCGCTGGGGGCGGGCACGAGGATCCGCCCCGGGGCCTCGAGGCGATCGCTCGACAGAGCCCAAAGGTCCGTTACCCCGCGCAGCACGAGAGCTGTGTCACGTCCCTGGTAAAGGTCTGCGCGCAGAGCTTGAGCCCCTCGACCATGGTGAGGTAGGGGAAGAGTCGTTCGGCGAGGTCTCGCACGGTCAGACGGTGGCGGACGGCGAACACGGCCGTCTGGATGATCTCCCCGCCTTCCGGCGCCAGCACCTGGGCCCCGAGCAAGCGCCCGCTCCCATGCTCGGCGACGAGCTGGATGAAGCCCCGGGTGTCGAAGTTGGCGAGCGCCCGCGGCACGTTTTCCAGGCTCAGGGTGCGACTGTCGACCTGGAAGCCCTGCTCGCTCGCTTGCGCCGCCGTCAGGCCCACGGTCGCGACCTGCGGGTCCGTGAACACGACCTCGGGCACGGCGGACAGGTCCAGGGCCGCCTCCCCGCCCATCATGTTGATCGCTGCACGGGTGCCGGCCGCTGCAAGCGACGTACACGAGCTGCGGCTGGATCGTGCAATCCCCGGCGGCATAGATATGCTCGGCGCTCGTCCGCATGTGATCATCGACGACGATGGCGCCGCGCGTGTCGGTGTCGACGTCCACTCGGTCGAGCCCCAGGCCGGCGGTGTTCGGGGTCCGGCCCGTCGCGACCAGCAGGCGATCGCCGATGAGGGTCTCCCGGTCTACCTCGATGCTGAACCGCTTGCGGAACCAACGGCTCCCGTAGCGCACCTGCTTGACCGCAGTATGGGTCAGGACGCGCATGCCTTCGCCTTCGAGGGCCGCTTCCAGCCCATCCCCGATGGCCCGATCGGTCTTCGAGAGCAGGGTCGAGCGCGCGATGAGCGTGACCTTCGAGCCCAGGCGCAGGAACGCCTGCCCGAGCTCCACGGCCACCACGGAGCCCCCGTAGACGATGAGATGCTCCGGCAATCGTTCCGCCACGAGCGCCTCGGTCGAGGTCCAGTAGGGGGTGTCCTTAAGACCCGGCGTCTCGGGGATCGAGGGCGAGGCGCCGATCGCGATCAGGATACGGTCGGCGCGCAGGCGCTGCTCCTGGCCCCCCGGCTCCTTCACCAGCAGGGTTCTCTGCTTGGTGAAGTGCGCGGATCCGCGTAGGAGCGTGATGCTGGGATTCGATTTTAGGATCCTTTTGTACTTGGCATGCCGCAGCTCCTCTACTCGACCCTGCTGCTGGGCCAGGAGCGCTCGGCGGTCGAGGACGGCCGTGCGCTTCTGGATGCCGTCGAAGGGGTGCTCGGATTGCAAATGCGCGAGATGGGCCGCGCGGATCATGATCTTCGAGGGCACGCAGCCGACATTGACGCAGGTCCCCCCTAGGGTGCCCCGCTCGATGAGCGTGACCTCGGCCTTCCTCGGCCGCGCGGATCGCGCAAGCAAACGCCGCCCCCCGCTTCCGATGATCGCGACGTGGAGAGCGCCTCGCGATCTCCGTCGCGGTCTGACGGAAGGCGTGGGCGTGTCGACGACCGAGATGCACGGCCGGTTTGAGACCTCCTTTGCGACAGTCGAACCCTTGCGATCCAGCACCTCCGCGCCAAACCCTTTGCCCTGGATCGTATCGATGAGCTTCGCGCTATCGACCCTCACCGCGGTCTTGATGCGGGCGGTGCCTTCGCCATACGAGACCTTCGCTTCGACTACCCCAGCCACGCCCGCCAGGGCGTCCTCGATCGACTTCGCGCAGTGATCGCAGGCCATCCCGGTGATTTGCAGCGTATAGGTGCTGATCACGTTCCCGCGAGCTTATTCCGCCAGGCGGGACGGATAACCCGCGTTGGTCGTGGCACCGATCAAGGCCGCAACATCGGTCTTGGCGTCATCATAGGTCACGATCGCGGTCTTCGCTTCGAGCGACACCTCGACCCGGGACACCCCGTCGATCCGACCGAGGCTCTTCTTCACCACCGGCGGGCAGGTGGCACAGGTCATGTTATCCACGCGGAGAGTCACGGTCTTCTCAACCGCGGACACGGGGCTGGCCACAAGGACCATCACCATAGTCACGCATCCCAAGAGCAGCTTTCGCATGTCGACCTCCAAGCTCATGTTTCGATGAGGAACGGCGTCAGAAAGGGAAACGCGAGCGCCACGGCGATGATCGCGGTCGCGATCCAGAGGCTCACCTTCGCGATCCGGTCCGAATAGGGTTTGGCGCAATACGACCCCGGCGCGCACACCATCCTGGGCTTCCGGTACACCATGAAGAACCCGGCGGCCAGAAAGCCCAGCGTGACGACCACGAAGTAGGGTTGATAAGGCGCGAGCGCCGTTAGATTCCCGATCCACGCACCGCTGATCCCGAGCGTGAAGAACAAGAGCGGCAGCACACAACAAGACGAAGCCGCGAGCGCGGCGACCACACTCCCGACGGACACCAGCGCCTTCCCGACCGGTTGAGCCTTGGACGTGCGACTGGTCGCGGCCGATCGGGTGTCCAAAGGTCTATTGGACGTCATCATCATCCCTCCTCCGGGGCCTGTGGCGTAAGATAGACCCTGTAGCCGCTACGGAGTCAAGCGGCGCGTCGACCAAAGGGGGCGTATGGATTATCGGGCCCTTCGCGCCGCGCCGGTCGGGCATCCTCCCGTCGCGAATCGGCCCGTCATTCCAACCGGCGCCACGACGACGTCCCCCTGCCGGCGAGGGTACCGAGGGACGTGATGCCACCTGGGCCACATTCGTTATAGACTCTTGGCCTGGCACGCCGAACGGCGCATGACAACGCCGAGGGGGCACCTTCCATGGGGTTCTTAGTGGGCAAGCGCGCGCTCATCGTGGGGGTCGCGAGCAACCGCTCGATCGCTTGGGGGATCGCCAAGGCCATGCGCCGCGAGGGCGCCGAGTTGGCCTTCACCTATCAGGGCGAGCGGCTCAAGGGCCGCGTCGAGGAGCTCGCGGCCGAGGTCGGCTCGGAGGTCACCGTGCCCTGCGATGTCGCGAACGACAGCGAGATCCGGGCCGTGTTCGAGCACCTGGACAACTTTTGGGACCACTTCGACATCCTCGTCCATGCCGTGGCCTTCGCGCCGCGCGAACAGCTCGAAGGCAGCTATCTCGACGTCGTGACCCGCGAGGGCTTCCGCATCGCCCACGAGATCAGCTCCTACAGCTTCACCGCGCTGGCCAACGGCGCGCGCCAGGGTATGCACGGACGCAACGGCGCGATGCTGACGCTCACCTACCTCGGCGCGGTCCGGGCCATGCCGAACTACAACGTCATGGGACTCGCCAAGGCGAGCCTGGAGGCCAATGTGCGTTACATGGCCCAGGACCTCGGGCCCGAGGGGATCCGGGTCAACGGGATCTCCGCCGGGCCCATCCGCACGCTCGCGGCGGCCGGGATCACCGGCTTTCGCCGCTTTCTCGATCACGTCGAAAAGACCGCCCCGCTCCGGCGCAACATCACCATCGACGAGGTCGGGAACGTCGCGGCCTTCCTGTGCTCGGATCTCGCTTCGGCCATCACCGGGGAAATCACCTACGTCGATGCCGGATTCAATGTCGTGGGCATGGCGGGAGGGTAGCGTCCCCGGGCCGGTGCGGCTCTCTGCCCCGCGTGGCCGACCTTCTCGTGGGCCGCTTTGGTAGAGGTTGTGAAAAAACCTGCTGCGCTCGGGATCTCGCGTTCCGGCGGTGCTCGGAATCCTCATGTATTTCAACATACACTCCGGTTCCTGCGCTCCGGCGGAACGCGACCTCCCTTCGCTCGCGAC
>JACCXJ010000289.1 GCA_013697045.1 Gammaproteobacteria bacterium | reverse complement strand
ATACCAGATCCCCTATCTCCACGAACCCGAACAACCCGCCCTGACTCACGCTGCGGGCATAGACCTCGTACACCCGGCCCTGGTTATGGAAGATCACCTTGTAGATACACCGCTTGGACATCGAGGTCGCCTGCTTGAGCCCGGCCGATCGTAGCATAAGGATTGGATGGGATCGGCGCGGGGGTACACCGCTCCGGCGAGGTGCAGCAAGATGTACGCCGAGGCTCGTGGATTTTACCGATCCCGCTGGCTCATTGACTTGCCCGGACGCGATCCAAGACGCTGTCCCGGTCCTCGTGATCCCGCCGGGCCATCGTCCTGGATACTCGTGATGAACCGTTCGATGCCCGCCAACAAAACCTCCGTTCCTGCCAGAAAGGCGTCGTTGTGTCCCCCCTGGCGCTTGACGAACTGCTTGTGGCCGGGGGCCGCCGCGAACAGGCGTTCCCCATGCTCAAAGGGCACGATCTCGTCGTCCGGGCTGTGGATCACGAGCACGGGACAGCGCACCCGGGAGAGCCGCTCGATCGTCGGGTAATCGACGCGTAGCAGCCATCGCGCGGGAAAGAATGGATAGAAATGGCCGGCCAACTCGCGCATGGTCGTGAAGCTCGATTCCAGGATGAGCCCCGCGGGATGTTCGCGGGTCGCGAGCCAGGTGGCCACCGCCCCGCCCAGGGACTCTCCGAACAGCACGATGCGGTCGGCCGCAATGCCGAGTGTCCTGGTCAGATATTCCCAGGCGGCCAGGGCATCGCGATAGGTGCCCTGCTCGGACGGGCTGCCGGAGCTTTCGCCGTAGCCGCGGTAATCGAGGATAAGCACCGCGAGCTCGAGGCTGTGCAGGGCGTGTAGGGCCATCAGCCGGTGGGAGATGTTGCCGGCGTTGCCGTGCAGGAACAACACGGTCAACCGGGCCTCGGCCGCGGGGACATACCAACCCGAGAGTCGCACCCCGTCCTCCGCACGGACCTCGATCGGCTCGTAGACCAGTCCCGCCTGCGTCGGCGTGGCGATGATCTCTCGGGACGGAAAGAAGATGAAGGAGGACTGGAACAAGGACATGGCTGCGACCAGGATCGCCCACGCCGTGAAGGCCGCCCCGAGCGCGGAGAGCAGGATCTCACGCATGGGTCCGTGCCGGCTACGCGGACCGCCCAGGACCGCTCCCCCTATTAACTATAAAAACATATAAAACAGATACATAAAGCAACGCGGGCAACCTGCGGCCGGTGCCGGAGGTAGACCCGCGCGTCAAATTGGGGGCCGAGGCCCCCCGGGTAATTGTTATTTGAGATTAGGTGAGATGCCCGCCTTAGCGATTGAGCGCGATCAGTACGCCGAAGCACACGAGCGACAAAGCGAGCAACACCCACATGGTAGCGTCAGGCATGGTTACCTCCTTCGATTTAGTTATAGGGTTCTACAGGGGCGGCGATCGGCTTCCCGGCCGGCTTGCGCACAACCCCCTTCTTAGCCTTGTAAAGCTTACCGTGGTAACGTGGGCCAGTTACGCAGCGTATAACCAGTACGTTCCCACTACTACGGTACCCCAATTGATGCCTAGATGGAACCCATGGGCGGAACCCGCGCCGCTCGACACCCGCGGCGGTCCGCCAGAACCCCAGGCACCAGGCTCAAGCGACGCCAGGATCTCGAGCGCCAGGCCCTTCACGCGAACGAAGAACCGCGCAGCCGGGCCGAGATCTTCTCACGCGCCTCGGTGAGCAGCGAGTCCCGATCGAGACCGTCGAGGATCTCCTGGACGACGCGCTTGGGCCCCAGCGGTCCCCATGACCGCCCCTGCGCGAGATAGCGCTGCGCCGCCCGTCCGACCACGAGCGCCGAATAGTAGGCGACGGCCCCCTGGGTGGTGCCGGTGACCAAGGTCGAGAGTCCGGCCGTGCCGCCTTTGATCGCCGAGGCGAGGAAATGCACGGCCCACACCGAGCCCATCACCAGCGCCATCTGCGCCGCGATGGTGGCGATGAGCCGGCCGGCCTCGGCCTTGCCCATGGGCAGGCCGTAGATGCGCGCGAGGTGCAGGACCAGGCCCAGGTCCGCGGCCCCGGCCGCCAGGAGATCCGAGATCGGGATGGGGTTCAGGCCCACGACCACCCCTTTGACCAGGCAGTAGCTGCGGATCACGGCGGCGGCCAGATCGCGCCGGATCGCCAACACCCGGGTGCTGATCGTGTCCGAGACCTCACCCGCGAAGAGCGTCGCGTTGAGCGCCGCGAGGGCCTTCCCCTCGCTTTCCAGGACGGCCCACAGCGCCTCGCGCAGGGCCTGCACTTGCGGGTCGGCACGCCGTAGCGTCTCAGTCTCGCGGCCGGATGCGTCGATCTCGATGTAGATGCGTGGACCCGGCTCGGCGGCACTGCAGACGATCCGATCGGACGCCACGAGTCCCCGGCAGCGAAGTGTGAGCGCCTCGACCAAAACGGCGCGTTCGGCCTCTGTGTAGCGGTCGACCTTGTTGAAGACCATTAGCAGCGGTTTGTGCTCCTCGGCGAGCACTCTGAGCGCCTGGATCTCCGTGGCGGAGGTGTCCCCATCGACCACGAACAGCACCAGATCGGCGCGGCGGCCGACCTCGCGCGCCATGCGCTCGCGGGCCTCACCCTCGATGTCGTCGATGCCGGGGGTGTCGATCAGGAACACGCCCCCGGCGCCCCGTTCGTGCGCCTGTCGTTCCTCCCAGCGGGCGGATTGTGGGGCGCGTGTCTCGCCGTGCAGGGGGCTGGTCGAGAACCGTCGCTCGCGAAGCAGGGCATTGATGAGGGCCGATTTTCCGACCCCGACGCGCCCGAAGAGCGCGATGTGGATGTGGCCCTCTTCGAGCCGCTCGAGCATGGCCTGGACGTGACCCAGCTCCTCCGACAGGCCGTCGCGCACCGCCGCCGGCAACTTGGGGTCCTCGACCAGCGCACGCAGGCTGTCGCGCGCCCGACCGAGCGGGGAGTCCTCGCGCACGTCCTCAGGGCTCTCCGCGGCGCCCTTTTCCCGGCGCCAGGGCCAGCCGGACCAGGCGTTCCGCACGCGTTCCCAAATCTCCACTCAAGTCCTCCTCGAAGCGTTGCAAGGTGGCCTGCTCCCCGAGATCCCCTTCGCGGGCCAGGCCCTCGGCCACCGCGTGCCCGAGGCTCTCGAAGATGAGACCGTAACCCACGGCGTGCAAGGCCCCGCCCGCCACGGTGCCGAGGCCGGGAAAGGCCTTGAAGGCGTTGCCCGCGACCGCCAGCACCAGCGGCAGGACCTTGCGCGCCCGTTTCGTCGCGAGCCGCAGGAGGCGCGTCATGTCGACCCGGGGGCTCTGGACCTCGTAGAGCTCGCACAGGGAGCGCACCATGCCCACGGCGAGATAACCCTGGATCACCAGATCGGTGCCAGGGGCCACGGCCACCAGCGCCCCGACCACCGCCTGGCGCGCATAGTCTCTCACGATCTCCTCGGCGCGGGTGCCGCGGTGCGCAGCGAGTGAGACGTCGAGCTTGTGAGCCGCGAGCCCGAGCACCACCGTCTCGCGGCCCCGGAGCAGCGCCGCGCGGTCCTGGCCCAGGGTGCGCGCCAAGGCCGCGAGCAGCTCCGCGACGTTCGGTGGGACGGGCTCCACCGAGACGACTTCCTGGCCGTTCGCTCCGGTGCGTACGACCTCTCTCCGGCCGCCCGCCGACAGGGCGACCACCTCGCACTCCGGCACCCGTTCCGCGATCCGCCCACGCAGCGTGTCCCGATCGCGCTCGGTGTACCAATCCATCTTGTTGATGGCGACGATGACGGGCTTGCCGAGGGTGAGCAAGGCCGCGAGCTCGCGGTGCTGTGCCCGGGTCAGGTCCGAATCGGTGAGATACACCACGGCGTGGGCGCGTAGCGCCTCATCTCGGGCGACGGGGTCCAGGTCTCGTGCCGGGTCGTTGGACCCGGGCAGGTCGATGAGCACGACCTCCTCACCGTTCGGGGCAAGCCAGCGGTAACGCGTCACGCCCCTGGTGGTCCCGGCGCGCGCATCGATGTCTACCCGGCAGCCGGGAAGGAGGG
The DNA here is from genome assembly GCA_013697045.1 of Gammaproteobacteria bacterium. Classification (GTDB taxonomy): domain Bacteria; phylum Pseudomonadota; class Gammaproteobacteria; order JACCXJ01; family JACCXJ01; genus JACCXJ01. The sequence goes on along the minus strand of JACCXJ010000289.1, from coordinate 38,099 downwards.
TCTGGACGAGCGAGGACTTGCCGCTCCCGACCTCGCCGAAGAGCGCGATAGAGAGCCGAGCCGCGTGCTCGGCGAGGCGGCCGAGCTCGGCGCGGACCGAGCCGATGTCGGCGCCCTGGGCCTCGGCCTCGGCCATGCGCGCATGGAGCTCGGCCGGGCTGGGGTGGGAGGGCGCGCGGTCGGATCTCTTGCGTGGCTCTTTCGCGGGACGGGGTCGCAGGAGTCGCCAGAGCACGTACCCGACCCCGGCCGCGAGCAAGGCGACCAACGCAACGTAGATCCCGACCAGCACGATCGGGGCCTCGGCCAAGCGCTCCCAGACGGAGAAGGCCAGATCCGTGGCATAGAAGAGGCCGAGCAGGGCGAGGGCGAAGCCGATGCTGAGCAGGGCCGCGAGCAGCACACGGAACAGCGTCACACCTCGCACGATGGCCTGGCGCTCCCGCCGCGCCGCATTCGGCGCCGGGTGGCATCGGATCCGCCCCTTAGCAGTCAGTCATGGTAAATCGGAAGTGATTCGTCACCCCGGCAGGATTGCCGGGGTCCAGGATGCAGGACAGCACCTACGTCCATGTGCTCTGGATCCCGCAATCCATGCTGGAATGACGGGCCTGTTCGAATCATCTTGCTTGACTGCTAGCTAAGGCAGTCACGAAATATCGCAGAGGGCCCGCAGGATGCGCTTGCGAAACACCGGTAGGTGCCAGCGCCGGCCACCGATCTGGTGCCATAGCATCGCGGCCCGCACCCCGGCCAGCAACACCGCCCGGATCTTCTGGGCGATCTCGGGGTCGCGCAGGTAACGCGCATCGCCGCGCACCTGGATGCGGAACTTGAGGGTGCTCAAGGTCTCCTGGTAGCAGGTGGCGACGGCGGCGATGACGGCATCGTCGCTCGCGGCCAGGAGGCCGCCCGCCGCGGTGAGCCTCCCGTGTATCTCGCGCAATCGGCGGCCCACGCCGTCCTGCATGTCGCGGTTCTTCCGGAGCTGTCGCGCCAGATGGATCAAACCCACCACACAGCCGACCAGGTCCGCGAAGCGCGCTGAGCGCCGCTTGCTGTCGAAGATGTCCTTGAGGGTGTTGATGCCGACACTGAGCCCGAAGCGGTAATCGGGGCTCCCGCCGAACACCACCTCCACGTTGTCGGGGTCGAACTCGAACAGGCTCCCGACGGTGGTCTTGAGGTTTTCGTTCGGGACCGCGCCGGTCTTGGCCAGGCGCTCCACAAGCGCCGCAGCCTGAAACACACCGGCGAGCGCCATGGCCTGGTCCTGCCATTGTTCTTGCATCGCGGGACGGGCGCGGGCCTTTAGCCGCCTAAAATAGAAAAAAAATGGTGAGTGGTTCTCTGTGGCGCGCGGGGTGTGCAGTCCGGACTCCGGCCAGGCCCTCTGGCGGCATCATGCGCGCGCCATCGAGGTCGCGGCGACCCGCGCGGGCAGCGGGCGCTTGAGGTCCCATACGATCCCGAGCCGCTCGAAGAGGCACAGCACGAAATAGGTCGGGTCGATCTGCCACCAGCGGAAGCCGTGCCGCACCGACACCGGATAATGGTGGTGATTGTTGTGCCAGCCGTCGCCCAGGGTGAGGATGGCGCCGAGCACATTGTTCCTGGAGTTGTCGCCCGTATCGTAGGGCCGGGTGCCCCATACGTGGACCAGGGAGTTGATGGTGAAGGTCCCGTGCCACAGGAACACCGTGGCGACCGCGAAACCCCACAGGAACCCCTCGAGCCCGAACAGCGCCACCAAGGTCCCGATATACAGGTTGGCCGGCAGCCAGGTGTTGGCGTTCAGCCACACGAGCTCGCGATGGTCCATAAAATCACGGATCAGCTCGGGCTTCGGGTCCTTGTATTTCTCGCACAGGATCCAGCCCATGTGTGACCAGAAGAAACCCTTGTGCATGGGCGAATGCACGTCCTCCGGCCCATCCGAGTGGCGATGGTGGTGGCGGTGGTGGCTGGCCCACCACAGGACACCCTTCTGCAGCGAACACTCCCCGAGGAAAGCGAGGAAAAACGCGAAAGCCCGGCTGGTCTTGTAGGAGCGGTGGGAAAAATAGCGGTGAAACCCGGCGCTCAAGGCGAACATCCGCAGATAATAGGAGCCGACGCCGAGCGCCACCCCCTGCCATGCGAAATGAAAGGCGATGGCGTAGACCGCGAGGAGGTGCATGGCGAAAAAAAGGATCGTGTCCCGCCAGATCACCTGCTCGTCCTCGTTGCCCAACTGGTACAGCCAGAATCGCGTCATCGCCATCCGCCTCCCCGAGCGCGCCCGCGCGAGATTATAATCCATCCACCGAGGGCGTCGGCCACGCCTTCAGGGTTCCCCTTCAGAGATCCAGTCTAAGCCATCGGCCCCGCCAGGCCATCCAGCCCTTCAACGCGGCCTTGCCGTAAGTCGTGAGATTGATGGCCCACCACACCCCGGCGGGTCCCCATCCCAGCGGGAAGGCCAGGACCCAGGCCAAGGGGATGCGTAACAGGTTGAGCGGCGCGCTGCACCAGAAGACCACGCGGGTCGCGCCGGCCCCCGCCAGGACCCCCTCGCATAGCGACTCCCAGGCCAGAAAGAGCTGCGAGGCGGCGAGTATCACGGCGTATTCGGCGGCCGCCCGGTGGACCGCGTCGTCATCGGTGAAGAGCCCGGTCAAGGGCACCGCACCGAAGTAGAACGCGGCCGTGGCGGCGATACCGAGCACGGTCGAGACGGGGAAAGCGGTGCGGAGTACGCGCTGTGCGAGATCCGGCCGTTGGGCGCCCAGCGCACGGCCGACCAGCGAGGCAGAGGCGAGCGCGATCCCGTGGAAGAGCGGCCAGGTGAAGCCTTCCAGCGCCGAGAAGCCGATCCCGAGCGCCGCGTTCACATGCGCGCCGAGCGGCGAGACGGTGGTCTTCAAGAGCCCCCAGTAGACCCCCGCGAAGAGCGCGGTGCCGAGCGCCATGGGCGCACCGATGCGGAGGATGCGGCGCAGCTCGCCGTGGGCCCAGAGATGGGCCGAACGGAGCCCCAGGTCCCGACTGAGCTGCCAGATCCCGAGGGCGCTGGCGACGCCGCGCGCGGCGTTCGAGGCCAGGGCGGCACCCACCACTCCGAGCCCGGCCTCGTAGATCAAGATCGGGGTCAAGGCCACGTTCAAGGCCAGCGACAGGGCGTGCAGGACGAGCGGCGCGCGGGCGTTGCCCATGGCCAGGAAGGTCTGATCGATGAGCGGGGTGAGCGCGAGCGGCAGGATGGTGGCGAAGAGCGCCGTCAGGTAGCGGCTGCATTCCGCGGCCGGCGCCCCCGAGAGGCCCAGCGCCACCGCGATGGCGGGCGCCGCCGCGACCCCGATGGCCATCAGGAGCGCGCTCTGCACCAGCACCGCGGACAGCGACTGGCCGAGGAGGCGCCGGCGGCGTTCCAGATCGCCGGCCCCGGTCGCCCGGGCGATCAGCGGGCCGGCACCGGCCGCCACCAGCTCGAAGGCGGCATAGAACAGGATCAGGACGAACACCGAGGCGCTGACCGCCGCCTGGGCCGCCACCGACACCCCCTGGACGAAATACTGATCGACGATGCGATAACCGTTGGTCAGCACCGTGAAGGCGGCGCTCGGCAGGGCCAGCCAGAGGAGCGCCCCGACGCCGATCCGCGGGGGTCGGCAGAGCGGCGGGCCGCTCGGGTTTCGCTCGGCCTCAGGGCTCTCGGCCGCACGCCGCATTGATGTTTGTCGTTGAAGGGCTTATGGTAGCCCAGGTTTAAATAGTGATTGGCGCCGCCACGGAAGCCAGGCCTTCGCGCCGCGCGGCAGGCGACTACACAAAAACAAGGTGAGCTTTCATGATCAAATTCAATACGCAACTGACCCGAACCGCGAAGTACCGGCTCCAATACGCCGTCCTCGTGTGTGCCGTGGTCGGGGTGGCCGGCTCCCTCGGGTATGGGATCCTGGAAGTCTATCCGCAATGGCGGATCTTTGTGCTCCTCGGGATCGGCCTCGTGCTCCTCATCCCGGGCCGGGTCCAGCACATGTACTGGAAGGGCTTCTTCAGGGGCCAGAAGCTCCAGCTCAAGGGCCGGCATCGTGAGGCCCTCGAGGTGTTCGAAGGGTTCTTGACGACGTTGCGCGAGCGTCCTGGTTTGCGCCACCTCGTCTGGTTCAGTCAAGGGTCCTACACCCGCGATGTGGAGGTCATGACCCTGAACAACATGGGCGTCTCGGCCATGACGCTGCGCAGCATGAAGCAGGCCGAGACGTTCCTCAAATCGGCGGCGGAGTTGGACCCCGATTCTCCCCTACCCTACTATAATCTCGCGGTCCTGTACTACGGTCTCGGAGACGACGGGCATGGCGCCGCCAACCTGGTGCGGGCCGAGACGCTCGGCTACCGCAAGGCCAGCATCCGTGAGCTGACGCGCATCACCAAGACGCCGAGGTCCGGAAAAAAAGGCGCCGACAAGTCACTGCGCCACGCCCCGCCATCCCTGACGCACGACACCCAGGGACAGCCTCAATAACCGGGGGACGACCGTCTCTGGCGACCACGCTGGGGGAGGTCGTGCGGGAGCTCCAGGGGCTGGGCCGGGACCCCTGACGATGGCCTCCCGGTCACCGACGCCGCTTTGGTCCTCGGCCCGCAAACCATGTATCTGGCCCATTGATGTATCTGGCCCATTTCGGTCTCCGGGAAGCGCCGTTCTCCCTGACCCCCGATCCGCGCTTCCTGTATCTCGGGGAGCGCCACCGCGAGGGCCTCGCTCATCTGCGCTATGGGCTCGAAGACGGCGGCGGCTTCGTGCAGCTGACCGGGGAGATAGGGACCGGCAAGACCACCCTGTGCCGGGCCCTGCTGGCCGAGTTGCCCGGTCATCTCGATGTCGCGTTCCTGCTGAATCCCAGGGTATCGGAGGTGGACCTCCTGGCCAGCCTGTGCGACGAGCTGCGGATCCCGTATTCCGAGAGCGAGGCGCGCCAGAAGCCCCTGGTCGATGCCCTCTACCGGCACCTGCTCGAGGCCCATGCCGGGGGGCGTACCACGGTGCTCCTCATCGACGAGGCCCAGAATCTCTCCCCGCCGGTCCTGGAGCAGGTGCGGCTCCTCACCAACCTCGAGACCACCAAGAAGAAGCTCTTGCAGATCATCCTCATCGGTCAACCGGAGCTGTGCGAGGTCCTGGCCCGGAGCGAGCTCCGCCAACTCGCCCAGCGCATCACGGCCCGCTACCACCTGGTGCCGTTTTCGAGACCCGAGACCTTCGATTACATCGCGCACCGGATCGAGGTGGCCGGGGGCAGCCCGCGGGTCTTCAGTCCAAAGGCCCGCTCCGAGGTCTACCGCCAATCGAAGGGCGTGCCCCGGTTGATCAATGTGTTCTGCGACCGGGCCCTCTTAGGCGCCTACGTCCAGGAGCAGGCCAGCGTAGACATCGCCACGGCACGGCGGGCGATCGGCGAGGTGCGGGGCATCCCCGCGCCACGCATCGGGCGGCGGGTCTTTGCAGCGGCCGCAGGCCTCTGCGTGACGGCGGCGGTTTCGTTCTGGCTGTACGGCAACCCCCCCGGCGCCCTGGGTCTCTTCGATGCCGGCGGTACCCCGAGCGACGTCGCGCCCCTACCCGATACGAATAAAGGGGCGCAACCGGCCGCGGCGCCTCCACCGGCCGCGCCCGCCGCCCCCGCGCCGGCCCCTCCAGGCAGTCCCGTCCCCGCGATACCCGAGGTCCCGGCGCCCCCGGGATTCGTGGAGACCATCGGGCGTTCCGCGCCGGACGAGAATCGTACCCAGGCCTTCGCCGCACTCCTCTCATCCTTTGGATTGCAGGCGCCAGAGACCGCCGGCGACCCATGCGAGATCCTGGCCCGTGACGGATGGCACTGCCAGTGGGAGAGCGGTGACTGGGAACGCCTGCAGAGGCTCGGCCGGCCCGTCATGATCGAGGTGCGCTCCCTCTCGGGCGAGCCGCGTTTCGGTACCGTATCCGGAATGAGCGGTAGCGCAGCGACCCTGTACCTGGGTCGGGAGCGCTATGCCGTGGCGCGTGTCGCGCTGGAGTCGCTTGGACGCGGCGCTACCTGGTCTTGTGGCAGCCGCCCCAGCTCACCGGGCACCTGCTTCGTCCGGGTGCCCAGGGCAACGATGTGCTGTGGCTGCGGGAGCAGTTCCAAGCGTTGGACGGGACCCCGGTGGTGTCCGCGGATCCCACTGTCTACGATAGCGCCTTGCGGGCACGGGTACTCGCGTTTCAACAAAGCCGGGCACTGAAGCCCGACGGCGTGGTGGGTCCGGAGACCCTGGTACACCTCGATTCCGCGCTACGCCGGCCAATGGACCCCGTGGCCCACGGCCCCGGAGCGTGATCGAACGATGTCCTTCATCCTCGAAGCCCTGAAAAGGGTCGAGCGCGAAAGGGAGGCCGCAGGGCAGCCCCGATTGGGCGCCGTGCAGCGGCTACGTACGCCCCGACGTTTCGTCTGGCCCTTGGTCTTCTGCATCGCCTTGGCCGTCAACGCGGGCGTGGTGTGGACCCTGTGGCATCCGGCACCACCGACGGCCGAGGGCGTGGGACCTCCGATGGCACTTCCGACCCCTGCCGCCGTAGCGGGCCACAAGGCCGGCCCGAAAACCGCGGAGACCGGCCACCGGACCGCGAAGCCGGAACATCAGCGCAAGTCGGACGCCGTGAGGCGCAGAGGCGAGACGGCCGCATCGCCCCCGAGCGCGCCACCCCGGCCGCGCGATGAGAAACCCCGAACCGCCGCGCCAGAGCCGATCGTGGCCGCGGAACCGTCCCCCTCCGAGCCGGCGGCCGTGCGCGGCAAACTTCCACCTGCCGATCCCGCCCCGGCCACGGCGGTGCGAGACATCCTGCCCCTCTGGATGCAGATGCCCGCCGAGTGGAGGGCCGCGGTACCGGACCTTTCGATCAACCTCATGGCCTACTCGCAAGAGCCGTCCGAGCGCCTGGTGTACATCAAGGGCCAGCGCTACACGGAGGGCGAACGGGTGGAAGGCAAGCTCACGATCGAAGAGATCACCCGCGAGGGCGTGATCCTGAGCTACCAGGGCAGGCGCTGTCTGCTACCCCGCTGACGGGGTCGAGCGACGTCTCACCTTCGCACCTTGCCGATCCGCTGCACCAAGCACGTCTATGCCCCGCCCGAGGCCGATGACGGCTGCCGGATCATCGTCATGCGGCGTTATCCGCGTGGGGTCGCGAAGTGGAGGGCGCACGGCTTCCTGCCGGAGCTGGCCCCGACGTTGCCGCTGGTCCATTGGTACCATGAGCAAAAGAACGCCATCGAGGCGCAATGGCATAACGCCGATCCCGAGCGCTTCGGTACGGAGATCGCCCGTTTCTGGCGCGTCTACAGCCGGCGCTACCTCTCCGAGATGCGGCGCCAACGCCCGCTCATCGAATGGCTCTCGGCGCTGGAACGCGACTTCGGGCTCACGCTCACGCTGCTGTGCGCCTGCCACGACCATCGCCTCTGCCATCGCAGCCTGCTCGCCGATCTCATCGCGGAGAGTCCCGCCCGCCGACCTCGACGCTGACGGGCATTCGACCGCAGATCCGCTCGTGCCGTTCGTGCTCACGTACTCCAAGCGAATATCAGGGGGGACTTCGTTCATGCCCGGCCGGATGGGAAAGGGGCCAGGATCGAGTATTTGTCGGTATGTCGTTACGATGTTATCTTGCGCATCGGCTTGGTAACCGATGGAAAACACATGATAGAATTTCGTTTCGTATGCACCGACGGGGTCGGGATAGGCGCTGCCATTACAGGATCCCTGCGAAGGGCGGAGTAAACATCCGATATTGCGATTTCAAGGCGATTAGAACGAGCTCGATCCCTTTTTTTACGATGCGAAGGGTTCGGTGCATTGTCGTGGTACAGGATTCGAACGCCCACCAGACGGAAACGGAGCTGAAACGACTTCAGCGACGGCGGAGCGATCTTCGGATCAAGGGCATCCACTCGATATACCGGCTCCGCATACGTCTACCGGATGAACCCGGCATCCTTGATAACCAGGTTCGAAAGCTCGCGCGGGAGGGTATCTACCTCCGGCGCTGTCGCGGTCCGGAAGTACCCGTAGTCGGCTCGGATCTGAGCGCCATCTTCTTCCTCGAGCTCGAAGGGTCCCTTGAGAAGTATGTGCGAGCAAAATCGCTCCTCCATGAGTATATCGTAGAGGAAGCGCCGGACTTTCCGGGAGGAATCATCTCCCTTCAGTTCTAGAAAAGGATGATTTCGAACGGGTCAAAGGGCAAAAGGGGCCAGGTTCTTTCGTCAGGTCCCGGTGTCGCGTCATAAATCGATCCCAGCCCCTTTCTGCTCTACTCTATAATTGTGCCCAGGTATTTGAGCTCAATCCCTGAGGACGACGACGTTGACGCCGTCTTCTGCCCCGAGATCGAAGGTGTTGGCGCCAAGCTGCGCGACCGTTCCGATCTGCTGGGAGACATAGGCTTTATCCGCCGCTGCGTTGATGACGATCCCGTTGCCGGCGCCATCGGAGATGACAATGCTGCCTGGGCTCGGGCGCGTCACGTCGATACCATCGGACGGCGACACGACGTTGACGTCAGCGTTCAGATAACGGACCTTGAACGCCGCAGGATCGGAATTGGCCTCGACGAAGGCCTCCGCGGCACTCAAAGCCCCGCTCTTCGCTCTTTGAGCCAGCTTGCTGGCCGTATCCTTCGCTTTGGCAGTCAGTCCCTTCACCGTATCACTCTCGGCCACCTGTTTCAGGGTGTCAATCGCTTTGTCTAGCTGTTCTTTCCAGTTCATGTCCAAGCCTCCTCTCACTCGATATGATGGCGGTCACGATCACTTGATTGCCGCATTGATTATGGTACCACTAGATCGAAGAGCTCCGCAACGTTTGACCGGCGGGGATGCTGCGATGCAGCAGCCCTGAGCGGTGCTCTCGTTTATGCCAGTGGGATCCTGGGCAGGTGGCAGTTGCCCTGGGTGCGTTCCAAGCACTCACGGAATACTGCGCGCAGCACACCTTACGATTTTTGCGCTAGGCATCCAGCTCTGGATAATGGCGGAAGATGTCGTTTTCATTGAAGGGTATGCGCCGCTCAGAGGATAGGTACGCGGACAGGTTCGGGCGAGCCGCAACCTTATCGTGCAGCAGCACCAGCCCGGGATACTTCGGTTCCAAGCGTTGCATCGTCTTCGGGAACGCGTAACGCAGGCCGGCGATGAGCTGGAAGATCGACAGGTCGACGTAGGACAGGGCGCGACCCACGATATACCCGCTACCCTTCCGGTTGCCGGCGAGGGTGTGCTCGAAGTACCCGAGCCACTGTGGCATTCGCTCGGCGGTGAAATATCCCGCTCGCCGCCGTGACTCGCGCTTCTGCTGGTGATAGTACAGGCTGCCCGCGATCGGATGATGCACGTCATGGGTCTCCGCTACAACGTCGGCGATGGTCAATTGTAGCTGATGCGCCCACAGCCGGCTCGCCTCCGCCTTAGGCACGAGCCCCAGCCGCGGACCTAAATAAAGCAGGATGTTAGCGGTCTGAGCGATCACCAGTTTGCCGGCCTTGAGAATCGGCGGGGCGAACGGCGGATGACCAATCTCAGGGTCCTCAAGAAGGCGCATCATCGTCCGGACGCCCTTGCCACGCCCCGATAGACGGGCCACATCCACATAGTCGGCGCGGGTCTCCTCGAGGGCGATCCGGACGAATTCACCGCGGCCTTGTATTTCGGGCCAATAGTAAAGTTCATAGCGCATTTGAAGGCCTCCTGCGAGGGGCCTGCGTAACGGTTCGCGACCCCTCGAGAAAGTTAACGATCAGATGATGTGCTTGTGTCTCTTAGCGGGTGTGGTCCAGTGGGTCGCTTGTTGACGGGGGTATGGTCCCGTCGGCGGGCGTCATCCCTACTGGACTGTGCTAGTGGCTGAGCCCAAGCGGGGTACTGTGAGCTGGGGCGTGAGGCCCCCAAGGTACTGCCGATCGATGAGCCCACCGGGGGAAACGGCATGGCCGATGCGGCACGCATGGGGCGCGCGCGTCCGAAGAGACGGCGGCGCTCACCGGTGCGGCCTTGGCGGCCTGTCGCGTCACGCCTGAGCAGGGGTCGGTCTCGGCGCCTGGTACGGTGTTGTACCGATGGATGGGCCGGGACTCGGTACGGCTGGACCTCACCGAGCCTTAAATCTTACGCCGGAATCGCGCACCCTTCCGCTGCGCCCTCAGGTCCGCCACGGGTGTGCCGGCAGATCCGATAACCCGATGGGCTGCACCCCCGCGAGGGCCACGAGGTGGTCGTTCTCGACCGAGCTGCCGCTCACCCCGATCGCGCCGATCAGGACGCCGGCCTGGTCGACGATCGGCAGACCGCCGGGGAACGTGATGAGACCCTCGTTGGAGTGCTCGATCCCGCACAAGGGGCCGCCCGGTTGTGACAGCTTGCCGATCTGCCCGGTCGGCATCCCGAAGAAACAGGCGGTCTTGGCCTTCTTCACGGCGATGTCGCCGCTGCCGACCCAGGCATCGTCCATGCGCACGAAGGCCTTCAGGTTGGCGCCGGAATCGACCACCGCGATACACATCCGGGTATCGATCTCGACCGCCTTTTTCTGCGCCGCCGCAAGGGCGATCTGAGCCTGTTCGAGTGTGACATGCATGCCCGTTCTCCCGAATGTCTTCCTGCCCAACTATAGCCCCAGACACCGCACGGGGTCCCGATCGCCGGATCCTCGTGGGCACAGGGTCGAATGTCAATGCGAGCGATCCCCGAAGAGTTGCTGTATCATGGTCCGCGCAAGCGGTGGTGGAGCGCAGCAGCGTAGCGCCGGAACTTTGTTACCGTCTTGTTGACTATATAATACCCATCATCTACAGAACGGAGCATGAGAGAATGTTATCCATGAGAATCATTGCTGCCTTGTTGGCGGGGCTTGTATTCGCTTCGGGCGCCTACGCGCAAATGTCTTTGAAAGACAAATCGCCAGAGACGGCGAAGGCGCTCAAGCTTGCTCAAGAGGCCGTGGCGGCGGGAAAGCAAGGGCAACTGGAAGCCTTGGTCGCCAAGGCCGAGGAAGCCAAGACGCAAGCCAACATCGCGCAAAAGAATTTTACCAGCTTTAACCTGCAGTCAGCCGCTAAGTACCTCGATGAGGCCGTAATTGAGGGCAAGAAAGGAGGGACCGAGGCCGCTACGGCGAAGGCGCAGGCTGCCGTCGAGGTGTTGGGATCCTCGGCGCCGGAGGACGCCAATCTGCCTTAGCCGTTATACGACCGGTTTCCGGCACAGGGACGTGCCGATATTCAAGCATCGAGGCGCCGTCGCGAAAGCGACTGGCGTCTCCGCATGACACTCGTGTGACCGTCCGGCACACCGATCACCCCGGTCAGTACCGCCCGAGAAAATACACGAATACGATCGCCCCGAAGACGATCCGGTAGTAGGCGAAGGGGCGGAAGCTGTGGTCCTTGACATAGCCGATGAGGGTCCTGACGGCGATCAGGGCCGAGACGAAGGCCATCGCGAAGCCGAGGCCGAGCACTTCGAGATCGTGGCGGCCGAGTTGCCCGACATGGGCCCCGAGGTCGAAGATGGTCGCGGCGAACATGGTCGGGATCGCGAGGAAGAACGAAAACTCCGTCGCCACCTGCCGTGACAGTCCGAACGCGAGCCCGCCGATGATGGTCGCCCCCGAGCGCGAAGTGCCGGGGACGAGCGCCAATGCCTGCGCACAGCCCACCGCGAGCGCATCCCGCCAGGACAGATCATCGATCGACCCGACCCTGGGCTCGCCGCGCATCCGCTCGACCAGCAAGATCAGCCCCCCGCCCACCACCAGGGCCACCGCCACGGTCACCGGGTGGAACAGCAACGCCTTGATAGCGCTATGGAATAGCGCGCCCAGGATGGCCGCCGGCAGGAAGGCGACCGCGATATTGAATGCGAAATGCCGCGCCGCGGGGTCGGACGGCAACCCATAAAGGACGCGCAACAGCCGCGCCCGGTAGTGCCAGCAGATCGCCAGGATGGCCCCGAGTTGGATGGCGATCTCGAAGGTCTTGGCGGCGTCACCGGTAAAGCCGATGAGGTCTCCGGTGATGATCAGGTGGCCGGTGCTCGACACGGGCAGAAATTCCGTCAGCCCCTCGATGACCCCCAGGAGCAGGGCCTCCCCGTGAGACAGTTCGTAGGTCATTGGTGTTTCGTGACGGGTGGGTCGATGCCGCGGCCGGGGAGACAAGCATTGTGCCAGGAGATGGGTGGGTCGATGCCGCGGCCGAGGGGACAAGCATTGTGCCAGGAACCGGGACGGGTTGCCCGGGGCATGGCCGGTCTTGCAGACTATGCGGCACCGGGCCGGTCCGATGGGGGGTGTCGATGTCTTCTTCCGCAAGCGCGCTGGTGCGCCGGCACTGGCTCGATACCCTGCTCCTGCTGGTGCCCGTGGGCCTGGCCCTCGAGGCCTATGGCAGCGATCCGCTGTGGGTGTTCGGCGCCGCCGGGCTCGCCATCGTGCCGCTCGCGGGCTGGATGGGGCGGGCCACGGAACACCTGGCGAGCCGCCTCGGGGAGGGGATCGGCGGCCTCCTGAACGCCACCTTCGGCAACGCCGCCGAGCTCATCATCGCGCTCTTCGCGCTGCGCGAGGGGTTGCACGAGGTGGTCAAGGCCTCGATCACCGGCTCCATCATCGGCAACGTCCTCCTGGTGCTCGGGCTCAGCATGGTGGCGGGCGGGATGCGTTACACCGTGCAGGACTTCAACCGGAGCGCCGCCTCCATGGGCGCGAGCCTCTTGCTCCTGAGCGCCATCGGGCTCGTGGTCCCGACGGTGTTCCATGCGCTCGGCCCGGGCGCGGCCGACGAACGCGGGCTCAGCCTGGAGATCGCTGTGGTCCTGTTCGTGACCTATCTATTGAGCCTCCTCTTCTCGCTGCGCACCCATCGACACCTGTATGTCGGGGAGGAGTCGGCGGGCGCGGACGAGCATCCGGGCGCCTGGAGCCGGCGGCGTTCGTTCGTGGTCCTCATGCTCACCTCGGGGCTCATCGCGGTCATGGCCGAGCTCCTGGTCGGGAGCGTCGAGCACGCGGCCATGGCGCTCGGCCTGACCGAGGTCTTCGTCGGCGTGATCCTGGTCGCGATCGTCGGCAACGCCGCCGAGCACAGCACCGCGGTCCTGGTGGCGATACGGGGCAAGATGGACCTCGCGGTCCACATCGCGATCGGCTCGAGCCTCCAGATCGCGCTCTTCGTCGCGCCCGTGCTGTTGTTCACGAGCCACCTTTTCGGGACACCCATGGACCTGGTCTTCACCCCCTTCGAGGTATTCTCCGTGGTGCTCGCGGTCCTGGCCGTGAACCACATCGTCTCCGACGGCGAGTGCAATTGGATGGAGGGGGTACAGTTGCTCGCGGTGTATCTGATCCTGGGCCTGGCGTTCTATTTTCTTCCGGCGACCCCATGAGGCGCTTCACCACCCGCCGCGCCAAGAAGGCCGGGCTCCCCCCCGGCACGCCGGTCCACATCGGTGACGCGGCCGTGAGCGAGACCGGTGTCACGGCCATCACCTACGACGAGGCCGGGGTGCGCGAGACCGGGATCGCGGACATCGGGGCGTGCCGGGCGCTCAAGGACACCGCCGGCGTGTGCTGGATCAACCTCGACGGTATCCACGACGTGGGGCTCTTGCATCGTCTCGGCGAGGACTTCGGGCTGCACCCGCTGGTGCTCGAGGACATCGCCAACACCGAGCAGCGCCCCAAGCTCGAGGACTACGGCGACTACCTGTACCTGGTAGTCAAGATGCTGTCGATGAACGGGGAGGCGTTCACGGTCGAGCAGGTGAGCCTGGTGCTGGGCAAGTCCTATCTGCTGTCGTTTCAGGAACAGGGCAAACCCGGCGATGTCTTCGACCCCATCCGCGCGCGCCTTCGGAGCGGCGCGGGCCGCATCCGCACACGCGGCCCCGATTTTCTCGCCTATAGCCTGATCGATGCAGTCGTCGACCAGTACTTCGTGATCCTGGAACGCCTGGGCGAGCGCATCGAGGCCCTGGAAGACGAGCTCCTGCACCACCCGAGCCCGGCGACGCTCGGTGAGATCCACCGCCTGCGCCGTGAGGTCATTTTTCTGCGCCGTTCGGTGTGGCCGCTGCGCGAGGTCCTGAGCGGGCTCCGGCGCGGCGACTCGGCCCTGGTCCGGCCCGAGACCGGCATCTACCTGCAGGACCTCTACGACCACACCATCCAGGTGATCGACACGGTCGAGACCCTGCGGGACATGCTCCAGGGGATGCTCGACACCTACCTCTCCAGCATCAGCTACCGCATGAACGAGGTCATGAAGGTGCTCACCATCATCTCCACCGTGTTCATCCCCCTGACCTTCATCGTCGGGATCTACGGGATGAACTTCGACTACTTCCCCGAGCTGCACTGGTGGTGGGCCTACCCCGCGCTGTGGGTAATAATGATCGGGATCGCGGCCTTCATGATCGCCTTCTTCAAACGCAGGAAGTGGATATGACACGCCGCCCGTTCTCGGCGCGGCCGATGTGCTATATTTTTGATAGTCCGGGGCAAGACCCCACCGCAGGCTCCTCCATCTCCGCCGTCCCTATTGGCCTGCCGTCCATGTTGGCCCGCCGTCTATGATGGTAATCCCGGCAATCGATCTCAAGGACGGGAGATGCGTGCGCCTGAAACAGGGGCGCATGGACCAGGAAACGCGTTATTCGGAGGACCCGGTGGCCGTGGCCCGCCAATGGGCCGAGGCCGGGGCGCGCCGGGTGCACCTGGTCGATCTCAACGGCGCCGGCACCGGGCGGCCCGTCAACGGCTTGGTGATCCGCGAGATCTGCCGGGCCATCCCCGAGATCCCGGTGCAGCTCGGCGGCGGGATCCGGGATGAAGACACCATCCAGGCGTATCTGGACGCCGGGGTCAGCTACGTTATCATCGGCACCAAGGCCGTGACCGCGCCGCATTTCGTCTCGGATGCGTGCCTGGAGTTTCCGGGGCATATCTATGTGGGTCTCGATGTCCGCGATGGCAAGCTCGCCATCGAGGGCTGGTCCAAGCTCTGCCATCACGACGCGACAGAGCTCGCCCGTCGCTTCGAGCAGGACGGGGTGGCGGCTATCGTCTATACCGACATCCGCCGCGACGGCATGCTGAGCGGCGTCAACGTCGAGGCCACCGTGGCCCTGGCACGGCACCTCGCCGTCCCCGTCATCGCCGCGGGCGGGATCACCAACCTAGACGACATCGAGGCCCTGTGCGCCGTTGCCCACGAGGGTATCGCGGGCGCCATCACCGGGCGCGCCCTCTACGAGGGCACCCTGGATCTCACCGCGGCCCAGCGCCTGGCAGATGCCGGGACCACCGGCAGGGGCGGTTGATGGGCCTCGCCAAGCGCATCATCCCGTGCCTGGATGTCGATGCCGGGCGGGTGGTGAAAGGGGTCCGCTTCCTCGACATCCGGGACGCCGGGGACCCGACCGAGGTCGCCCGGCGCTACGACGAGCAAGGGGCCGATGAGCTGTGCTTCCTCGACATCACCGCGAGCCACGATGGTCGCGACACCATGGTCCCGGTAGTCGAGGCCGTGGCCGCAGAGGTGTTCATCCCGCTTACGGTCGGCGGCGGGATCCGCACGCTGCGGGATATCCGGGTGCTGTTGAATGCCGGGGCCGACAAGGTGAGCATCAACAGCGCCGCCGTGCAGGACCCGGGACTCGTCCGCGAGGCCTCCGGGCGTTTCGGCGCGCAGTGCATCGTGGTCGCGATCGACGCCCGCCGGGTGGCGGGGGAAGCGGGCCGATGGGAGGTGTATACCCATGGGGGCCGCCGCCAGACCGGCCTCGATGCCATCGACTGGGCCGTCGAGGTCGAGACGTCCGGGGCCGGCGAGATCCTCGTGACCAGCATGGACCGGGACGGCACCCAGGACGGCTTCGACCTCGATCTCACCCGGGCCGTCGCCGAGGCGGTGGGCATCCCGGTCATCGCCTCCGGGGGGGTGGGCAACCTGGATCATCTGGTGGACGGGGTCCGCATCGGCAAGGCCGATGCCGTGCTCGCGGCCAGCATCTTCCACTTCGGCACCTACACGATCCCGGCGGCAAAAGCGCACCTGCGAGCCGCGGGCATCGAGGTGCGCCTGTGATCCCATCCGTGCTGTGACCCCGTCCGCCTGTGATCCCATCTGATATAGATATGGAAGAACGCAGGGAGCCGGCGTGGCTGGACCGCATCGCCTGGGATGCAGAGGGGCTGGTGCCGGTCATCGCCCAGGAACAGGCGAGCGGCCGGGTGCTGATGCTGGCATGGATGGACCGCGAGGCCCTCCTCCGCACCGTGGATAGCCGGGAAGCGGTCTACTGGTCGCGGTCGCGAGGACGGCTGTGGCGCAAGGGCGAGACCTCCGGTTACCTCCAGCGGGTCGTCGAGGTCCGGCTCGATTGCGATGGCGATGCGGTGCTCCTGGTGGTGACGCAATCCGGAGGCATCGCCTGCCATACCGGACGCGAAAGCTGTTTCTTCGCGCGCCTCGAGGACGCCGGGTGGTCGATCGTGGACCCGGTGCTCAAGGACCCGATGGTGATCTATGGCGGTGCCCCCGCCCTGGCGCCGGCGCAGGCGGCCGGACCCCCACCCTTACCCTCCCCCGTCCGCAGAAGGCGCGGACAGGGGAGGGAGATCCCCGATCCCCTCCCCTGCGTAGGGGGGGAGGGCCAGGGTGGGGGCCCCGAGCTGGAAACCGTCCTCACGCGCCTCGCCGCCGTGCTCGAGTCCCGCAAAAACGCCGATCCCGAGACCTCCTATGTCGCCGGACTGTACGCCAAGGGCCTGGACGCCATCCTGAAAAAAGTCGGTGAGGAGGCCATAGAGACCGTCCTCGCCGCCAAGGGCGTGGATCGACGCGCGATGGTGTACGAGACCGCGGACTTGTGGTTTCATAGCCTCGTCGCATTGGCCGCGCTCGATCTTGGACCCGAGGCGGTCCTGGAAGAGCTGGCGCGACGCTTCGGCCTGTCGGGGCTGGAGGAGAAGGCGCGGCGGGATCCATGACCATGGTGTTTACAACTTCCAGCCAGCCCTGCTACCGGCTCGTGAAGGTCCGCGATCCGTAGCCGGCACATTGATCGGAGGACCACGATGGGCATTGGTATCACCGAGTTGCTGGTCATCCTGGCGATCGTCGCCTTGCTGTTCGGCACCAAGAAACTGCGCAGCATCGGGGGCGACCTCGGCACCGCCATCCAGAGCTTCCGCAAGGCCATGACCGAGGCGGACGCGCCCCGAGGTCCTCCGGAAGACAGCGATCCGGCGCTCGGCGCGCCGCGCAAGGACGGCGAACCGAAACCCTAGGCGGTCGGCCGGTCGATGTTCGACATCGGTTTTTCGGAGCTGTGCTTGGTCGCGCTGATCGCGCTGCTCGTGGTCGGCCCCAAGCGCCTGCCCGAGACGGTGCGTGCCTGGGGTCGCTGGACCGCGCGCGCCCGGCAGGCGATCCAGACCCTGCAACGCGAGGTGGAACAGGAGCTGGACCTCGAAGAGGTACGGCGTATCGGCCAGGAGTACCGCCGCGATCGGTCCCCGGGTTCCGATCAGGCGGGTTCCGATAGGGCGCCCCGTCCCTCCGGTAGCGGTAGCTCCCATTCGGGTACGATCGGCTCGGGTACGATCGGCGTCCCCGAACCGGCCGCGGACCCCGTGGCGCCCTCCGCCGATGACCCCTCGATCCCCGATGTCCAAGGCACCCCGGAAGGACCCAGAAGCTGACGACGAGCAGGGCGGGCAGAGCTTCATCTCCCACCTGGTCGAGCTGCGCGCGCGACTGTTGCGTGCCATCGCCGGCGTGGTGGCGGTGTTCCTCGGCCTGTCCTATTTCGCCAACGACATCTATGCCCTGATCGCCCGGCCGTTGCTCGGCCAGCTCCCGCGGGGCGCCTCCATGATCGCGACCGAGGTCGCATCGCCCTTCCTCGCGCCCTTCAAGCTCACGTTGGTGGTGGCGGTGTTTCTGGCCATGCCCCATGTCCTCTATCAGGTCTGGGCGTTCGTGGCCCCCGGTCTGTACGCGCACGAGCGCCGCTTGGTCCTGCCGCTCCTCGCCGCCAGCACCTTGCTGTTCTACGCGGGAATGGCCTTCGCTTACTTCGCCGTGTTCCCGGTGCTGTTCGCGTTCTTCGCCGCGACCGCCCCCGAGGGCGTGGCGATCATGACCGACATCGGGCGCTACCTGGATTTCGTCCTCACCATCTTCTTCGCCTTCGGGATTGCCTTCCAGGTCCCGATCCTCACCGTCGTCTCGGTCTACACCGGGATCACGACCCGCGAGGCCCTCTCCGCCAAGAGGCCCTATGTGATCGTCGCGGCTTTCGTGATCGGCATGGTGCTCACCCCCCCCGACGTGGTCTCCCAGACCCTCATGGCGGTGCCCATGTGGCTGCTCTTCGAAGTCGGTATGTTGATCCTGGCCGTGACCGCCAGAAACCACCGGCGCGAGGAGCGGGCCGCGAATGAGATCCCAGAGGGCTAGCCCGGTGCCGGCTATACTCGCCGGCTATACTCGATAGAGTAGGTCGCCGGCTCCCCCGTTGGCCGCATCCCGCCCAGGCGCAGGCCGCGCGACACGAGCCCTCGATTGGGCTACCGTATGGGGCAGGAAGCCGAGGCCGCGCCGGATGGAGGGGCCGGAGGGCTTCCGCCAACCCGCTTCCCGCAAGCGATGGAACAAAGGAGGTCCCGAACATGAGACACGATTCGACGAGAGCCCATCCGACCTGGGCGGATTCGACCAGGGTCGATTCGGCCAAGGGCGCTTCAGCAACCGGCAGGATAGGGGGTGCGTTGGCCGCGCTGACGCTTGCAGCCCTGCTGGCCGCAGAGCCGGCCACCGCCCAGCTGGCCCGCCAGGTGGCCATCCTTCAGTGCGCGGTCGTTTCCGATCCGCCGGGGAGCAGGCCCGAGATCCAGGTGGTCGCGTTCAGCCGCAGTGGGAACAATGTCCCCAGCGTGCCGCTCGGCCGCGAATGCGCCAGCGGGCTCTTGGACCTATTGGCCACGAGGTTCGTGATCCGAAGCATACTCGGTGATCAGGCGGCCGGCACGGTCCTCTACACCTTGACCAAACGCTGAGCTAGGGGCAGAGGCTCGCCGGCACACGCATGCACCGCCCGGGTCATGGGCAGCGCGCCCGCCGGAGCGACGGGGCCCCGTGATGACTGAGCCGAGTGCCACGTGGCCTGAGGCCCGCGAGCCCGCTGACGAGTTCGTCGCCGATCTCCCCGACCTCGCGGTGTTGCGGGTCGGGGGCAGGGACGCAGTGGATTTTCTCGGCGGCCAGCTCACCAGCGACGTGCGCGCCTTGCTGCCCGGGCAGAGCCAGCTGGCCGCCTGGTGTACCCCCAAGGGGCGGGTGATCGTGGTCTGCCGCGTCCTCTGCCTGGTCGATCAACACCTGTTGGTCCTCCCCGACGATCTGGCGGAAGACACGCTGGCGAGACTCAAGCGCTATGTCCTGCGCTCACGGGTCGAGTTGTCGGAGGAACGCGCGCGCTGGATCACTATAGGCTGCGCAGGACCGGGGGTGGGCGCGGTCTTGCGCGAACGCCTGGGCGCCTTGCCCGAGCGAGCGGGCGGGCTCATCGAAGTGGCGGGCGTTGTCGTCGTAGCCCTGGCCGGATACGGTCCGCGGTATCTCGTCTTGGGCGCAGCCGAGCCCGTACGGGCCCTACGGGAGGCCGTAGTGCCGGCGCTCGGCTCGGCGCCGGCATGGCAGGTCCTGGAAATCCTCTCCGGTGTCCCGGTGATCCATCGCGCGACCTCGCAGACCTACCTGCCCCAGATGCTGAACCTCGAGGCCCTGGGTGGCCTTTCCTTTCAGAAGGGCTGCTACCCGGGACAGGAGGTCATTGCGAGGCTCCAGTATCGCGGCGAGATCAAGCGCCGGATGTTTCTGGCCGGTGCCCAGCTGGACGATGCAAAGGGTGATGGCGTGCCCACGGCCGGGCAACCGCTGTTTCAGAGGCTCTGGGACGGTCCGCGCAAGGCTGGCGAGGTGCTCGCCGCAGAGCGCCACCGGGATGGTGTGGTCGCCCTGCTCGCCGTGATCGACATCGCGGCGTCGGATCAGAGCCTCCACCTGGGCGATCCCAGCGGCCCCGTCTTGTCGCTCATGCCGCTGCCCTACGCCGTGCCGGGCTGAACGCCGCGGGTTCTGGCTGCACCGCCGGGCGGGCGCGCAACCCGGCGCGGGGTCGTGACGGTTCCAGAGCGCTTATCCGGCAGTGCGGGGCGGCGGGGGAGAGGCCGATCTCCGGGTCGAGCGCCGACTGGTGGGGACGCGAGCTTAGATGCTATTCTCCAAGATGGCTCGAGTGGCAGGGGGCGTGCGCCCACTCCATCCGTGCCCGTACGCGAAAGTGGCGGAACTGGTAGACGCGCTGGTTTTAGGTGCCAGTGGGGCAACCCGTGAGAGTTCGAGTCTCTCCTTTCGCACCAGCTTCCCTTCGGTAAAGTGCGCTCCGCTCGTCGGGTCAGGCCGGTCGCGGGCGTGCCGATCCCGCCGCCATAGGCCGGTGGCGCCGCAGCGCTCCCCGGTGCAAGGGAGCCACGGACAGATTTTTAGGTACTGAATCGATTACATGCAAGTCACTGTAGACACCGTGGGATCGCTGGGGCGGCGCTTGACCGTCCGCATCCCCGAAGAACACGTAGCGGCGGAGATCGAGCAGCGGCTCGCGAAGCTCTTGCGCACGGCCCGGATAGACGGTTTCCGGGTCGGAAAGGTGCCGCGCCGGCTCATAGAGCAGCGTTACGGCGCCGAGTTGCGGCGCGAGGTCGTGGGCGAGATGCTGCGGACGAGCTATCGCGACGCGCTCCAGCAGGAACGCCTGCGCCCCGCCGGGGAAGCACAGATCGAACCGCTGCCGGTGGAGACGGGCGAGGGCTTTGCCTACCACGCGACCTTCGAGGTCTACCCGGAGGTACGCTTGACGCCCGTCGAGGCGCTCCACATCGAGGTCCCGCAATGTACCGTCCAGCCCGACGACCTCGATCGGGCCATGGAGCTTCTGCGCCATCGGCACCGCGGCTTCAACCCCGTGACCCGACCGGCGCAACACGGCGACAGGATCGAGATCGATTACGAGGCGAGCGTCGACGGGCAGCGTTTCGAAGGCGGCGAGGCCCAGGGGATGAAGGTCGATCTGGGTGTCTCGCGCCTCCTCGACGGGTTCACGGACGGCCTCTACGGCGCCCTGCCCGGCGAGGCGCGGACGCTTGACCTCAGGTTCCCCGACGACTATGTGAAACAGGCGCTTGCCGGTCGCCCGGTGCAGTTCGCGGTTCTCATCAAGACGGTGTCGGAGCCGGTCCTGCCCGCGCTCGATGATGTCTTCGCACGAGAGCTACGGATCGAACAGGGCGGGATCGAGCGCCTGCGGGCGCGTGTGCGGGAGGGCTTGGAGGGTGAGCGCGACCACGCCATCCACGCGCTGGTGAAACGCGCCGTGCTACAGGCCCTGGCCGCGGCCCACCCCGTCGAGATCCCTGAGGCCCTGGTGCAGGACGAAGCCTTGCGGCTCAGTGAGGCGGCGCGCCAGGACCTGCGCCTCCACGGCGTCGAGACCCCGGACGACCTAGCCGTCACCGCCTTCCAGGGTGAGGCACGCCGGCGCATGGCTGTCGCCCTGGTGGTTGCGGAGGTCATTCGCAGCCAGGGGCTCAAGGCCGATCCGGCGCGGGTTCGGGCGGCCATCGAGGGCCTCGGGGCTGCCTACCAGGAGCCCGCTGCGGTGGTCAACTGGTATTATGCGGACCGTAGCCGCCTCGCCACCATAGAGGCCGCGGTCCTGGAAGACGCCGTGGTCGAGTGGGTGGTGGCCCGCGCCCAGGTACAGGCGCGGCCGATCACGTTTGACGCCTTGCTCAATCCGGGGCAGACTGAGCACGGGCATGGTAGGGCCCCGTGACATCCGGTGTCCCCGGGAACCCCCCCGGGGAGGTCGATTACCCAGAGATCGATTACCGGAGATCGATTACCTCAGGAACCGATATGGCCACCCAGGGTTTGAACCTAGTCCCAATCGTCGTCGAACAATCGGCACGTGGGGAACGCGCGTACGATATCTATTCCCGCCTCCTCAAGGAGCGCGTGGTGTTTCTGGTCGGCGCGGTCAGCGACGATGTCGCCAACCTCATCGTGGCCCAGCTCTTGTTCCTGGAGTCCGAGAATCCGGACAAGGACATCCATTTCTATATCAACTCGCCCGGCGGATCCGTCAGCGCCGGGCTCGCGGTCTACGATACCATGCAGTTCATCAAGCCCGACGTCAGCACCATGTGCGTGGGTCAAGCCGCGAGCATGGGGGCCTTGCTGCTCGCCGGTGGGGCACGCGGGAAACGTCACTGCCTGCCGCACTCGCGGATCATGATCCATCAGCCGCTCGGGGGCTTCCAGGGACAGGCGACCGACGTCGACATCCATGCCCGCGAGATCCTGAAGGCCAGGGACAGGCTCAACGAGGTATTGGCCAAGCATACCGGGCAGCCGCTCGCCAAGATCGCCACCGATACCGAACGCGATAACTTTATGGGTGCGGAAGAGGCCAAGGAGTACGGTATCATCGACGCTGTGCTGTACCGACGGGAACAGCGCCCGCAGACCGGATCATAACTTGCACCCGGAGATCCCAAGGCCGCACCGCCCGATCCCCTTGTTCTTGAATCGTGCCTAGAGGTGGGACATGAGCGACAACAGACAGCAGAGAGGTGGTGATGGCGAACGCTTGCTGTACTGCTCGTTCTGCGGCAAGAGCCAGCATGAGGTTCGAAAGCTCATCGCGGGACCGTCGGTATTCATCTGCGACGAATGCGTCGAGCTGTGCAACGACATCATTCGCGAGGAGATGCACGGGAAGTCCGCAGGCAGCGCCGGCAAGAAACTGCCCACACCGCACCAGCTCCGGCACATCCTCGATGAGTATGTGATAGGCCAGGACAGGGCCAAGAAGATCCTGTCCGTCGCCGTCTACAACCACTACAAGCGACTGACCACGCGCGCCAAACAAAGCGACGTCGAGCTGGCCAAGAGCAATGTCCTTCTGGTCGGTCCAACCGGCAGCGGCAAGACCCTCTTGGCGGAGACCCTGGCCCGGCTCCTCAACGTGCCGTTCACGATAGCCGACGCCACCACCCTGACCGAGGCCGGCTATGTCGGGGAGGATGTCGAGAACATCATCCAGAAACTCCTCCAGAAGTGCGACTACGACGTAGAAAAGGCCCAGACGGGCATCGTCTACATCGACGAGATCGACAAGATCTCTCGCAAATCGGACAACCCCTCGATCACGCGCGACGTCTCCGGGGAGGGGGTGCAGCAGGCCCTGTTGAAGCTGATCGAGGGCACCATCGCCTCGGTGCCTCCCCAGGGCGGCCGCAAACACCCCCAGCAGGAGTTCCTGCAGGTCAATACCGGCAACATCCTTTTTATCTGCGGGGGCGCTTTCTCGGGCCTCGAGAAGATCATCCGGGCGCGGTCCGAGCGTGGAGGCATCGGGTTTTCCGCGGAGGTCAAGAGCAGGGACGACAAGAAGCGCACCAGTGAGTTATTGCACCAGGTCGAGCCGGAGGACCTGATCAAATATGGCCTCATTCCGGAGTTCGTCGGCCGACTGCCGGTCATCGCGGTGCTCGACGAGCTCGATGAGGCGCAGCTCATCCAGATCCTCACCGAGCCGAAGAATGCCATCACCAAGCAGTACGCGCGGCTCTTCGACATGGAAGGCTGTGAAATCGAGTTTCGCGACAATGCCTTACGCAGCATCGCGCGCAAGGCGGTGGAGCGCAAGACGGGGGCTCGCGGTCTACGTTCCATCCTCGAGCATCACCTCCTGGACACGATGTACGAGCTACCCTCTCTGGGCACCGTGGTCAAGGTCGTGGTCGATGAGACGGTAATCAACGGCGAGTCCAAGCCCTTGTACCTCTACGAGGGAATGGACATGCCGAAGGTCGCGGCGGACTGATTGAGGCGCGACAAAGGGCATCGGCGGCACGCGCGCATCGCCCGCGTCTGCGCCGTTGAAAACCGGCCATTGCACCCCATATGGGTGCCGAGGGAGGTCCGCTCCATTAGTCGATCCATGCCATTAGTCAAAAGGGGGTCTCCACTTAGCTGTAGTATATACTCAACAGGCACCCTCAAGGACATCATCGCCAAGCCCTGACCCCAATATCTTGTAGTCACTGCAGCTAAGTGGAGACCCCCATTTAGTCAATCCATTAAAGGCACCGCAATGAGCCAAAAGATCCTTGTCCCGGTATTGCCGCTGCGCGACGTGGTGGTATACCCCCACATGGTGATCCCGTTGTTCGTCGGTCGGCAAAGATCGGTGCGGGCGCTCGACCAGGCCATGGCCGGGAACAAACAGATCCTGCTGGTGGCCCAGAAAAGCGCGTCGGAGGACAACCCCGGGGTGGATGATATCCATCGCATCGGTACGCTCTCCAACATCCTGCAGTTGCTGAAACTCCCGGACGGTACCGTCAAGGTACTGGTCGAGGGTGGCCGGCGTGCCCAGATCAAGGCCTTCGCGGCCGGCACCGACAGCTATGCCTCGGAGATCGAATTGCTCGAATCGCCGGAAGTGGACGAGCGCGAGGTCGAGGTCCTGTCCCGGTCGGTGAAGGAGCAGTTCGAGCAATACGTCAAGCTCAACAAGAAGATCCCGACGGAGATCGCCGCCACACTCACGGCCATCGACGATCCCGAGCGGCTGTGCGACACCATCGCGGCACACCTCGCGGTCAAGCTCGAAGAGAAACAAAAGCTGCTCGAAACCGTCGACGTGCGGGTCCGCTTGGAGCACCTACTGGGCGTGATCGAGTCCGAGATCGACCTCTTGGCCGTCGAAAAACGCCTGCGCGGCCGCGTCAAGCGCCAGATGGAGAAGAGCCAGCGCGAGTACTACTTGAACGAGCAGATGAAAGCCATCCAGAAGGAGCTCGGCGAGCTGGAAGAAGGGGGTAACGATCTCGACGAGCTGGCCAGGGCTGTGGAGAAGGCGGGAATGCCGAAAGAGGCCAAGAAACGGGCGCTCGCCGAGCTGCACAAGCTCAAGATGATGTCGCCGATGTCGGCCGAGGCCACCGTGGTGCGTAACTACGTCGACTGGATGGTTAACGTGCCCTGGAAGAAGCGCAGCAAGATCAGCCGCGATCTGGCGCAGGCCGAGGCGATCCTGGAAGAGGACCACTACGGCCTGGAAAAGGTCAAGGAACGGATACTGGAGTATCTCGCGGTTCAGCAGCGGGTCAAGAAATCCAAGGGTCCGATCCTGTGCCTGGTCGGACCTCCCGGCGTCGGCAAGACCTCGCTCGGGCGCTCCATCGCGCGCGCCACCCACCGGACGTTCGTGCGCATGTCGCTCGGCGGCGTGCGCGACGAAGCCGAGATCCGCGGGCATCGCCGCACCTACGTGGGCTCGATGCCGGGCAAGATATTGCAGGTGATGGCCAAGGGCGGGACCAAGAACCCGCTTCTGCTCCTCGACGAGATCGACAAGATCTCGGCCGATTTCCGCGGCGATCCGGCCTCGGCCTTGCTCGAGGTATTGGACCCGGAGCAAAACCACACCTTCAACGATCATTATCTCGAGGTGGATTACGACCTCTCCGAGGTGATGTTCGTGACTACCGCCAACACTCTGAACATCTCCCCGCCGCTGCTCGACCGCATGGAGGTGATCCGGATCCCGGGCTACACCGAGGACGAGAAGGTCCATATCGCGCGAAATTATTTGATACCGAAGCAGATCACGAGCAACGGCCTCAAGGACGCCGAGATCCACATCGCCGAAGCCGCGATACGCGACATCATCCGCTATTACACCCGCGAGGCGGGCGTGCGCAACCTGGAGCGGGAGATCGCCAATATCTGCCGGAAAGTGCTCAAACAGGTGCTCCTCAAACCCGCGGAGCGGGCCGTGGCGATCACCCCACGGGGCCTGGAAAAGCTTTTGGGCGTCAAGCGCTTCCGCTTCGGGCTCGCCGAGGAAGAAGACCGCGTGGGACAGGTGACGGGTCTGGCGTGGACCGAGGTCGGCGGGGATCTACTGACCATCGAGGCCGCGATCGTCCCCGGCAAGGGTCGCGAGACCTACACCGGGCAGCTCGGCGAGGTCATGCAGGAATCCATCAAGGCGGCCATAACCGTGGTGCGGAGCCGCGCCAGGAGCCTCGGCATCGATCCGGCTTTCTACCGAAAGTACGACGTGCATTTCCATGTCCCCGAGGGGGCGACGCCCAAGGACGGCCCGAGTGCCGGGGTGGCGATGTGCACGGCGCTGGCTTCGGCGCTAAGCGGGATCCGGGTGCGATCGAGCGTGGCGATGACGGGCGAGATCACGCTACGGGGCGAGATCCTGCCCATCGGGGGGCTCAAGGAAAAACTCCTGGCCGCGCTGCGCGGGGGCATCAAGACCGTGTTGATCCCCGGGGAGAATGAGCGCGAGCTGGCCGAAATCCCCAAGAACATCCGGCAGCATCTCGATATTCGACCGGTCACCTGGATCGAAGAGGTATTGGCCTTGGCCTTACAGCGCGTGCCGGAGCCGGCGGCCAAGCCGGCAGCAGAACCCCGCGACGCCCTGGTCCCCCCGGAGACGCCGGCAGCCGAGCCTGAAACGGACCAGATCCGGCATCACTGACCGGCGCCACTGACCATAGTGGCGACACGTTCCCTCGGCGCATTGAGACGATAGCGGCGCCGCTGGGCGACACCGCGGCATCCGCGGCGTCCCCACGGTTTTGCTTGACGGGGGGCTGGCCTTTCGGTATAAAGGCTTGCCGCGTTGCCTGTCGTTCCGCAGAGGTGTCTGCCTTGGGCCGCGCAATCTCTCCTTCATGGGATGGGGTCTGAACATAAATCCGTCAGGTGACACTCTCGGGGAGCCAACACAATGAATAAAGCGGAGTTGATCGACGCCGTGGCCGGATCGGCAAATCTCACGAAGGTGGATGCCGGTAGGGCCGTCGACGCACTGGTAGATGTCATCGCCGGGGCGCTCAAGGGCGACGATGAGGTCACGCTCGTCGGGTTCGGCACCTTCACGGTGCGCAAACGGGCGGCGCGCTCGGGGCGAAACCCGAGGACCGGCGACGTCATCTCGATCCCGGCTTCCAATCTCCCGGCCTTCAAACCTGGTAAGGCGTTGCGGGATGCCGTAAACTAGTCTGGGCCGTGGGTGGGCCTTGGGGTGCTTAGCTCAGTTGGGAGAGCGTCGCCCTTACAAGGCGAAGGTCGGGGGTTCGAACCCCTCAGCACCCACCATTGCCCTTGATGTCAACATCTGATGTAAGCAGCTTCGTGAACAGCGGAGTGGTAGTTCAGTCGGTTAGAATACCGGCCTGTCACGCCGGGGGTCGCGGGTTCGAGTCCCGTCCACTCCGCCATTACCTCACTGTCGCCACGCTGTCCCGCGTCCAGGCCCTCGTGGTCGGCGACCCTAGCTGATCTCCCCACGGCCGACCCGCCACACCCGATGTTACAGAGCCTCCGCGATCACTCCCACGGCCTTATTGCCTGGATCATCGTCATCCTGATCTGCATCCCGTTCGCGCTCTGGGGCATCAACGAATACTTCAGCGCCGCATCCCAGGTGATCGTCGCGAAAGTCAACGGCGACGAACTGGAGCTCAAGGAGTTTCAGCAGGGCTACCAGGGTTATCGCCAGCAACTGCAGTCGCTGCTCGGCGGGCAGATCCCCGCGGCCTTCAATGAAGATCGTCTGAAAGAGCAATCGCTGAACCAGATGGTCGCGGCGCTCCTGGAGCAGCAGACCGCCGCCGAGGCTGGGATGCGCGTCGGAGACCGGCAGGTCAGCAAGACGATCCAGTCCTTGCCCGCCTTTCAGCGCGACGGCAAGTTCGCCCGTGACCTCTACGAGCGTCAGATCGAGGCCAACGGCATGACCCCGGCGGTATTCGAAGAAAAAGTACGGCGCGATCTCTTGACCGAGCAGCTTCGACAGGCCGTGGCGGCCACCGCGTTCGTGAGCAAGAAAGACGCGGATTGGGTGGCTGCCGGCGACGCAGAGAAACGCGCGATCGCCTATATCAACTTGTCGGCCGAGCCGGTAAAGGCGGCGCTCCAGATCAAGGATGAGGACGTCCTCGCCTATTATGAGAAACACCGGGATCGGTATATGAGCCCGGAGTTGGTCAAGGTCCTCTACCTCGAGCTGTCGCTCACGGACATGGCCAAGGAAGTCGCGGTCAACGAGGACGCCGTCAAGGCCTATTACGACGCTCATGCGGCGAATTTCACCGTCCCCGAACAGCGCAGGGCCCGGCATATCTTGATCCAGCTCGCCAAAGACGCGTCGGCGAGCGACGAGGCGGCGGCGCGCACGCGGGCCTTGGAGATCCTGGGCCAGGCCAGGAGCGGCCAGTCCTTCGAGACGCTCGCCAGGGAGCGTTCGGAGGACCTCGGGTCTAAGGCCCAGGGTGGCGATCTCGGGTTTTTCGGCCAGGGGGTCATGGATCCGGCCTTCGATAAAACCGTATTCGAGATGAAGCCGGGTGAGCTTCCCGAACCGGTGCGCAGCCGCTTCGGCTATCACATCATCCGCCTGGAGGAGATCAAGGCCGGCAGCACCAAGGGTTTCGCCGAGGCCCGCACCGACGTAGAAAAGGCGTATCGGCGCGAGCAGGCGGAGCGCCAGTTCTTCGAGCAGGCCGAACAGCTCGCCACGCTCACCTTCGAAAACCCGGATACCCTGGAGGTCGCCGCCAAACAGCTCGGGTTGTCGGTACAAGAGAGCGATTTCTTTCCGCGCACCGGGGGCGCGGGGATCGCCGCGCAGGAAAAGGTGTTCGACACGGCCTTCAGCCCGGAAGTCCTGGAGGAACGCGCGAATAGCGAGGTACTCGATCTCGGGGATGAGCACGCGGTGGTGTTGCGGGTCAAGGAACACCGGCCGGCCGAGCGGCGGAAGCTCGACGAGGTGCGCTCGGAGATCGTCTCCACCATCCAGTCCGAGAAGGCCAAGGCCATGACGGAGGAACGCGGCAAGGCCCTGCTCAAGCGCCTCCAGGACGGTGAAGACCGCGCCAAGCTGGCGGCCGCCGAGAAGCTCGAATGGAAAGACGTGCCCGATCTCGGTCGCCGAACGGATCAGGTGGATCCCGTGCTCAGGCACAGCGCCTTTCGCCTGCCGCGCCCCGCCGGGACCGGCCCGAGCTACGGTGGCGTGGCGTTGGATGGCGGAGACTATGCCCTTATCGCCGTCCTCGGCGTGACGGATGGGGACCCGGCCAAGCTGACCGACAAGGAGCGGCAGGACACCCGGGAGCGCCTGCAGCGCGCCGCGAGCGAGGCCGCGTGGCAGGATTTCATCGCCGGCCTGCGCGCGAATGCCGACGTCGCGATCTTCAAGGACAAACTGTGAGGCATGTCATCGGTCATCCATTGACCGAGATCGATATCAATGACGGGACCTCCCGGCCCCCGACACCTGACCCATTGCGCAACTCCGGGTCGTTGCCAGGCAAGGGGAAAAAAAGCGCCGCCGAGTCGGTTCAGGTTGCCGCCAATGTGTGCTACCTTACGCGCCGCGAGTCAGTTAGCCAGTTCAGCACCGGAGGAAAAATGAGAACGTATATTCGCTGGGCGATTGTAGTCGTCGTCGGCCTCGGGCTGGCGGCCTGCGGCGAGGGCGGCAAGAGTGCGTCGAGCGCCGAGGCCTTCAAGGTCGAGGGCGTGTGGGAAGCTGAATTTCCCGACAAGACCGATGCCGCGGGGACGTTGAAGGGCAAGGGCAAGGTGACTCTTTCGGACGATGTCTACACCTACTCCTGGTACAAGAAGCTCGTCGGCCCGGACAACGCCACGGTCTATGACTGGACCGAGACCGCGCGGGAGACCGGCCGTGCCTCCTTCGCGCCGGACTATATGGAGTGGACCGCCGATTCCTTCGGCGAGGCCGAGTACAACGACGGCACCAAGACCTGGAGCGATGTCGCAATGAAGTCGTCGAAGAACGATTATGCGATCCAGTACAAGCTGGACGGCAACCAGTTGACGCTCAAAGAGGACATCAACCTGGATGGCGACTTCGACGATGTCTTCGAGTCGCCCGAGACCCTGACCTACACCAAGATCAACTGACGGGCAAGATCAACTGACGGGCAAGGTCAACTGACGGGCCCGACACACAATCCCCCCTTTTCGAAGGCCCCCTTTCGAAGAAATGGGGGGCGCGCGCCCGTGCTGCCCCTGCTCGTTCCTACGGAGTAGGCTTCCCCCGACGCATGGACATAGGCGCGTTCAGGCCGCGGCGAGCACGGGTGTCTCCCCATCCATCGGTCCCTCGCTCCAGGTCAGGGTATGGAGCAGGCACAGCGTCTCGGGGTCGGAGATGAGCCAGCGTTTCTCACCTTGTGTAAGGCTGTCGGGACCGTCTTCCAAGAGCTGGTAGATCAGCGTGCGTAGGTGATAGCGCTGGCGCTTGCCGAGCCGCCGCTCGGGGAGCAGCGCCATGTGCAAGGCATTGACCGCGGGCTCGATGAGCACGCGTTTGGTGCCCGGGCGACCCGCTCCGGTGGCGGGGACCAGGGCGCGGATGTGTCGGAGCACACGCGCCGATACCGCCGGCGGGTGGTTCTCGACCGGCGTCAGGAACAACCCACGTTCCAAGGCCCAGCGGCCCACCGCCACGCGGCTCGAAATCATCGACAAGGGTATGGAGAGCCATAGACCCGCCAGGACCGGGGTCAACCACCAGAAGTACTCCGGGATCCACAGGAAACTCACGACGCCCGCCACGATCCCAAGGCACGTCTGGCCACCATGGGCGCGAGTCGCATCCCGAAGGCCCAGCGCGTGGTCCCCGCGTTGCTGGGCCGGCCAGCCGATGCTGCGTCTCAGTAGGATCGCGAGCACGAACTTGCTCTGATACAGCATGAGGATGGGGGCGGTCAGGGACGAGAACAGCGTCTCCAGCAGCACCCCGATGCCGAGCCTGGTGTAGCCCCCATAGGCGCGCGTCAGCGCCGGGCGCCCCCACGCGAGCAGGAGACCGAACAGCTTGGGGAGAAACAGCATCGTCAGGGTGACGGCCATGACCGTGGTCATCTCGACGGCATAGGACTCCGGCCACACCGGGAACAGGTTGTCGGCGAAGAAATAGACCGGCTCGGTCTGCGCCTGCACATAGGCCTCGACCCCGGTGATCAAGAGGAACAGGCACCAGAGTGGCGAGGACAGGTAGGACATCAATCCCATCATGAGGTGCAAGCGGCTCATGGCCTTGAAGCCGCGCGCGAACAAGAGCCGCAGGTGCTGGAGGTTGCCTTGGCACCAGCGCCGGTCGCGCTTGGCGTAGTCGATGAGGGTCGGAGGCAGCTCCTCGAAGCTCCCAGAGAGATCCGGGGCGAGCCACAGCTCGTAGCCGGCGCGACGGAGGAGCGCGGCCTCGACGAAGTCGTGACTCAGGATCTCGCCACCGAACGGTTCACGCCCCGGCAGGCGTGGCAAACCGCAATGCCGGGCGAAGGCCGAAACGCGGATGATGGCGTTGTGGCCCCAGGAGTTACCGTCGGCCATCTGCCAGAAGGCCAGACCGTGGCTGAACATCGAGCCATACAGGCTGGCCGCGAACTGGAGGATGCGGGCGAACAGCGATTCGCGGTGGATGGGGAGCGGGGGCGACTGCACCAGGGCCACGCGCTCGTTGGCCTCCATGAGACCCACCATCCTGGTCACGGTCTCAGCCTCCATCAGACTGTCGGCGTCCAGGAGCACCATATAGCGATAACGCCCGCCCCAACGGCGGACGAATTCCGCGATATTGCCGGCCTTCTTGGCGGTGTTGTCCTCGCGATTGCGATAGAAGATCCGCCCGTGGGCATTCAGGTCGCGGGTCGTCTGGTACCACAGGACCTCCTCTTCGACCCAGGTATCGGGGTCGCGCGTGTCGCTCAACACGAAGAACTCGAAGTATTGCAAGAGCCCGGTCTCGCGCAGGGCTTCGTACATGGCCCGGATCCCGGCAAAGACGCGCATCGGGTCCTCGTTGTACGCGGGCATGACGAGCGCCGTTCGCAGCCCCGGGTCCCACTCGGAGGGCGGTCTGGCCGTTCGCTCGGCCGAATCGATGGACTTGGGGTCGCCTCCACGAAGCAACACGGCGAGGCCGATGCCGGCGGTCCAGAACGCGGCGCTGACCCACACGATCAAGAGCGTGTAGAGGACCAGCAAGAGCAGCTCGAGCGGCGTGATCCCATGCTTCTGAAAGACGCTCGTGAGCAGGCCCACCGCCATCAGGGTGGTCATCCCCACCAGCATGAAGTACAGCGCCCGCCGCAGCACCGGCCGGGTCGCGCTGGCGGCGCCGGGACCCATCTCCGGGCCGCCCCCGCGCCTCGATCCCGACCCGATACCGAGGTCCTGCTCCGGCACCCCCATGGGCGCCTCCTGCGGCGTCGCCTGCGCGTAGGATCGCTCGCGGGCGCTCCACAGGGCCTCGCTCGCGCCGGTCGGACCGCGCCCTTCGCCGGCCTCGGCCAGAAGCGCCGCACGCGCCCGACCGAGCTCTTGGGGGCTCGCGTTTTTCGGCAACCCGAAAACGCGCGTGAGCCAGCCGTCGTGGCGCCGGCGCGCCTCCTCGATGGCACGCCGACCGAGCTCATCGGGCCGGCGCGCCCGTAGGCGCGCGCGCTCCACGCTCTCTGCGGCGAGCGCCTCACGTTCCGCAGCGTCTCCGTGACCGAGCTGTCGAAGATAGGCCACGACGCGCCTGTGCGCGTCTGCGGCAGGATCGGGCTGAGTACGGGGACGCGCCGCCGGCTCCCTGGTCTCCCTGACGTCCAGGACCATCGGATCGCTCATCACGGTTTGGGCAACTGATAGGTCCAGGTCTCGGTCAAGACCTCGGCCCCGAGCCGCAAGGATGCCCGCAGGTTCACCGGATCGGGGGTAGCTGCCCGCGCATAGTCGAAGACCAGCCGCCATTCCGCGGTCAAGGGGTTCTTCTGGACGGCGACTCGTCCCGGCTCCCCGGCGGAGGCGGTGACTAGCGCCTCCACCGGCGCCTCCGAACCGATCGCGGACAGGGTGTCGCTCGCGAAATCCACCACGAACCTTCGTTGCGCGCTCACCTTCGCATCGGGGCCGCCGGCCCCGACACGAGTCGCCACCGTACTTCCCGATTGGCCCTGGCCGGGGTCGTCGAGCGTGAAATGGAGCCGGTACTCGAAGGTCCAGTCCTGGCTCGCGGCGGTGGCGCGCTCCGGGACCCAGAAGGCCACGATGTTGTCGTACTTGTCCGCATCGCTCGGGATCTCCATGAGATACACCGATCCCGGACCCCACACACCCATGGGCTCGACCCAGGCACTGGGACGCAGGTGGTAGACGGCCTCGAGGTCCTGGTAGTGATCGTATTCCCGGTCGCGCTGCATGAGGCCGTAACCGCGGATGTCCCGGCCGTCGAAGACGCTCACGGCCAGTCGCAACGGGTTCTGCAGGGGCCGCCACACGCGCTCCCCCTGGTCGGTCGAGAGCAAGAGGCCATCGGAATCGTGGACCTCGGGGCGGAAGTCATCGATGAAGCGATCGGTGTTCTCGCCATGGAAGAACATGCTGGTGAGGGGGGCGACACCCAGGCGCTCGACCGTCCGACGCCAGTACAGGTGGCACTTGACCTCCACCACCAAGTCCCGCCCAGGGCGCAGAACGAAGCGATAGGCACCGGCGACGCTCGGGCCGTCCATGAGCCCGTAGACCGTCAAGGCCGTAGCGCCCGCCACCGGTTTCTCGATCCAGAACGCCTTGAATACGGGGGACTCCTCGGCCTTCGGCAAGCCGGTGTCGATGGCCAATCCACGGGCCGAGAGTCCGTAGCTCTGCCCCATCCCGATGCCGCGGAAGTAACTGGCCCCACGGAACGCGGCGATCTCGTCGTAATGCCCGTCCCGGTGCAGGGGATAAAAGAGCCGTATGCCGGCGAATCCCAGATCGGCCGGCGGGTCGGGGAAGACCATGCCGCCGTAGTCGAAGTGCTCGGCCGAAAACGGGACAGTCTGCACCTGGCCCGCATCGACGATGTGTACCTGCACGCGGTCCCTGTACACGAATCCGCGATGGAAGAACTGCACGCGGAACGGGAGCCCCTCGACGCCCCACAGGTCGTGCTCGGGCCGGTAACGGATGTCATGGTACTGTTCGTAACTGAGCCCCGCGAGAGAGTCCGGCAGCCCACCCTGGTCTGGGACGTGGGGCTGTGTGGCAAGCCCTTGCGCGATGCGCTCGATCACGGCGAAATCGAACGCGCCCGCCGGCGCTTCCTGACCGAAGGCGGTGGCCCAGACGAGGCCCGAGGCCAGGGAGCACAGACAGCGCAAGGAGGCTCGTGGAATCAATGTCGAGCTCGGGGTCTTTGGGTGGGGAGGATGACCTTGGAAGGATATACGAAACGCGCACTGCAACATATATGCGCGCTTTCCCGGCGGCGAGGGGCACAGTTCACAGCCTTTCTGTGAATTCGTTCACAGTCGCGCCGGCCGTGGGTCGTTAGGCTACCCACCAAGCGCCGGACCTCGGCTCACAGCGAGTACGGGCGGCGATGGAGGAAAGATGGACAACCTTGCGAGAGACATCCTGAGCGTCAACGAAGACATCGCCGGCCGTCATGCCACCGTGGCCGGCGGGGCCGACGGCGCCCCCGAGATGATCTGGGGCAGCCCCGAGATGAGTGCCGTCCTGGATCTCGTCGGAAAGGTCGCGTGCCGCCCGGCCACGGTACTGCTCATGGGCGAGACCGGGACCGGCAAGTCGATGCTGGCGCACGTCATCCATCGGGACAGCCCGCGCCGCGCACGGCCCTTCATCGCGCAGAACTGCGGGGCCCTGCCCGAGGCCCTGTGCGAGAGCGAGCTGTTCGGCTACCGTCGCGGGGCCTTCTCGGGGGCCGTGCAGGACCGCCAGGGGCTCTTCGAGGCCGTCGATGGGGGCACCATCTTCCTCGATGAGGTGAGCGAATTGAGCCCCGCCATGCAGGTCAAGCTCCTGCAGGTGCTTCAAGACGGCAGCTTCCGGCGCGTGGGCGACACCAAGAACCGGCGCGTGGACGTGCGGGTCATCTCGGCCACCAACAAGGATCTGGCGGCCGAGGTCGATGCGGGTCGCTTCCGGGCGGACCTCTACTACCGGTTGAACGTCGTCCCGATCCTGATCCCGCCGTTGCGCGCCCGGCGCGAGGATATCCCCGCCCTCGCTCGGCACTTCCTCGAAAAGCACCGCGAGCGGCTCAATCCGCTGATCGACGGCATCGCGCCGGAGGCGATGCGGACCCTCTGTGCGTACGACTATCCGGGAAACGTGCGGGAGCTCGAGAACCTGATCGAGCGATCTCTGGTCATGAGCCCGGGAACGGCGCTCGCGATCGGGATGGCCTTGGGCATGGAGCCACGCGTCATGGGACACCACACTCGCGAGCCCACCCCGGCGCGCGTCGGGAGTCCCTTCCCGCCGACCACAGCTCCGCCCCCCGGGGCGGTGGTCCCATTGCGCCGACCGCGGCGCTGCGGCGCCGGCGCCTATGCTGCCCTCGGTACGGGTGTCGGCCCCGGCAACTGACGCCGCCCCGCGTCCGCATGGGTCGCCTTAGCCGCATCGGCCGGCCGCCCGCTCGCGGCGTAAGGGAGGACGTTGCTGTCAGCGAAGACGCTCAAGGCGGGCGGCGTAGATCTCTTCGCGGTGGAAAGGGCCGGTAGAACCGCGCTTGGTGCCGTCGCGCGCGTCGGATCCCGCAAAGAGGCATCAAGCGGGCAACTGGTGTCCTCGTCCTCCCTCCCATCAAAGACGACCCCCGTGGTGCCGGCCTTGTACAATCTAGGCCGTGGTTCTGGCGCGGAAGGCGGGGCGTCGCGAGCGGCAAGGATAACGATCGGAGCCGTGAGCCGATCCGTGGCCGAAGGGGGAGATCATGCGATGGCGGCGACCATGGCCTGAGCGGCAAGCCCGGCCTCAGGCTCGGACCCTGAGCGGGGACCAAGAGAAGAGACTCCTCGGGACGATGACGCGTGAGATCGCCGCATCGCCCGTCTTGACGGGGCTGGGTCTTGAGGTCCGGACGCAGCGGGGACGTTTCTACCTCGAACGCCGCTACGTCGCGGGCGGCGCCGAGGTCACGCTTTCCTGGGGTCGAATCACCCCCCTAGCCGATCCGCTGACCCTGTTGCTGGAGCAGGAGCGCGGGACGGGCCTCTGGTCCAAGATCGCCCAGGGATCAGGCCGCAAGCTCATGAAGCTCATCGCCGGCGACACCCGGGGGACGTTCCACGGACTGGGCGCGCTTGACGAAGCCCTCCGAACCGCAGGCCAGGGGCTCGTGCGGCTTCCGGTCGAGCGGGAAGGAAGGCTGACATTCGTCTATGCCGAGACCGGCGCCGCATGTTCGTCTCAGGAGGCCCTCTTCCACTATTTCGGCTTGCCTCTCGAGGTCATTGTCGAACCGTCGGAGTGGTACGCGTATCATCGGAAGCCCATCCTCGTCGAGGCGAGCCAAGACCGGACCCGGGTGCTGGTGCGGTTCGGGGCCGTGAGCTCATCGGGCGAGGGCTTCGGCGGGACCTGCCTTTACGCGTGCCGGGAGGGGCAATGGGGGGCTTACCGGATCAGGCCGAGTGCGAGCCGGGAGATGGCGAGCGCCGAGGCCTGGTTGGTGAAGCGGGATTGGAAGGAGTGGGGGTGGTGAAAATGGCCGACGTAGGTCTCCATGGGTTCGATCGAGGCCATCGCCGGGCCGAAACCTTGTGGGCGGCGTCGGTCACTGCCGTTGACCATGTACCGCTAATCCTCTGGCGATACGTGTGAGAAATCCCATAACGTCCCCTCCCAATTCCCGATGCGGCCATTGTCACCACATTGCGGACAGCACCAGACGATCTCTCCTGTGCCAGGGTTCAGCAGCGATTCGATTTCACCCGGGCATCGCTTACGGTTCGGTTTCCGACGGCACCGTGCCTTGGGGAAAAAAGTCTCCCCACCGATGTCGGCGGTAATTTCTTGGACGATGGCCGCAAGATGCTGAGCCAGCCGTCGCGCGGCCCTCTGTGCCAACATGACTGAGACATCTTTCCCCGTGTAAATTAATGTTCCTAAGGAGCTGCTCTTGCTGGTCAATCAAATTTGTGGTTGTGATCGCGAAGGATCTGCACCCCAGGTGTCCCGGCGGAGTGTGGGCAGTCGGTGGATTAATGTGGGCCGCTTGTGGGCGGTCGCTGTTTGTCGTCCACAAGCGGTCCACATGTTCGCCGCTTTTGGCGAAATCCACGGGCTGTCCACACGCAGTCCGGCCAACAATAATGGTGAGGGCGCGGAGGTTGAACATGAGTCGATGTGGAATGAATTCGATGCAACGCGGAGTGAATCGGACGGCTGCTCTGAAGCCGGAAGGTGTTCGTGAGCGGGCCGTAACGGAAGCCTTGGATGGCCCTAGCAGACCGAAGGTGTCGCTAGGCTTGGCGCGGCCAGATCCCGAGGTGGCGGAGAAAGCCGTGCGCAGGAAGTTCACTGCCGAGTATAAGCGCTCGATCCTCGAGCAAGCCGATGCCGATCGGGGAGAAGGGGCGATCGGTGCCCTGCTGCGCCGGGAGGGGCTGTATTCGTCGCATCTTTCGACGTGGCGTCGGCCAGCGAGAAGAAGGCACGCTGCAGCGCTGTCCGCGAAGAAGCGCGGGCGCAAGTCGAACTTCAATCCACTGGCACCGGAGAATGCCCGCTTGCGGGCCGAGAATGCTCGGCTGCTGCGCCGCCTCGAGCAGGCCGAGACCATCATCGAGGTCGAAAAAAAAGTCTCCACCTTACTCGGGATCTCGATGTCGGAAGCCAAACCCAACGGGGAGAAATCATGAGCGCCGCGCAAGCATTGGGGCGCCGCGTGGGGCAGAAGGCGGCCTGCCGGGCTCTTGCGCTTAGGCATCGCGCAGAAATAACTTGATAAAGTGTGAGAGATGTGCTTTAAAGCGGGATGCAGATTGCGTCCACGGTAGAGCAGATCGAGTCGAAGTACCGATCGCTTGTGTCGGTGTTGGAT
>JACCXJ010000236.1 GCA_013697045.1 Gammaproteobacteria bacterium | reverse complement strand
AGATCACAGACGCGCAACTGGCCTCGCTCAATCTCAAGCCGGACAACTTTCATGGCGACTGGAACTACACGGTCCTGCCGACGCGAAGGACAACTTAGTCATGTTATTTGTGCGCGACGCCTTAGCGCAGCGTAACCCGCCTTTCGAGATCCGCCGACACCACCGCGAGCCCTTACCACCGTCGTCCCCTTCGCAATACGCCGTCGGGAAGAAAGCGCCGTTCCTCTGCCTAGCCTCTGCCTAGCTAGCCCTGCAGGTGGCAATCCCAAGCCGCTTGGGCGACGACGCGGGCTCCTTTATCTTCGATCGCGCGGCTCACCCGACGGAGCTCTTCCCCGGAGCGCGCCGCGAGCGAGAGGCGGACGCCGCGGCGAGCGAGCCCGTCCGCGATATGGACACCAATCCCGCGCGACGCGCCGGTGACGATCGCCACGCTTCCTGCCAGATCTCTCATTGATTTACCCACTCCATGATCCGTAGCAGACCGGGCCAGGCGAGATGGATACCATCTTCGTCTCCCCGCCTTCAAGCTCAGTACGTGAACGCATAGGCGGAAAACGACATGCCGCCGCTCCCTACCCAGCCTGCGAGAGGGTCGCCGCGCTGCACGAGCCCCTTGTCGACCGCCATCGCGATCCCTGCGGGGACCGATGCCGACACCAGGTTGCCGTATTCTGGGTACACATGATGGATCTTGTCCTGTAGCCCCAGCTCATGCGCGAACACGTCCCATTCCCTGAAGGAGGAAGCGTGCGTGAAGATCCGCTTGAGCTCTCCATGCTGGGCGAGGATCTCCCGCATCAGGGCCACGAGCAGCGCGAAGGCGCGCGCGTGAAGCTCCTCGCCGAATGAGGTGAACTGGAACGCGCCGTTCTTGCCGATCTTCTCGGCGCCATCCGAGAACAGGCCGAGCCCGAAGCTGGGGACAGTGCAGAGGTCGGCCAGGTCGGGGCGCGAAGAGAAGCGCCACGCCCACGGGTTGTCGTTGTCGCCCGAGACGATGGTGGCGGTCGCCGCGCTGCCGATGGTGTAGCTCGCGAACGTCCATCCGATCTGCTCTGCGCTCCGCAGGCGGTAGTTGCACGGGAACAGCGGCCCTCCCTCGACGGTGTTGAACTCACCGTTGACGATCATGATCCGGCGGTAGCGCTTCATCTGGAGAAACCCATCGGCGATATGTATCGCCCGCGTCCAGCTCATGCATGCGTCGAGGATGTCAAAGCACTCGACGCGATCCATGCCGAGGGCATGCGCCACGAGGTACGACTGCCCTGGCTCCAAAAACCCCTTGCCGACACCGACATAAATGAGGAGATCCACCTCGCGCTTGTCGATGCCTGCACCCTCGAGGGCGCTGGAAACGGCCGATCGATGAGGGCGATGGGCGTCTCTCCTTCTGCCAGCCAGCGGCGGCTCCTCGCCCCGGACATGCGGAGGAACTTCGCGATCAAGGCGAAGCCCGCTCCAAGTCGCCATCAAAGGACCCCTGGGAGTGCTGCCGTACCAGCTCGATGATATGATTGTTGTCAAGCTCGCGCGAAGGCAACGCCACCTTGACGGAATCGATACGCATGTCTCATTCTCCTGTATCTTCACCCGTGTGTCTGGAGAGCGCGCGCGCCGCCGGCGTCTTTGGCCACGTAACGCTGGTGATAGCCGGCGAAGCGCTCACGGATGGCTGCTTTGCTGGTGCCGAAATCTTCGGCCGAGTAAAGGTGGTGCCCGTACTTTTCTTTGGGCTGGGCAGCAAAGCTCCGGATACGCTCGGCGAGGGTGCTGTTGAGCTCGATGTCGAAGTGATCGTAGATGCGCTTCACACAAGCCACTGGATCACGGAACATCTCGTCATACTGGACGTCCAGCACGGAGCATGGCGCCCGCGCGCGCGCCGCCTCGCTGCGCTCGATCATGTGCTCGAGATGAGCCATATTCTCTGCGGCCATCCGCCGGACGTCGACCTCCTCGGTGACCAGCGCGTGCAGGGAAAAGATCAGGCTGTTCAGGCTGGGTACGACGTCGGCTGGATCGCGGTGCGTCTGGACGATGCGCGCGTCGGGGATGGCCTCGAGCAACGCGGCGAGCGCGCCCGTATGTGCGGGCGCCTTGAGGGTGAGCCGGCGGCCCGGGCTCTTTTGCTGGAAGAGCTGCAATAGCCACCGATAGACGCGGTAGGGCGCGCGCTGGTCCTGCTGCCGGAACCACTTTGCATAGCCATAGAGCGGCGCGAACGTCCAGTACGACAAGCTCACGAGCGTGCTGTCGAGCAGCAGCATGCACTCTTCGGGGTTATCGGCATCGAAATGGTGCTTCGCGTCCAGATCCGCCACCATGCTCTTCATGCCGGCGAGGGTGCTCTGCAGCTCCGCTCGGCGACGATCCGGCCCATGGCCCGGGATGGGCTCCATGAGCTCCCAGAACAGGAGCGGGCGCGCCGTGTTGTCCAACGTGAGGACGTGGTGCAGGAACGTTGTGCCCGAGCGGGGGAGCCCGATCACGATGATCGGCGGCACGAGCACGGTATCGGCGATCTCTGGCTCGCGCTTTTGTGCATGGATACGGCGAAGCCGGTTGACGAGGGCGCGGATCATGAACTGGCGAATCACCCGCCGGCCGACGAGCGTGAGCCGCGCGTCCTCTTCGGCGGAGCGACACAGCGCCTCGAGCGCTGTGTGAAACGTGCCATCCTCCGCATAATCGTGCAGCTTGGCCTGCCTTGCGGCGATTTCCAAGAGCGCGGCGGGCTCGAAGGGGAAAAGGCCGAGCCCAAAGGCACGAAGCCGCCGGTCGACACGGTTTAGGACGCGAACGTAGGACGGCAACGTCGGATAGGACAGCAAAGAGCACCTCGCGCTGGCGCATGGGAGATGCGCTTTACGGTTCATGCCAAAACAATTCTGCCGGCGCTGCGAGCTTATCGCGCCGCGCGGGCGGTGGAAGCCCCGTAGGTGGGCATCGCCCACCTTGTGCGCCAACAAGGCCGTAAACGGTGGGCGGTGCCCACCCTACCTGACTACCTGACGGACTGGGAACATCTCATCCGCGGGGAGGCCGACTTCAACCGGCATATCGATTACATCCATTGGAACCCGGTGAAGCCCCGTAGCCCCGTAGGGTGGGCATCGCCCACGTTGTGCGCCAAACAAGGCCGTAAACGGTGGCCGGTGCCCACCCTACCTGACTACCTGACTTCTGCAATCTCGAAGGCGCTTTGTGTTTGCTAACAGGCATGCCATCTATCACGGTTTGGTAGCGATTGGTCGTTTTGAGCGGGGCCCAGATACCCTGCCCTATTCCATGCCCCTAGTGGCATCGGTGCTCAGCGCCTATGCCCTGGTAAAAATGGGCATCGCGTTCCTGACTATACCACCGGTGGTTGCATTCATATGGGGTCTCGTGGATACGCTGCTCTCCGTTACCGTCGTGGCAGCGGCCCTCACCTTCCGACGTTTCCCAAACCGGATCGTACAGACTCTCACTGCCTTTGCCGGGATAGGTACCGTAGTGAATTTGGTCGCATTCTTGGGGATGTCTTTCGTCAACTTGTCTCCTCACCATCTGCTGGACACTCACGTAACGCGCGTGTTTACATTCCCACTTATGGCCTGGAACGTGGCTACTGCGAACGCTATCGCCGATCGCAGCCGACTACGGACTATTAGGCGCGAACCGGTCGACGAGCGTCGCTTGTAATATAAGTCGATATCCTGCCGCGATCGCCGTCGCGGGCCGCGTGCGGCGGGCACGCGTTTTCGATCGGCTCTGGCCGCGTCGATTCGGACTCTATGAAACCGCCTGTCGGCGCATCGTGCGCCATGGCGCTCACGAGGGAGTGGGCAAGCCGTACCCTCCGATGGATGACCGTGGCCGATAGGGCGCCGTGTGCAGTGCGGAGGGCTGCAGAGGCCCGGTTCACCCCCCCGTTGCTACCTATAGTAGGATCCCGCTCGCCAAACTACCTTGGACAACGCCATGCCGGAGCCGAGTACCCCCCTCACCGACGTCACCTCCCTGCGCGAACGCCTCGCGGCGCTCCGGGGGTTTCTTTGACTATCCGGCCAAGCGCCGGCGCCTGACGGAGATCGTGCAGGCGCTGGAGGACCCCTCGGTATGGGGCGACCGGGAACAGACGCAGGCGCTCGGCAAGGAGCGGGTCGCGCTGGAGCGTGTCGTGACGGGTCTGGACGCCTTGGAGCGCGGCATCCGAGAGAGCTCGGAGCTCCTGGAGATCGCCGTGGCCGAGGGCGATGAGGCCATCGCCGACGGGGTGCGGGCCGATCTCGTCGCGATCGAGCGGCGCCTCGCCGATCTGGAGTTCGCGCGCATGTTTTCCGGCGA
>JACCXJ010000230.1 GCA_013697045.1 Gammaproteobacteria bacterium | reverse complement strand
CGGGGGATCGATTATCTCGCCGGCAACGCCAAACGCGCACACCCTAAGCGCGATCGGAAACGCGGGCGCTTGCAGTTCGGTCTGGAGCCAATATTCGGCATTCCTTAACTACATAACCTATGAGGGTACGTTACACTATCTAAAAGCCGTCACGGCAGTTGATATACCGTTGTTGTTCCTTCAAGACGTGGTTAGTTAGGAGGGGCTGGCTATCCGCTTCGCGCGCGAGCCGGGGTGGGCACC
The DNA here is from genome assembly GCA_013697045.1 of Gammaproteobacteria bacterium. Classification (GTDB taxonomy): domain Bacteria; phylum Pseudomonadota; class Gammaproteobacteria; order JACCXJ01; family JACCXJ01; genus JACCXJ01. The sequence goes on along the minus strand of JACCXJ010000230.1, from coordinate 11,953 downwards.
GCCCGGCCACCTCCCGGTGGGGGCTGTCTCTCGACCATGCGGCTCGCCCGCATCTCACCCGGAACCCGGCCGGCGCCAGCCCAACGCCCTCTTCCCGCCGGCGACGGTGGCGGCGGCGCTCACCGGTCTGCCCGGACGAGCCTGGCCCTCCGACCGAGCCACTCGCGTCGGATGTGGACTACGGCGAACCGGCGTATCGCCGATACCCCCGCTGCTTCGGCGCACCGAAGCACCCGCTTATGGAACCGAGAGGGGAAAAAATGGATACGGATATTCGCCACAACCGCACGATGCTCAATGCCCTGCTCCCGCGGCTCGCACCGCTCCAGGACCTGCCTCCACAGCGCCTCCAGCGTCTCATCGATGAGTCCTCCGTCCTGGACTACACCCCGGGACATTACGTGTTCCGACAGGGCGACCGCGACGCCTACCTGTTCTATCTGCTCCAGGGCGACCTCGAGCTCTATTCTGACGGCGAGTTGGTGAGCCACCTTCGGGGCGGGACCCAGGAGGCCCGATTCGCCCTTGCCCAACTGCAGCCCCGCCAACTATCGGCGCTCCCGAGGACCAAGGTCCAGGTGCTGCGCGTGCAACGGGAGCGGCTCCATCACCACCTGCATGCGGGGCCGGATGATAGCGACGCCGAGCCCCTCGAGGGGGAAATCGCATCGAGCGGCCCGGAAGACTGGATCACCCGCATGCTGAAGTCCCCGATCTTCGCCCGCCTGCCGGTGGCCAATATCCAGCGCCTGTTCGCCGCCATAGAGGCCGTCGAGGTCGAGGCCGGCCACAGCGTCATCGAACAGGGACAGACCGCGGACGCCTGCTACGTGATCAAAGAAGGGCTGTGCGAGGTGCAGCGCTGTCTCTCTCACGGCGAGAAGGGGTATAAACTGGCCCAGCTCGGGCCGGGAGAACGCTTCGGCGAAGAGGCCCTGGTCGCGGGCGGGGTCCGCAATGCCACGGTACGGACCTTGACGAACTGCACCCTCATGCGCCTCGACAAGGCGAGCTTCCATAACCTCGTGGTCGCGCCGGTGCTGAAATCCGTCACGCTCGAACAGGCTCGGGAACAACAGGTGTCCACCGGTGCCCGGTGGCTGGACGTCCGTTACGCGGACGAGCAAGCCGGGTCGGCGCTTCCCGACAGCCTCGACCTCCCCCTGAACGTGTTGCGCCAGCGGGCCCAGTCCCTGGACCCGAGCCGGCGCTACATCGCCTGCTGCGACAACGGCATACGGGGTGCCGTGGCGGCCTTTCTGGTGACGGATGCCGGTTGCGACTGCGTCTATCTGGCGGGGGGGCTGGAGGCCTATCCCGAGCTCCCCCGAGGTCGCTCTCCTACCAAGGCCGATGCCGCCCCGGTCGGCCCCCGCACCGATGCCGCACAGGCCACCGCCACCCCGGCCAAAACGACCCCGGGTCGCATCTCGGATGGCCGCGCGGCCGGTGTGTCCTATGGCTACCGGTGGGCGTTTGCCGCCGGGAGCCCGGATCCTGTCTCGGATCACCCTGCGGGAGGTGCCGTGGGCGCGGGGGCCGCGGAGCACAGCAAGGTCGGCTCCGATGACCCGGAGGTGCAGGCCGCCTTCCTCAAGGCCAGGCTGGCCCAGGCGCGGTTGGAGCTGCACGAGGCCCTCAGGATCAAGCAAGAGGCCGAACAGGCGCATGCCGAGGAGCAGGCGGCGAAAAAGCGCCTCGAAACGCAGATCGATTCCCGATCCCAGGGCGAGCTGGCGCGGGCCCAGGCCCTGTTCGCCGAGGCGGAGGCGATGCGGCGCGATCTAGAAGAAGCCAGGCGCCGTGCCGAGGTCGAGGCCGAGCGTCTCAAGCGCGACGCCGAAGCGCGAGCCGCGGGGCTCGAGGCCGAGGCGCAACAACGCCTGCGCGAACGCGACCAGGAGATCCTGTCTCTGCGCGAGATGAAGCAGGACGAACTGGCCGCGATCCAGCGGCTGCGCGCCGAGGCCGAGGCCGAGGTCCAGGCACATCGCGAGCGCCTGGCCGCCGAGGTGCGGGAGGCCGAATCCCGCGTCGCAGATACTTACCGCCATCAGCAAGAAGTGGAAGCCGCCGCGCACCGTGCCGAGCGGGCGGGCTATCAGGACCTGCAAGGGGAGCGGGACTACGCCAAGGCCGAGAGGGAACGGGCCAATGCCTTGGTCGCAGAGGCCGAGGCCATGAAGCGGGAGCTGGAAGAATCGAAGCGCCTGGCCGACGCCGATGCGCTGCACAGGCGCCGCGAGGAAGAAGAACGGCTGAAGGCCCTGGAAGCGTCCCTGGAGGCCCGTGTACGCGAACGCGAGCAAGGAATCGATTCGCTGGCGGCGATGAAAGAGCAGGAGCTCGAGCGCGCCCGGATGCTCCGTGAGGAAGCGGAACGGCAGGCGCGCACGGAGCGCGAGCGCTTGGAGCAGGAGGCCCGTGAGGTCGAGGCGCGGATGCAGGAGGCGCAGCGTCGGGAACGGATCGAGCGGGAATTGCGCGAGGCACTGGGCGGCAGAGCTGGAGCAAGAACGCCTTCGCGTCGAGGCGGAAGTGCAGCGAGCCAACGCGCTGGTGGCACATGCAGAGGCCATGAAGCGGGATATCGAAGAGGCCCGGCGTGTCGCGGAACAAGACGCCGCCAAGCAGCGGCAGGTCGAGGAGGAGCGCATCCGCGGGCTCAAGGCGCAACTCAAGCAAAAGCTTCGGTCACGCGAACGGGAGATCGACGAAACTGCCAAGCGACAGGCGGACGAGCTGGCCAAGATCCATCGGCTGAAAGAGCAGGTCGCGGCGGAGTTGTGCGAGGAACGCAAGCGCTTCGCCCGAGAGGCCATGGAAGCCAAGAAGCGCCTCTGCCAGGCGGAGCGCGCCGAACGCGAAATCGAGGTGTCCCGCATCCGCATGGCCGAAGAGGTGGACCGCAAGCACCAGGACTTGCTGGCCTTGGAGAAGAGCCTGCGGAGCGACATCGACACCCGTCTGGCGGAGGACAAGCGCCGTCTGGAGGCCGATCTCTCCCGCGCCGCCGGCGAGCTGGCGGCGGCCCAACGCGAGCGCGAGGCGGCCGAGACCACCCGCCAAGCGGCGGCCGCGGAAGCGGAGCGCAAGATCGCCGAGTATCGGTCCGCGTTCGAGCGCATGCACGCGGAGGAAGAGGCCAAGCTCAAAGCCGAGAAGGCGCGCATCGAGGCCGAGGCCGAGCGCATCCAGGGCATCCTCGAAGAAGCGCGGCGGCTCAAGCGAGGGGCCGAGGCCACCCGGATCGCCGCCGAGCAGGAGGTCTTGCGACTCAAGCGCACCCAGGACAGCACCCGGGGTTCCCACCAGGGCCGGGAGGCCATCGACAGCCAGATCAGGATGTTGGAGCAAAGGGTCGCGCGCGCCCAGGCCCGTGAGAATGCGGCGACGCGGGCACAGGATATCGCGGAGGGGGCGAGTCAGACCACCGCGGCCGATCTAGCGCGCCAGCGTGAGACCGAGGCACGCCTACGCGCCCAGATCGACGCCGAGGTCGCAGAATGGCGACGCGAGCAGGACGACTTCGACAATTCACCCGATCAGCTAGAGCTGACCGCGCGTCTGGATCACCAGATCGAAGCCGCCAAGCAAATGGCCAAGGCCGCCCGGCGGGCCACCCTCGCGCACGACGCAAAGCTGCTCAAAGAAGTCTCCGTCCTGGTCCATCGGGCCTGAGGCGACCCTCGGTCCTACCCTAGTTAACGATCTCGGCGATGGTGTACTCCTTGATCTCGCGGGCGTGGGTGAAGATGATGATCTCGCCGATGAGCCCGATGGCGAGCACCTGGATCCCGAGGATGATGAGGAGCGAGCTCAGGATGAGCGCCGGACGATTGGCGAGCGCGACGCCGCCGAGGAGGCGCTCGGCGATCAAATAGAGCGTGATCAGGAACCCGAGCCCGAACACCCCGCTGCCCACGATCCCGAAGAAGCGCAGCGGCCTCTTGGTGAACTTGACGAGGAAGAAGACCGTCAAGAAATCCAGGAGATACCCGAGATAGGTCCCCGGGGAGTACACGCGGCGGAAGGTATCCGCCTGGGCCTGGGGGGTATCGACCTCCTTGATCTTGAAGCCCCGCTGGTGGGCGAGGAGCGCGAGGAAGCGGTGCTGATTGCCGTACAGGTGCACCTCTTCCAGGACGCGGCGCTTGAAGACCCTGACGTTGCAGCCGGCGTCGCGGACCTCCACATCGGACACCCAGCCGAGCAGCCAGTTGAACACCCGCGCCTGCACCCGGTTGTAGGCCGGATCCGTGCGCGGCCAGCGGCGCGCGACCACTAGGTCGGTGTCCACCAGCGCCGCGATGAGCCCCCCGAGCGCGCGCGGCTCCACCTGCCGAAAGGCCGGCAGGGTCAGGATCACCTCGCCACGGGCGTGCTCGAAACCCACCATGATCGCCAGGGCCTCCCCATAGGGTTTGGCCATCTGCACGATGGTGAGCGGCGCGCCGGCGCCCTTGAGCCCGCGAAGCGCCTCGCGCACCACCGGCAGCTCGCCGTCCAGCACATAGATCATCTCGAAGCTCGACCCCGTGGCCGCGAGCGCGTCACGGTATTCCACGAACACCTCGGCCACATTGTCGTAACGCCCCTCGGTCACCGGCACGATGGCCGACAAGTGGATCGCCTGGGTCATGATGTCCTTCGTTCGGGTGTGGGGGCATCGACTGTAAGCCTGGCGAAACCCTCGAGCTTCTGCGTGCCGGTGCGATAGATGAGCTCCGCGAGCACCCCCCAGGACAGCAACACGATGGCCAGGGCCCCGTACAGCAACGCCAGCCCCGTGAACACCACCTGTCCCACATCGGGATGCAGCAACATCTCCACCACGGATGCCCCGAGCGCGAGGAGCGCGATCAGGGCCCCGATCCCGGCGACCGTAGCGAAGGCGTAGAGGGGCCTGGACAGATAGGCCAGGATGGCCTTCACGGTCACGAGGTCGAGGAGGACTTTGTACATCCGCGAGAGCCCATACTTGGATTGGCCGAACTGGCGGGCGTGGTGGTTGACCTTGATCTCCGCGATGCGCGTCCCGGCCAGCGAGGCCATGGCGGGGATGAAGCGGTGCATCTCCGAATACAGCGGGATGCCCTTGATGATCGCCGCGCGGTAGGCCTTGAGCGAGCAGCCGTTGTCCTTGATGGGGACGCCCGTGACCCTGCCGATCATCCAGTTGGCGACCACGGATGGGATCTTACGGGTCATGAGCTTGTCCTGGCGCTCGTAGCGCCAGCCGACCACGATATCGAAGCCCTCCCGGACCTTTTCCAGGAACAGGGGGATGTCGCGCGGGTCGTTCTGGAGATCGCCGTCCATGGTGATGATGACCTCGCCGCCGGCGTGCTCGATGCCGGCGACCATGGCCGGGGTCTGGCCGTAGTTCTTGCGGAAGCGGATCACCCTGAGTAGCGGGTCGGCCGCGGCCAATCGCGAGGCGACCTCGAAGGTCCCGTCGCGGCTCCCATCATCGATGAACAGGATCTCGTGGCGGAGCCCGAGCGGTGCCACGGCGTCCTTGATGCCACGATAGAGCGGCGTCACGCTGTCCGCTTCGTTGTACAGGGGAACGACGATGGATAGGTCCATAGTGGATAGAACGATAAAGGGAGCCGAAGGCTGGGGATCGGCATAGCGGGACCTCAGCTCCCCCTGCCCGTCCCCCTCCCGAGGTGAGTATCGAGGCGTATTATGACCCATGCCGGCGACGGGCGCATGGCCGCTTGAACCCTGATCTCCTGGGAACCATGACCTCCTGGCGGTGCGTCCCGCTCACCGGACTTGGCATGCGGGTTCATTTAAGTAAGAATCCAAGCGTGCGCCCCGCAACCTCCTCGCCCGACTCGATGGACCACGAGCTCGGCCTCGCCGAACGGCTCACGGCACACGTGAGCGGCAAGGCCCGGCCGTTCCGGCTGGCCGAGGTCTTCGAACGCCTCCACGAGTACGAGATCGCGATCGTGCGGCGCCAGGCGGAGGCCGCCCGCCGCCCGACCATCCGCACCGTGGCGGTCGTGGTCAACTGGCTCAGCAACGGCTGGCTGTTCCTCTTCGGCGGGCTCGCCCTGTGGGGCTATCTCGGTCGCAACGGGCTGCCGATGGTGCTGGCGGCGCTCCTGTCACTCGGGATCGCCCACGCGCTGTACCCCTGGGTGAAATCCTACATGGCGCGCCTGAGACCCATGGATCGCGACGGTGCGCTGGAATCCCTCTTGAAGCCGCTGGACCGTTACTCCTGCCCGAGCGGCCATTGCATGACGGCGGCGGCGCTCTCCCTCCCCATCGGGTTCGTGATGCCGGGGTTTGCCCCGGCGCTCGTCGCCCTGTTAGTGCTGATCGGCTGGGCACGGCTCGCCGCCGCCCACCACTACCCGAGCGATCTGGTCCTTGGGACCCTCATGGGCTATGGCGTAGCCTGGCCCGTGAGCCAGTTGTGCCTGCGCTGAAGATCGCCGGATCCGCGTGCCCGGTTGGGCTGGTGGGGACATCTCCCGCGCCTGCCGCCGACGGTTGTTTCGCGATACTTACCGCGAGAGCGGCTTCAATCTGTTTTTAGTCGGCGGCAAACACGCGGTTCGGCTGGTTGGCTTGCCGGAGGATCGATGTGCACCCGAAACTGATCCCGGTACACCGCGTGTCGCATAGCGGGTTCTGCCGTAAGCCGCAGCACCATCCGAACCGCAGGCTGCCAACCCGCGTTGCCCTGTTGATTCCGAAGCAAACAGGAGCTACCGCGCAACGAGGTGCTTCAACGCTCCTTCTCCGAGCCCCGCCGTGGTGACGCTCGCTTCCGCTTCCCTGCCGGCGACCGACGCCTGGCAGTAGCCGTCGTCGCAGCCCGGAAGCTGCCCCCGGTGGCTCGAAACACCGCGGTAAGCGCCTCAGGAGTTTTCTTGAGCGTCACGAACCGCTCATTGGTTGGCGACGTCAGTTCCTGCGCCATGAACGACCAGACCTGGCCGCTGGAGCGGTAGCCCCCGTGTGATGTGACGACATCCTTGCAATTGACGACCGTAACGTGCCGTGAATGATCGATGATCGCGCGCGGATCCTCCGGCCCGGAATATCTGAGCGCCGTGTCGAAATCGAAAAAGTCGCCGACGCGATACCACACCCGTAGCACGGGGTCGTTCTTGGAGTGAAAGACGTAGAAGCGCGCCGACCGTCTCGAGGCGTCGAAGTAGCGCTCCCCTTGTTCGACCGACTCGTTGTCGACCGCCGACGCGAAGTTCCAGGCGTTGCGCACCACCTGCGACGAAGCGTCTCTCAGCGCCTCGAACGCAACATGTGCACCGAGGCTGTGCGTATTGAGATCGACCGTCGCTCCGCGGCCACGTAGATCCGCAAGCAGCCGGCCGAAGCGCGGAGCCGTGTCATCGGCTCGGCCACGGGCGAAGGGAAACGACACACCGGTCGCACCGCCCGGCCACGCGAAGCCCACGAGCGCATCGTACGGTCGACTCGCCGCTCCAAGAAAACCAAGCAGCCGCATTTGGGCGTCGATTGTGCGATAGGAAGCGACAACATCGAGTCGCTCGTTGTTGTAGCCGTGCACGACCACCGTGATCCGCTTTTGCGCCATAGCCTGCAAGAAAGCGGCGGGCGCTATGACAGGGCCATTACCGCTGTCCAAGTCGAGCTCCCGGATTTCGTCTGTCGGCGAAAACTCGGTGGCGGACCAGAAATTCTTCCGACAGCTCACGACGAACATCGTTGACATCGAACCCTCCTGTAACCGCTGTAGTTGTGAAAACAAGTCACCGGCACGATTGGCGGATTGCGCATGGCCAGCCTGTTGGGGGGATTGAGGAGCGTGTGTTCCTTCCTGGATCATGCCACCATGAGTGCCGAGTCCCCTCCCTTAGCAGCTCACATCCATGTGCCCGGAGGTGATGCAGAAGCTCCTCCCGCTTCATACTGCAAGGCGCCTGAAGTATCCCACCATGGAGCCCCGGAAACAAGCGGTGATGGGTTTCCGGTGAAGCGTTGAAGACTGGCAGCGACGCTGTTGATGGCACCTTGGTGCTCTGGCCGGGTGCAGACACCCGCCTCGCCAACTCGCAATGCCCGGGCATGGCGGTTCTCTAAGGTTCTCTAATGGCGTTTGATCGGCCGGCTATATGCCTCCCCTTGAGGTCGATGGGGAGCGCTCCTTGCCGTCTTGCCAAGCGGCTCGAAGACGCGCTACGTCCGGTGGCGGTAGCCGAGTCTCTGGGGTCGAGAGGACCTTGGCGGGCGGTTCCCGGGGCGATCGCGCCCCCGGAGTTCGGTTCCCAACGACCGTCACCAGATACTACACTTTGCTATATGTGCTTCACAGCGAAGAGCGCCGCGGCGAGGGAGAGGCCATGACCATCCGCCTGGGATCCCCCGACTTTCTGCGCATGTTCCCGACCGTCGTCTGGACGCTGCAGTTGGAGGAAGAGGCCAGCCGGGCGATCAACCCGGCCATTCTGCGCGGACTGGCGGAGATCCGGGCCTCGGCAGGGGAGCCCTCGGCCGGCGAAAACTGGCAATCGGGGCACGCGCTCCACCGGCGGGATGAATTCCATGCGCTCGTGGAGGCCATTCACGCCACGACACGGAAGGTCTTGTCATTCCTCGAGATCGCCTCCGACGACTTCGAGATCACCGGCTGCTGGGCCAACGTGAACGGCATAGGGGCGTCCCACGGTGTGCACACCCACCCCAATAATTTCCTGAGCGGGGTCTATTACGTGCAGACGCAAGCAGGCGCCGATACCATCAACTTCCACGACCCGCGCGTTCAGACCGCGATCCTCCGGCCCCCGGTCAAGGCGCTCACCGCGGACAATACGGATCAGGTGGTCGTGCGGGTCCGAGAGGGAACGCTCTTGCTGTTTCCGGCCTGGCTCCCCCACTCTGTCGATCCCAATAGGAGCGCCCGAGAGCGTGTCAGCATCAGCTTCAATATCATGTTCTCCGCCTGTGCCGCGACGTTGAGCCCGCCGCTCTGGGGCGCGAATAACTGAATGTCCAGTCGATCGTAACCCCCTTTCACCCGCACGGTGAACGCCGTAGTATCGCGGATCGGGATGACCGGGCGGGTTGGGATGATGTCCGAGCAGCGGGGCGAGGAGGGCCCAAGACCTCGTGCCCTCGTACGGGTGCCGCTGCCGGGCGCGGCGATCCCCCCGTAGCCGGCTTTCAATCCCCAAGGTACTCACGTCGACCCCCGCTCATGCCGAGGTTCATCAAACTCACCCTGTCAGTGCTCGTCCTCGTCGCACTGGCCGCTGGCGGACGGGTCTATCTTGCACGCGAGTCGGCCCAGCCTGGATCGGCCCAGCGTGAGAGCGGCGCGGGTCCGGTGCCCGCCGCCCTCCTGGCCCGCCGGGTCCGGGCCACCGGAGCCGAGGCCTACGAGCCATCTCCTGCGCCGGGGCCGGCGGCCCTGGCCGACCGATTCCGCTCACCGCAATCGTGGCGGGAATGGGCCCAGAGACGCTGACCCTGGTGGTGCCGGGGCTTTTCGGCTCGGGACATGCGCAAGGGAAACTCCCGGCCCTGGAACGCCTCGTGGCGCGTGCCGATCCCTGCGCCGCGCCCGTCGTCCCGCACGATTCCTATGAGGCGGCACTGTGCGGGCTTTTCGGCATCCGAGCGGCACCGGGACGGGACCTGCCCATCGCCGCCTTGACCCATCTCGTGGATTTCGAAGCGGGCCACGACGGTAGCTGGATGCGCGCCGATCCCGTCTATCTGCGCGCCGATCTCGGGCGATTGCGGCTCTTCGATGGCGAAGGATTGCTTCTCGCGCGGGACGAGGCCTTGGGGCTTGCGGCCGAGATCGCGGGCGTCTTGGGCGAGCATGGCTTTGCGCTCCACATCGGGCGGGATAGTCGGCGCTGGTATCTCCGGCTCCCGAACGTCCCCGACATCGTCACCCGGCCCCCTCTGGCGGCCTTGGGGGACCACATCGACCCCTATCTCCCGAGCGGGCCGGAACGGCGTTTCTGGCATCGGCTCGCGAACGATATGCAGATGGTCCTCCACGGCGCCCCGATCAACGCCGCACGCGAGGAACGCGGCGAGCCGCCGATCAATAGCCTGTGGTTCTGGGGCGCCGGCACGATGCCGGCGAGGACCCCCGTACGCTGGGCTCGGGTGCTCGCCGACGATGCGCTCTGCCTCGGGCTCGCCCGGCACGGCGAGATCGCGCACGGGCCTGTGCCGGGGGGTGCTTGCGACCTCTGGACGTTAGGGGAAATCGAGGGAGATGTCCTCGTGGTGCTCCGGCCGGGCGCGCGCGCGTGGACGAGTCCGACAGCCGACCCTTCCGATCCCCTGCACCAACTCGAAGAGCAGTGGTTCGCCCCGCTCCTCACGATGCTCCAGCGCCGGCGGCTCGCACGCTTGACCGTCTATACGGATACCCGGTGCTTCACGATCACCCGGGCCGGAGCCTGGCGGGTGTGGCGCCGGGCGAGGCCCTTGCCGTCCTCGTAGTGGCCGCCGCTTTACCATTTTTATCCTCATGTCCGACCCAGGGGGTCGCCTCGACCAAGCTTCAGGCTGAAACCATTCGGATGAAGAAGTAGCTGCTGATCTGCTGATAAAAAGGCTAAAGCTGTTGCTCAAAACAAAGGCCGCCCTCGGTCGGCCTTGTTTTTTTCCGGGTTTCTGTCAGGTCTTCTGGCCGAAGAGATCACGGAACATCGCATAATAAGAGGCCATCAATACCGGTAGAGCGACAAACAGGCCGATGACGAGGGCCATCGCGCCCAGCAGTACGACCAACGAAGCGAGAACGCCGTAGACCAAAAACGGGAGCCAGTTTCGCATACAGGCCGAGAAACTCTGCTTCATAGCCGCCACCGCACCCATATCGGCATAGAAAACAAGACCCGGCGCAAACCAGTAGGCCGCGGTCACCGGCACGGTGAGGGCAACTATCGCCAGCATGGCAATCAGCACGCCCGCCATGCCCACTCCTTCCATCAGTGTCTGCATGGCCTGCTCGGGATCGGCCGCATTGAACAGGTCAGCGCCGCCCAACAGCGGCACTGCCACGATCGCCCCCACGGCAATCACCGCCACAATCATCACGATATAGAGTGCTGCGACCGCTATCAGCGACCCCAGCTTCTCCTTGAAGCCGACAAAAAGCTTACCGATATCGGCCTCTTCGCCTTGGGCGATACCATGCGCGAAGGTCAATAGCCCCGCCATGAAGATCGGACCGATCAAGATATTGGCGATGTCGCCAAGAAAGGGGATAAGGCCCAGCACGATCTGGATGCCCGCCAGGATCAGGAGCGCCACGATCCACATCCACGGCGCGGCCTTGAACAGGGTCCAGCCTTCGCCGATCCAATTGACGCCGCGGCCGGCAGCAACTTTGGCGGCGGGAACACCGAACTGTGTAGCAGCGCGCGGCTCGCGCACACCGGCAACCGTGGCTGAGGGGGGACGGTAGGGATTTACAGATGATGATGACGACGACATGGTTTTCCTCCTTGGCGCAGCGGATTGAACAACGTTAGGGATACCCCGCCCGATGCGGGCACCATCTGTGCCAATGTAATTGAAGGGCAGGAATTTCAACGCCACTTGTCACGGGCAATGTTTCGTCGGACGAGCTGGGCGGTGATTTGGCGGTGTAAAAAGCGGTCCACGTCGGGGCGGACACGCTCAGTTGGGATGACCCCGGCGGATTTGTGGGGGCTCGGGCGGATCTTCCCCTATCTCTGCCACCGAGATCGTGCAATAACCCATTGAGTATAAGAGGATAAGTGACGCGGAGGCCGGAAGGGCGTCCTGACTACATGGCCTTGGCGGAGGAACGAGAGAAGGGCAGGCCCGAGGGCCTTGAAGATCGAGGTTTGCAGATCATCTAACTTTGGCAATCGCACGAAGCGGTGGCCGTTGGCTTCGTAGTACAGGTAGGTGATCCGAGACAGCGCGAGCAGCGCATCGTCGAAGGTCA
>JACCXJ010000229.1 GCA_013697045.1 Gammaproteobacteria bacterium | reverse complement strand
TGACCTTCGACGATGCGCTGCTCGCGCTGTCTCGGATCACCTACCTGTACTACGAAGCCAACGGCCACCGCTTCGTGCGATTGCCAAAGTTAGATGATCTGCAAACCTCGATCTTCAAGGCCCTCGGTCTGACCTTCCCTCGTTCCTCCGCCAAGGCCGTGTAGTCAGGACGCCCCTCCGGCCTCCGCGTCACTTACCCTCCCATACTCAATGGGTTATTGCACGATCTCGAGGGCAGCGGTAGGGGAAGATCCGCCCGACGACATCTCGTTCGGCGCGACCGACGAGCTCTTCGTGGCGCTGGACAAGCTCGTGTCCCAGGACTTCGAACCGATCGAGCTCACCGGGCTCGCGGTCGACGACGTCTCGGTCGAGCGGACGGTTCGTCGCTACCGGGTCGAAAGGGTCTTGTGGGCGCGCAACGCCCGCCGTTTCGCGGATGTGGAAAGGCTTCGGGTACGTCGCGGCGACACCGTCCGCGCGCGAGTCGAGCTGCGGGCCCTCGACGACGGGTCGCAGAGGACCGAGAGGATGAGCTTCCGGGTCCCGGACGGGCGCCGGCGCGGCGTGATCCGGATCGCCGGCGGCGCGACTCTGGCGAGCGAAGAGGCGGGGCTGGTGGGGGAGGACGGGGACATGGAGTCCGGGCCGGACAGTCTCGATGCGCTTCTCGCCGACCTCGTCAGCGCCCCTCGGAACGATACCCTGATCGGCCGGGCGAGCTTCCGGCGCGCCCCCGTCGTCCTGATCGAGGACCGGGTCGTGCTCGGCTCCGACCGGCTGCGGCTGACCATCGCGCGGCGCCGCTAGCGCACGGCCTCGGGACGATTGCGGATGACATAGGAACAGATGCCCCTATCGAGCATGAGAGAGCGCCATTAGAACAGGCGCCGCTCCGTCATGCGTTCAGCAATGAAGTCCTCGGTCGCCGTGGCGAACCGAAGAAGTCGTCCCAGGGCCGGCTTGGGCGAGAGGATCACCTGTTCGCCTTCCTTGTGGAGTACACCTCCGTGCCCTCGCAGCGAAACTCGGCGGGCAGCGTACGGCCTGGCTACGGCCGCTGTTAAAAAACTTGGCGGTCTGGTCGGCATGAGGTGTCTCTACTTCTGGTTGCCCGGCATCGAGCCGGGGGCAGTATCAGGATCGTCTAGCCGGCTCGCGCCGCCCTTCGAGCCGCGATCTCCCGCTTGCTCTGCCGCAGCAATTCGATCTCGGATGGTGTCAGCATCCGGGGAGCGGGAGAGGTACCGAGCTTCTGATTGAGTAAGGCTGTCGAAGGTGTGACCGAACCGGTCTTGCCACCACCGATCGAGATCTTGTCCATGTGTCTGTCTCAGCCTCTCAAGCGTCTTCTCTTCGAGCGTCAGTTTCGCCGAGTACTGCTTTCCGGTCAAAGCGACCGCGCCGAGGACCCGGCCCCCCTTGGATTCGATATAGCCGCGTAGGTTCGCAAGCGTCCCGCCCATGCCCACGAAGTCATCGACAAGCACGTAGTCCGCTCCGGGACGGACGGTGCCGTTGAACGCCGGCTGCCGGGCGAGCCTCCCGTAACCGTCCGCGCCGGTATGGGCGACTAAGTTGGTCTGTACGATCGCGTCATCGGTCGGCCACCCGAGCCGCTGCGCCAACTCATCGGCAAAAGCCTCCGGGATCGCGTTCACGCCCAGATCCTCGTAGGCGTGTACGCTCACGATCGTTGGACGGACATCTCCGGCCAGCCGCCGCAGCGCTTCCACCTGCGCGTCATTCAGGGTGTCGCGTACTAAGGCTTCGGCGGCTTCCGCATCCCCGGACTTCGCGGCCTGGTAGCGGGGATGCTGTTTGACAGCGGACTCGGACGCGTGAATCAGCACGTCCGGGAATTCGTTCCAGGCCGCACGTGGCGGCTTCACGTCGCGCATTGTAGCGGAACCGGTGCTGGGCCCGAGCTCGATCGGGGGCATGACCCCGGCGCCCGATATGCTCCGGGTGTTCGCGGAGGGCGCCGCGGCGGCGGCAGAGCAAGGCTCGGCAGTGGCGCGACTCGCCCCCGGCAGCCGGGCTCGGATCGCGGGCGCACAGGGCGTCGCGGCGTCCACGGTGCCGGAGCAGATGGGTCGCCTGAAGGTGCCGGTCTCGGTGTCCGGAAACCCCCGCCCGGAGCAGCTCAGCGCGCTTCGCGATGCCCTGACCGGGGCCGGTGCCCGCGTGATCGTCAACCGCGGTGCGGGGCGTCAGCGTCCCTCTGGGACCACCGTCGGCGAGGCTCGCGCCCGGCGATGCGATTGGCGCCGCGCTGTCCTTTGGGGACGTCACGATGCTGGCGACCGGGACGACGACCTACGTCTGCGGCGGCAAGGCGGTGGCCTTCGGACATGAGTTCCTGTTCACCGGTCCGACGGTGATCGGCGCGACTCGGGCCAGGGTCCTCCGCATCGTGGACGACCCGACCTCAAGTTGGCGACCCTGACCGAGCCGGTCGGGATTGTCGATAGGGACCGCTTCTCGGCAATCCGGGTGCGATTCGGCGGACCGAAGTGGTCGGACCGACCGGCACGCTGCTCGGCAGGCGCCTCTTCGCGGAGACCGCCTTCCAGCATATCAACCGCCAGTACCGGCGTACGGGCACATTGTGGGACAGCCGCTATTAGTCCTCACTGATCCAGGCGGAGACGTATCTCCTCACCTGCGTGCGTTACATCGAGCTGAACCCCGTTCGTGCGGCGATGGTGGACGATCCGGTGCACTCACGTTGGACCAGCTATCGAGCCAACGCCCTCGGACAGTTCTCACCGCTGCTCAGCCCTCATCCGGTCTACCTGGCACTGGGGGCGACCGACAGGCGCGCGACGCGTAGCTTACCGCAGTTTGTTCCGGCCCCGTCTCGATCCGGAGACCATCACCGACCTACGGCTTGCGCTGAACCAAAGCCAACCTTTGGGCAATGAGCGTTTCTATGCCAAGATTGAGCGCTTGACGGGGCAACGGCGCGAGGCCTAGCTAGGGGCCCGGCCGCGGTTAGAGGGTAATATCTCAGGGCAAGCCACCGCTGGGTAGGGAGAGCTGGCATTGTGAAAATATCCGAGCCTGGCCCATTTACTCCCTTTACTCCGTTCGTGGTGTTCGTTTTCACTCGATTCGTTTGCCCTTACGGCTTTGCCCAGTTCTCGATCTTCAATCCCGATATCCGGCCGTGATGGCGTTCGTTGTTGGTCACGAGCACCGCCCGCAAGCTGCGCGCGTGCGCCGCGATGAGCAGATCCATGTTGCCGATCGGCCGTCCCTTGCCTTCCAGCTCAACTCTCATTTCGGCGTAGGCATCCGCGGCGTCCCGATTCCAATCGAGCACGGACACATGCCGAAGAAAGGCAGCGACCACGGTCCGATTGACCTTCGCGTTGGACGAGCGCCGCACGCCGAACATCAACTCGGCATAAGTCACGACCGAGATCGCCTGACTTTCGAGCGGTACCGCGTTCATGCGCTTGCGCACTGTCTCGGGACGGTTGCGGATGACATAGGAACAGATGTCCGTATCGAGCAGATAGAGCGCCATTAGAACAGGCGCCGCTCCTGCGGCGGAAGGTCCACCCGTTCAGCCATGAAGTCCTCCGTCGCCCGTAGCGAGCTGTCGAAGAAGTCGTCCCAGGAGGTGGGCTTGGGCGAGAGGATCACCTGTTGGCCTTCCTTGCGGATGTGCACCTCCGTGCCCTCAAAGCGGAACTCGGCGGGCAGGCGTACGGCCTGGCTGCGACCGTTGTTGAAAAGCTTTGCAGTCTGGTTCCGCATGTCGATTCTCCAATAAAACTCGGAATCTAGTATATATCACGATATATACCTGCATTGAGATCTGCGCCGCCGACGCGTGCGTGTAGTATCCGGCACCCGGCCGGGGCCTGCTGAAGCTATGTACTTTGCCCCGGCCAAAGCGCATCCGGCATGAACGGGTTCAGATGCGCGTGCCATTCACGTCCAGCCCGTGCTGCAAGTCTTCAGACAGCAGCACCGCGCAGTCGCCCAAGCGGGCAGGCACAACGATCTGGGCGTCCCACCCCTCGGCTAGCTAGCGCCGCGTCGAAAGCGTCAGGCCGGTACGCTCACCGGCTGACAGTGCATCCGACCCTCAGCCTTCCTCTACATAACATAGGTGATGGCGGCGATCACGGCGCCTTGGGGTCTTGGAGCATGCAAAAGCGTCCGACCTTGGGGATGTCCGTGGGTGGGACCAGGGGTCTTGGCGCCCATCGCTTCGGCCTTCCTGGCCGTCGCATCGACGTCCTCGACGGTCACGTAGGTACCCCCAGTGGGGCGGTGCGTCGGGGGCATACGCG
>JACCXJ010000216.1 GCA_013697045.1 Gammaproteobacteria bacterium | reverse complement strand
GGACCGAAGTAGCCCTGGATGGCCTTGCGCGCCCGCACCACATACTCGTTGGCGAGCTTGGCGCAGTCGTCGCGGTCGTCGATCTGCTTGGTCAGGGTCCGGTTGGTCGCCTGGACGTCCATCGCGTAGGTGTCGAGCCGGCCGCGGGTCGCCTTGACCGTCTCGAGCGTCACGCTGGCCCCTTTCGCGCACGGTCCCGCCGCCTATCCCGCGGCAAGATCGTGCCCCAGGCGCAGCTAAGTGATTGTGTGACGTATGCTACACTTTACCCGTGGGCGGCCGCCGTCTAGCAAGACGACGACAGCCCTCGATTTCATGTTGGGCAGTTTCAAGGCATTACCATGCTAAAATGAGCGCATGGAATTCGAGTGGGACCCAGAGAAAGAAAGGATCAACAGTGCCAAGCACGGGATCAACTTTACCGAAGCGGTGACGGTATTTGGCGACCCGCTTGAACTGACCATCGCCGACCCGGACCATTCCGAAGCGGAGTTTCGATTTGTTAGCATTGGTATGTCGTCGGCTGGCCGGCTGGTGGTGGTAGGGTACACGGAACGCGGTGAACGTATGAGAATCATCACCGCACGGTTAGCGAGCGCAAGAGAGCATAACCAGTATGAATCAGGCACATAGCTCAGACCAGGATGATGAACTACGCCCGGAATATGATTTCACGGGTGGAGCTCGGGGCAAGCATCACGAAGCTTATCGAAAGGGCACTACCGTCGTGTCTCTCGACTCTGACGTGGCCCAGGTATTTCGAGACTCAACGTCAGTCAACCAGGCGTTACGGTTATTGCTGAAGCTGGCCAAAGAGCAAGTACCTACCGAGTAAGCGGCCCAACAATCCGCTGCGCCGGACGCGCCAAAAAGCGACGCGCCGGTGAGGTTTGTAGTTCGGTCTCATTATAACCGAATCATGCGAAGCCCGTGACAGGATGCGGTGACCGAAGGGAACCGCATCGCTCGCGTTACTCCCCAGCCGCAACACTTGGCACGTTCTCGCCACCCCAATCCTCCGCATAGATTCCTCGCCGCCTGAACGCATAAAAACTGGAAGGAGGCCAATCGGCTACGCGTCATGGATCACCTTCTCTCGCCCAGCTCTTTTCGCGACCGATGCAGTCCCTTCGTTCACTGCATCCTGCGGGCTGCTGGGCACAACGATGGTGCCACCACCATGATCCACACTCACGTCCTTCAGCAGGGTGGCCAGGGCGTTCCGAGTCCCTTGGACGATCTGGGCGTTCGATCTTCCTTTTTTGCCCGTCTGCGCAACGTGAGGTAAGAAGGCCGATCCGTCTAGACGGCGGCCACCCGATTGGTAAAGCTTGGTGTCGGTCCTGCCGCGGGATAGGCGGCCGGACGGTGGGGGTGAGGCGGGCCGCGTTGCCACCGTATTATAGGGCGGCGGGGGCGTCGATAAGGCCGGCAAGGGCTTGATGAGGACGGGGGTTGTGCAAGGAGGCGCGAGTCCCACCGTCAGGAAACACGGGATGGACAGCCCATCGGGCTCCGGTCCCGGTGCGGGATCGGCGCAACTGCTCGGTGAGGTCCGCGACGTCACGCGGGGTTGCACTACAGCATCGGGACCGAGCAGGCCTACGTGGATGGGGTCCGGCGGTTCATCCTGTACCTCCCAAAAGCATTACATCCATGTAATCCCGGTTCATCCTGTTCCGCGGGAAGGACATCCGGCGGAGATGAGGGCGGTGGAAGTGGAAGCGTTCCCGACCATCTCGCGGTCAATGTCAACGTCGCGCCGTCCCGCCACAACCGGACGCTGAAGGCTATCGTGCTCATCTACCGGTGAAGATAGAAGAAGGGACTCGGCAGGCTCGTGGGTGTAGGGCGCGCCGAGAAGTCGGCCGGGTTACCGGTCGTATTCACGCGCGAGGAGATGCGAGCGCCACGCCCCGGCCGTGGCTGACATCGCGCCGGAAGGTGCCACGGGCGCCGGGGATTGGGAAGACCGGCCGGCGCCCGCGGGCGTCCCGCCTTATGCTGCCTGGGGCAGTGCCGGGACCTTGGCCCGGCGGCCCCCGCTCTTGCGGTCACTCGCGCGGGTGCCGCCGACCTGGGCGTATTGCGCGGAGTCGGGACCGAAGTAGCCCTGGATGGCCTTGCGCGCCCGCACCACATACTCGTTGGCGAGCTTGGCGCAGTCGTCGCGGTCGTCGATCTGCTTGG
>JACCXJ010000214.1 GCA_013697045.1 Gammaproteobacteria bacterium | reverse complement strand
GCCATGCCCAAATTCGGATCGCTCGGCTGCCCTCGCGGAACCATCGCTGGCTCGTGCTCTCCTATCGTCCGAGTCTACAGGGTTTGTGCAGTGTGTCAAAACGACGAGACGTCGGTATAGACCAGCGCTGCCGATCCGGCGGCTACGGCCGATCCGCCGATGCTCACGCCCGCTCTCTCCATCACTCTCGCGCAGGCACGGGCGGCTGCGCGCCGACGAAAACAGCCCTTACCGGCTAGGACGGGCCGATCGGGGCACGGGTTCATGGGAAGTCGGGAGACGTCGGTGCGGGTGCTTGTCGCGCGCACATTATCCATCGGCGCGCGGCGCAATAACAGGGGTTTGCGAAGATTTTTCGCGACTCTACGGGCCGCCGGCAGGTCTCGGGCAGGACATCACGCGCTCGCCGGGCGCGGGCAGAGACCCCGGTACTCGCGCGCCAGGTAACTGACCGTGACCAGCCACAAAACGCACACCGACATCGTGAGCCACCCGAGGCCGACGAGACCCTCGTCGACCGGCAGCCAGCCGGTCAAGAGCAGGATCAGCACGGCCCCGAGCACCTTGAATACGCGGTATCCGAACATGTCGATCCAGGCCTTGGCCTGGTAGCTGAGGTG
Organism: Gammaproteobacteria bacterium; assembly: GCA_013697045.1. Lineage (GTDB taxonomy): Bacteria > Pseudomonadota > Gammaproteobacteria > JACCXJ01 > JACCXJ01 > JACCXJ01. Next base: position 2,535 of record JACCXJ010000214.1, on the reverse strand, counting down.
GGGGTGGATGGGGATATAGAGCAACTCTTTCGAGGCCCGGTTGATCGAATAGGACAGGCCCCGGTCGCTGACCTTCATCGCGGAACCGAACACGAGCGTCGGACTCAAGATGAAACCGAAGGTGCAAAAGAACAGCAGGAGCGGCTGCGTCATGAGCCCGGCCACGACGCCGAGATAGCGGTGCACCACCGGCGTGATCGCCAGGTTGACCAGGAGCGATACCAGGCCCATGGTACTGAAGAGCCAGGAGATGAAGGCGGTGCGCGCGTCGAGCTCGGTGTAATTCAGCTCCACCATCTTCATGAATTCGTACTCGACCAGCGGTTCTGCCACCTGGGCGAGTAGCACGGTGGCGCCTACGAGCATGAGATAGCGGTCCCGCAGGAGCTGCCTTGGTGCCGGCCGCTCCGTATCGCGCGGGTTCGCCGCCGCCTCGAAGACCCCATAACGCGCCAAGGCCAGGTTCACGGTGACGACGAGCCCCAGGATGCCGACCGCCACCAGCAGAAGATCAGGGGTGGTGAGCGAGGTGTGCTTCACGATAAGCGTCGCCGCCGCCGCCCCCAAGAGCCCGCCCAGGACCCCGCCGGTACCCAGGAATCCGTACCAGCGCTTGCCCTGCTCGCTGCTGTAGAGGGTGTTGGTCAGGCTCCAGAACTGCTCGACCAAGACCACGCCGAAGATGTCCACGAACACATAGAACGCCAGCGCCGCCGCCGCGCTGTCCGTCGTGAGCAGTGCGCGGAAGCCCACCAGCATCGTCATCGACAGGACACAGCTTCCGAGCACCAGCCGCAACCGGCTGTAACGCCCGACCAGACGGTGGTAGCCACCGATGATGAGCCCCAGGAACAGGGCCGTTCCGATCCAGACATAGGGTAGCCGATCGGCGCCCAGCTGCCCGATGAAGAGCGAGCGGCTGGCCGGCTTGATCTGGTAGTAGGCCAGCATGATGAAGAAGAAGTTGGCGAACAAGAGGCTCGCGCGTTTGAAGGGATGTCCGGCCATGGTCGTCACGCCCGTTGTCAGGTTCCAGAGGTGTTACAATCCGGACCGGGGGCTTGCGCCGCAAAGAGGGACCGGCCGGATGAGAAACATAAAACACGCCATCATTTTCTTCGCGTTGGCACTCGGCTTTCTGTCGGACGCAATCGGCGCACCGCCCATTCCCGACTTGCGGCGAACCCCCGATCCGGTCCTGCAGCGCCGTCTCGAAGGGGCGATCCGGGATCTCGGCCTGCGCCGTGCGGTTCTCGACCGGCGCTTGGCGGTGGTCCTGGTAGATGTCACGAGAGTGCATCGACCGCGGCTGGCCGCGGTTAATGGGGACGAGATGCTGTACGCCGCGAGCCTGCCCAAGATCGCGATCCTGCTAGGTGCCTTCGTCGAGATCGAGCGCGGGCGGATCGCCCTCGATAACGATACGCGCGCAAGCCTCACCCGGATGATCCGGGTGTCCTCCAACGAGGCGGCGACCGAGATGTTGCGGCGGGTCGGCATGGGGCGCCTCGCGGCGATCCTGCGATCCCCGCGCTACGGGCTGTACGACCCACGCTTCAACGGCGGGCTATGGGTGGGCAAGGAGTATGGTCGGGCCGCGGCCTGGCGGCGCGACCCCCTGCACCAGCTCTCGCACGGGGCCACGGCCTTCCAGACCGCGCGCTTTTATTATCTATTGGAGGCGGGGCAACTGGTCTCCCCGGCGCTGACCCGGGTGATGAAGGAGATGCTCTCCAAACCCGGGATCAATCACAAGTTCGTCAAGGGTCTCTCCGATCGACCCCAGTGCCGTATGTTGCGCAAGTCCGGGACCTGGCGCCACTGGCATGCCGACAGTGCGCTCGTCGAGCACACCGGTCACAAGTACATCGCGGTGGCCCTGGCCGCGGATCCGTCGGGCGGCGAGTGGATGACCCGCCTCATCCGATCGCTCGATGCGATCATCGTGGCGCCGCAGATGGCCGTATCGGATGGCGTTTTTCGATGAGGCCGTCCCGTAGCTCGGGTTGCTGCCGGGGACGCGGCGCTTGCCTCCCGCGTGAAGAAGCTGCCCTGGCGCAGCGCTCAGGTCCAGGCCTTGCGGCTGAGGGGCATCTAGAAAGGTCTCGATATAGCTCGATATAGATAGAGGCGCGCCAGCTCGCTCCGTGGCGTGTCCTGGAAAAAACGGCCCTGGACCTCTGGATCACCGGGTAGCGATCTGGAAATGACGGAGGAGCATGGCCTGCTGCATGACGACGGCGCGCCGATCTCGAGCTCGACGACAACATCCAGTACAGGAACTAGCGCGGCACGCCATGTCACCGCACTTTTGCACCCGGCCGATTGGGCCGCTTGCCCATGCGCATCATCACCTTGAATGTCAATGGGATCCGCTCGGCGGAGCGCAGGGGCTTACTGCGCTGGATGGCGGAGCAGGAAGCTGATGTCGTCTGTCTCCAGGAGACCAGAGCGCAGCGCGATGACCTCGGCCCGAGCGTGGTAGCGCCGCACGGCTATCACAGCTTCTTCCACTCGGACAAGAAGGGCTACAGC
>JACCXJ010000202.1 GCA_013697045.1 Gammaproteobacteria bacterium | reverse complement strand
CGGCATGGCACGCCTGGCCGACATCGAATTCGCCTACCATCTCTACCACTGAGCCCCTCCCGATCGCCTGCTCGAAAATGTCGCCGACCCCTTGTGCGCGATCAACTTGTGGGTAAAGACCAGCCCGTTGGGAGGGGGAATAACTCATTGGCCCGCCCGGCAAAAAGCAGCCAAGCTGTTCAAGCAGCCGACCTTCGACATGGGCGAGCCTCTGGTCGATCTGACCAAGGCGCTGTCGCTGGTGGCCGAGCTGGAAGACGCCGAAAGGTGGTCAGTCGTTCCCCGCCGCAAAGTTCAACTGCAAGCCCTCGGCAACCGCCGCCAGGCGCTTGTCCCGCGTCCAGAGCCGGGCGGTGCCGGCGAGTGCGACCGAGGCGAGCAGGTGAACATCGAGGTAGCCGATACCGCGGCCCATCAGTTCGCGCTGGTCTATAAAGCCCAACACCTCGGTGTCGGTCGCGATCGGCGCTGGCGGAAGGTCAAGCAGCAGGGAAAGTAACACCACGCGGTTCTTGAGGTTACCGCAGGCCAGTTCGCCGATCACGAACGGATGAATCAGCGCTTGTCCGGCTTCCAACGCGGCAATCAGGCATGGCTCGGGCTTGCGCAGGTGGTCTATCCAGACGGAGGTATCGACGAGGATCACTCCGGCTCCGAACGCCGCCGGGGAATCGGCTTCGCCTGCGGCTCGCTGCCACCCAGTCGTGCCAGGCGGCGGGCGCTTTCGCGCTCGATCAACGCCTTCAGCCCCTCACGGATCAGCGCCGTGCGTTCCGTCAGTCCGGTCATGCGCTGCGCCTCTTCGAGCAGGGTTTCATCCAGGTTGATGGTCGTACGCATGAGCGATGTCTCGGGAAAATGATGCGCCAATGATACATCAAGTGATGCCCACTGCGATGCTAATGGCGCTCTGAGAGGCCTCGGTGGCTGGCGGGCATAGCTTGCTATCGGCTTTTGGCGGCACCGCTCCCGGCAGAACGATGCGCGCCCCGCGGGCAGAGACCTGGCGCCGAAATGGGGTTAAGCCTATGCGCGGATGCCGTAACGGGGGGGCAGGCACGGGAGCCTGCCCCTACCATCCGGGATCGGTGTAAGGACCTCGGGGGATGCCGCGCCGGGATGGTCAGGCGCCGCCCCGATCCGCCGGTCAGTCGGCCGGCTGCGCTATCGCGCCCGGCGCCTCGTCAATGCGGGACGCTTTCGACACCGCGCGCGTGTGCCGGGCGCAGCCGGCGAGCACCCCGGAGACCAATAGGTAACTCAGGGCCACGGCCGGGCTCTGGGCGAGGGCCGATCTGTTCGCCCGTGCATGAAGCCGAAGAAGGTGAGCACCGCCCCGGCGAGCGCGAAGGCCGCGGCGCGCAGGAACTGCCGCTCGATCACGAAGACGGCGACGGAGGCGAGGATCAGGCTGCTCAGGATCGCCCCGCCGCCGAGCACCGACAGGCCCTCGTAGAGGATACCGCTCTGGCCGAGCTTCTCGACGCCCACCGCCGCGACGCTGGTCCCCGCCGCGCTGAGCGCGTTGTCGATCTGGAGCTTGCCCCAGGCCGCGACGTGCGGGACCAGCGCCAGCACGATCGCGGGGGCGTGGCTCTTGGGCGTCTCCTGAAAGGCCTGGGCGCCGATCAGCATGCCGATGTAGAGCAGGATGGGCGAGATCGCCACCACCGGGACCAGCGACATCATGAGCGCGACGACCCCGAACCAGGACAAGAGGATCACCATCACGCCGGTGGCCGCGGAATAGCCGATGCGCCCTCCGATCGCCTTCCATCCGGGATGCCCGATGTAGACCGCGAGGATGAAGGGATTGCCCATGAGACAACCCATGAGGCTGATAACCCCGTCGGCCGTCAGGACGCGCGTGGTCGGAAATTGGTCTCCTGCCGCCGAGGCGCTCTCGACGTTGTCCATCGCCTCGACGAGGTCGTAGATCCCGAAGGGGATGGCGGTGACCAGGATGACCCCCAGGAACTCGAAGCCCGAGAACACGTGGCCGATCGCCGGGACCGGAAAGGAGAAACCGAAGCTAGAGAGTGACCCGGCGAGCTTTTCGAGGCTCATCCCGCCATAGCCGAGACCGAGGGCGGTCGAGACCCAAGCGATCAGCATGCCGGTGGCGATGGCGATGAGACCCGCGGGGATCCCCTTGAAATAGCGCACGCCGCCGAACCAGCTCGCAAGGATGATCGCGAAGCACACCACCCCGATGACCGGGGTCATGAACATCTCCAGCGCCGGCCTAAGGGAGATGCATGCGATGGACACGCCCGCGAGCGTGCCGAGCAGGGCGGCGCGCGGTGTGATCTTGCGGATATGTGATCTTGCGGATATAGGGTGCGATGAAGCCGCCGGCCATGAGCACGAAGCTCTGAATGAACACCCAGGTGAGGCCGGCCTCCCATCCCTTTACCGGATCGCCGGTCTTGAGGGCGATGGGCAGCATGATCACGAACACCACCACGAACATGTGCGGCACGCTGGTGCCGGACGGCAACGCCGTCACATCATCGCGGCCGGTCTCCTTGGCGAGCTTATAGGCAAGCCACGCGTAGTAGAGCGTACTGGTAAAGAGCATGAGCCCGCAGGCCGGCAGGATGCGGCCGAACACGATCTCGTCCGGCATGTGCAGCACGAAGCGCAAGAGTCCGGTTAGCACCAGGAGGTTGACAAGGATGTTGGTCCCGAAACCGAAAAAGGCATTCCAATCCCCGGGGGTCCACAGTCTCGGTTTTTTCATGGCGGTGATGCGGCAATCACCGTTCCACCCCCGATCCGGGTTCTCGTACCGCCAACGTCACCCTAAAGTGCTGTTACCATTCGCTTTTTCACGGGCCCCACGGGGCGATAACGGCGCTCTACGCCCTGTTTTCGCCCAGAGGCCCGCGAAACGCACCAAAGGGTGGCGCCGCTTCCCGGCCGCGCGCCGCGTATAATCCCGAGCGGTCCTGCCCATGCCGATGCCCACGACGCCGCGGCCAACCCTTCGCGCCGCCTGGACCGCGGCCTTTCGAGACGCGGGGCTGCGGCGCGCCATGTGCGCCGCTTGCGGCGCTCTCATCCCGAGCTTGTTCGGGCTCTCCGCTTTCTTCGCCTGGCTGGAGGGCCGGCCTGGGTACGTCCTTCCCGACCCACTCCTCGACGCCCTCGGGCCGGCCGATGTGTCCGTCCCGATCTTCACGATCCTCTACGCGACCATCTTGGTCACCCTGGTCCGATCGCTCTGCGAACCCGGGCGCGTGGTGCGGGGGCTCCACGCCTATGCCGTCCTTCTCTTGCTGCGTATGGGGGCGATGGCGTTAGTCACCCTCGATCCCCCGCCGGGCTTCGTTCCGCTGGCCGATGCCTTCACCCAGCTCTTCTACCCCGGCACCGAGCCCTTCGAAAAGGATCTGTTCTTCTCCGGCCATACCGCCACCCTTTGGCTCATGGCGTTGATCGCCACGACGCGGGCCGGCCGCTTGTGGTCGGGCTTCGCAACGCTCGCGGTCGGTGTGCTGGTCGTCGTGCAGCACGCGCACTACACCATCGATGTCATCGCCGCCCCGCCCTTCGCCTGGCTGGCCTGGCGCCTGAGCACCGTCACGATGCGGGGGTGCGGATCGGGGGCGTGAGCGCGATAAGGTCGAGGCGGGTCATGACGGCACCCCGATTGAACGCGCGATGGGCGCGTCCCGTCGCGGCACCCTGTGGCCGCTACGCATCGCGAGGCGTTGCACGATCACAACGATGGCACCCAGGCGCCTCCGTCGCTGCACCAGCGTTGTTCGCGTCTTCCCCCATCTGCGCATTTTCGGGGCATCCGTAGAGTCTATCAGCGCCTCTCCTACGTCCCTCGACCCGCCGAGACGATCCCCGCACCGGCACACAAGTAATTGTAATGACACGATTTAGCTAGGCGCCAGCCAACCCACGACGGGTCTTGCCACCCATCTTGGCCTCATGGTATTGCGATTGCCATCTGGCTAAACCACGTGTATATTTTTGCGTGCGGTGGGGCCGGAGTGCGTGCTGCGCACGCCTCGACAACGAGATTTCTAATCACACGAAAGAGGGGGGAACCATGAACTTCAACAGTCGTGTTGCATTCGCGCAACGCTTATCCGCGGGCGCGTTGTTATTGGTGGGCCTGTATGCCACCCCCGCGGTGCATGCGGGCGCGACCTTCAAGATCGACGACACCAAGTGGCTCAGCATCGGCGCCGGGTTGAAGACCAGCTTTGCAGCCGTCGACGACCAGGCCGGTGTCGACGGGGATAAATGGGATACGGATTTTTTTCTCAACAACATCCGTTTGTACCTCAATGGTCAGCTCTACAAGTACATCAAACTGACCTTCAATACCGAGTGTCACAATTGCTCGGACGGTGGCAGCGTGCGCGTGCTGGATGCCATCGCGCGCTTCGAGTTCAACGACTATTTCAATGCCTGGTTCGGCCGGACCCTGGTGCCGGCCGAGCGTACCGAGCTCGACGGCCCGTTCTACAACCCGTTCTTCGATACCTTCGGAAAGAGCCCCTTCGAGCC
>JACCXJ010000198.1 GCA_013697045.1 Gammaproteobacteria bacterium | reverse complement strand
ACTGCGCTCGGGATCTCGCGTTCCGGCGGTGCTCGGAATCCTCATGTATTTCAACATACACTCCGGTTCCTGCGCTCCGGCGTAACGCGACCTCCCTTCGCTCGCGACGGTTTTTTCACAAACTCTGAGGGGTTACGCGCGGTCGCTCCAGCGTCGAATCGCGTCCCGGCGAGGCCATCGATGCCGGCCGGACGATTCGGCCTCGTTTTCCGGCTTTGGCGCGGCGTTATTACCAAGTGGGCTGGCGTAAATCGATTGCAGTATTCGACGCGAGCGGTATCGTAGCTAAAGATCGACCATCACCTTGAAGCCGCCGTAGATCATGCGCTTGCCGTCGAAGGGCATGGCCTTGGGGTCCATCATCTTCGCCAGGCGCGGGTCCTTCATCACCTTGGCGTTGACCTTGTCGCGGTGCCCACGGCTCTTGAAGACGATGTACGCGAAGACCACCGTCTCGTCGTCCTTCAGCTTCACGCTCTGCGGGAACGACGTCCGCTTGCCCGGCTTCACGTCGTCCGCAACGGCCTCGATGTAGAGGAGCGCACCATGCTCGCGCCAGATCTTTCCGGCCTTGCTTGCCATGCGCCGGTAGGCCTGCATGTTTTTCTTCGGGACTGGAAGCACGAAACCATCGACGTATGCCATCTTTATTCTCCTCGCTGAGATTTTCGGGATCGATTACCCTTGCTTGATCGCGCTCGGGTCCATAGTAGATCAGTTCCCAGATGTGCCCGTCAAGGTCGATCAACCCTTGCTGTAGACGCTCGTCCAGGGACTCGGTACCGGGTTCACCAAAGCGGTCGAGGACGCCTGGGCTAGCGCTTACGGGTGCTGGCCGCGACCAGGAAGAACGCCGCGTGGGCCAGGGGTGGCTTGACCCCCGCACCTCGGTTTGACACTCCCCGCCCGGGCGCGTATGCTGCACAGCAACATAAACCTGGCACTCGTGGGGAGGTCTGAAGTGATGCATGACCGTGATAGCAAGCGGTACCTGTGGTTCCCGGGGTGGGTCGCGCTGGTCGTGGTCCTTTGCGCCGCGCTTCCGGCGCGCGCGGCGGATCGGCTGCCCGCCTACGGTGCGGACTTGAGCCAGACCTCCGTCTCGGGGCTGTCATCGGGGGCTTTCATGACGGCCCAGTTTCATGCCGCGCATTCCGCGACGGTGGTCGGGGCCGGGGTGATCGCGGGCGGGCCGTTCTATTGCGCGGGGTCGTACCGGAGCCTTTCGTACCTGGAGGCTGCCGAAACCATCTGCATGGACCCCTTCGGGCCCGGGCCGGACGGCAATAAGCTGTTCGCCAAGGCAGAGGAGTTTGCCCGATCGGGGCGGATCGATCCGGTCGCGGACCTGGCCGACGACAGGGTATATCTCTTCAGCGGGGAGGCCGACGATACGGTCACCACACAAGTCGTGAATCAGACGCTGGCGTTTTACCAGGCGGCCGGTGTGCCCGCGGCCAACATCAAGTACGTCAAGACCGTCGATGCGGGTCATGCCATCGTCACGAATAACAGCGGCGACTCGTCGTGCGCCGCCACCAAACCGCCCTTCATCAACGATTGCGACTTCGTGCAGAGCCACGAGCTCCTGCGACACATCTACGGCACGCTGAAGCCGCCCGCGCCGCACCTGAGCGGGGGCATCGTGACCTTCGACCAGCGCGAGTTCATCGACTCCGACCGCTCCAGTCTGAGCGATTCGGGGTATGCGTACGTGCCGAAGTCCTGCGCAAAGGACCGCTGTCGTGTTCACGTCGCTTTTCACGGCTGTCAGCAGGGCGCGGCCCAGATAGGCGATCGCTATTACACGACCACGGGTTACAACGAGATCGCCGACACCAACGCCATGATCGTGCTGTATCCCCAGGTGCAAGTGTCCGACGCCATCCCCTTCAACCCGAAGGGATGCTGGGACTTCTGGGGATACTCGAGCCCGGATCGATCCGGGCCCAACTTCTATTCCAAGCAAGCCCCGCAGATAGCCGCGGTCATGGGCATGCTGGAGCGCCTGGCGCAACCACGACCCTAACCAACTTACCCGAACCGGAGAAAGCGTATGCAAGAGACACTCTTCAAACAATGGCAAGACCTCAATCAGATCTCCCTTGACTGGTACCGCGACACGAGTGAATCGCAAGCGGCCGCGATCAACGACTGGATGGGGCTGCAATCGAACCCCGGTGCCTGGGCCAAGCTCGCCAAGTCCTCGCTGGAGTCCTTCAGGTCCTGGTCCGATCTCGGTGAATCCAAGTTCAGCGACCTGTGGCAGGCACAGGTCGGCAAAATGGATCTCGACGGCGTGGCCGCTGCGCTCAGGGAGCTCGGCGGCATCCAGACGAGCGCCTGCACGGCGCTCCTCAAGACCCAGGCCGGCATCTTGAGCCTCTACACCGATACCACCGCGCAGTACCTCGATCTCTTGAAGCAGGCGAAGGGCGTCGAGGACCTGATCGCCACCCAGGCCCACATCGCGACCGACGTCCAGGACAAGCTCAAGAGCTACTCCCTGGACTGCTTGCAGATCGCCGGATCCGTCAAGTCAGCCCTGAGCGCCTGGGCCGAAAAGGCCGTGGACACGGCCGCGGCCCAGGACGAGCGAACCGCACCCGTATCGGCGCCGCGCCGCATCTCGAAAAAGACCGACGCATCGGCCTAGCCCGGATTTCTCACCACTGCCCGTCGCGAGAGCCGAGGCGCCGGTCTAGCGGGGCCGCGCGGACCTCCACCAGAGACGGCCCGCCAGACCGTGCGGATCGGCGGTCGCAGCAGTGTGGTGGTGAGGGATCCGGGCTAGCGCAGGCTGATGATCGGCCAGCCGTACGCGCGCGCCGCGGCCGCCAGGGGCGCGTCGGGATCGACCGCGACCGGATGGGTCGCGGCGCGCAAGAGCGGCAGGTCGTTGTGCGAGTCGCTGTAGCACCAGCTGTCCGTGAGCGTCTCGCCGTGTTCGGCGAGCCAGGCAGCAAGTCGTGTGACTTTCCCACCGGCGAACGACGGGGTCCCGGTGGCCCGCCCGGAGTAACGTCCATCTACCCACTCGGGCTCGGTCGCGATGAGGTGTGGGACGTCGAACAGTGCGGCGATCGGGGCGGTCAGGAAGCGATTGGTCGCCGTGATGATGAGGAGCGTGTCGCCTCTGCCGCGGTGGTCCTCTACCAATCGAACCGCCTTGGACAGCACGATCGGCCGGATCTTCTCCTCGAGGAACTGGGCCCGCCAGCCTGACAGCGTATCCATCTCGTACTTGCCGAGTACCTCCATCTGGAAACCGAGGAACTCGTGGATGTCCAGAGACCCGTCCAGGTACTCCTGGTAGTACCCTTGATGGCGGCGCTCGTGTTCCAAGCCGTCCACGTGGCCCTGTTCGGCCAGAAACCGCCCCCAGAGATAGTCGCTGTCGCCACCGATGAGCGTGTTGTCTAGGTCGAAGAGGGCCAGGCTCATGGGCAGGGTCATTTTAGCTTGGAATTTGCGGTGCTCGCGCGCTTTGTGGACAATCCGCCGCTAGCACCCCAGTCGCTTTCGCTGGAGGAGGATCATGATAGACGCGCAGGGATTCCGCTTGAACGTCGGCATCATCTTGAGCAACGGGAACGGCCAGGTCCTGTGGGCGCGGCGCGCCGGTAGGGACGCCTGGCAGTTCCCGCAAGGGGGGATGCGGCGCCACGAGACCCCGGAGGCGGCCATGTTCCGCGAGCTCCGAGAAGAGGTCGGTCTCGAACGCGAGCACGTCGAGGTCATGGGCTGCACCCGAGGGTGGCTTCGCTATCGCCTACCCAAACAGTTCCTTCGCCATGATCGGAGGCCGCTGTGCGTCGGCCAGAAGCAGGTGTGGTTCATGCTGCGTCTCACCGGCGACGAGCGGGCGGTGCGCCTGGACCTCGGTGCCCGACCGGAGTTCGACCAGTGGCGTTGGATCGGCTACTGGGAGCCGCTGCGCGGCGTGGTGTCTTTCAAGCGCGCCGTCTACGAACAGGCCTTGACCGAGTTGGCACCACTCATCGAGCAAGCACCTGCACCTCTGGTCCGGTGCGGCGAGTAGCGATGCGCGTAGTGACGATTCGGATCAAGAACATGACGTTACTGTCTAGACTATAATAGCTTATTGACACGGCAGCACCTCTGCCCATGGCTCGCGCTCTGCGGGCCGAAGGAAGAAGTGAGCCCATGACCAAGAGAACGACGCTGCTCGGGGCGCTGGCCGTGGTGCTCGCGGGCTGCAGCGGTCTGGTACCCCCGCCTCCCCCCAGCTCACCGGCGCACCTGCGGCCCGATCAAGCGCCGAGCGCCGGCCCGATCCCCAAGGTGGTCGAGCACGCGCCCTTCCTGCCCCCGCCGGTGGCCGCCCCCGCGACCGAGAAGTACACCGTGGTGGTCCACGAGGTACCGGTCAAGGAGCTATTGTTCGCCCTCGCCCGCGACGCCGCGGTGAACGTGGACGTCGACCCCGGGATCGATGGGATCGTGACGCTCAACGCGCTCGACCAGACCCTGCCGCAGATCCTGGACCGCATCGCGCGCCAGGTGGACATGCGTTATGAGATCCGGGACAAGAACATCCTGGTGATGCCCGATCGGCCCTATTTTCGGAGCTACACGGTCGATTATGTCAACCTCTCGCGCGATACCACCGGCACTATCAACGTCGCGACCCAGATCGCGACCACCGGCGCCGGCCAGATCGGTGAGGGGGGTGGCGGCGGTGGTGGCGGTGCCGGGAACAACAACTCGACGACGGCCATCACCAACACCGCGAACAACCGCTTCTGGCTCACGCTCACGCGCAACATCCAGGCGCTGGTGGGCGAGACCGCGAGCGGCAGTGCCCAGGACCTTCCCGTGACCGATGCCGTGATCCCGAATCCCGAGGCCGGCCTCATCAACGTGCGCGCCACCGCCAAGCAACACGAAGCGGTGCAGGCCTTCCTCGATCGGGTGATGGCCAATGCCCATCGCCAGGTGCTGATCGAGGCCACCGTCGTCGAAGTGGCCTTGAGCGACCGGTACCAGCAGGGGATCGACTGGCGGGTGATCAACGAGGGGACCGGTTTCGACGCGTTCCAACTGCTGACGGGTAGCCTGGCGCCGGGGCTTGGTGCGGCAGCTCCCCCGCTAGCCGCGCTGGGCGTCGCCAACTCCTTCGTGCTCAACTTCACCGATCTCGATTCGGGCCTCGGGCGCATCGATGTGGTCGTGCAGCTCCTCAGGCAGTTCGGGGATCTGCAGGTCCTTTCCAGCCCGCGGATCATGGCGCTGAATAACCAGCCGGCGGTGCTCAAGGTGGTCGAAAACGTGGTGTATTTCGAGATCGATGTGGAGCCGGGGGTCGCGACGGGGAACACGCAGAGCATTCCGGCCATCGAAACAACGGCCAAGACGGTCCCGGTGGGCCTGGTGATGACCGTGACCCCTCAGGTCAATGAGAACCAGTCGGTGATCCTCGATATGCGCCCGACGATCTCCAGCATCACCAAATCCGTCCCAGACCCGAGTCCGGACCTGGCGGTAGCAGGCACCACGAACCTGGTCCCGCAGATCCAGGTCCGGGAGATGGAGTCGGTGCTCAAGGTCCAGAACGGCCAGATCGCCGTGCTCGGCGGGCTCATCCAGGATTCGGTGCAACAGAACAGCAACCGCGTCCCCTTGCTTTCGGATCTACCGGTTCTGGGGGATGCGTTCTTCAAGAGCCACGACAACCTTTACACGCGTTCCGAGCTCGTCATCTTCCTGCGGCCGCTCGTCATCGGCAACCCGAGCATCGACGCCGATCTCTCGGGCTACCGGCCGTTCCTCGAGGAGCGCGTGGAACGCAAGTTCTGACGAGGTCTTGATCCGCCGGGGTCGCGGTGCCAAGCTGGGGCATCCGTTGCTGATCCTTGTCAGCGCAGCACACGAGGGTGCCCTATGAGCCTTCTGATGGATGCCTTGAAAAAGGCCGAGAAAGACAAGAAGAAGGCGGCCGACGAGACCAGACCCGACGTGCACGCACCGGTGCCATCCGATCCGGGCCTGGCGACCATGGGACTGGTCGCGGGAGGGGGGGCGCCGACGGGCGTTCCGGCCCTGGGCGGCCTGAGCCTCGCGCCGCTCGGCACGGGAACCTCCGCTCCCGGACAGGGGGGGGGTGGCGACCGAAGCGTTGGTCGCTGGCGAGACGACGGGTGGGGGCGTCGATCCCGACCTTAGGCGCTTTTCGGCGGAGGGCGAGATCGGCACCATCGGGCTCTGCGGCACCACGCTCGAAACCCGGGAAGGCGCCGCGGGAGTCGAGGTCACGCCGGCCCCGGAGCGGGAGAGCACGCTGCCGTCCCAGCGCGCATTGAACGCCTCCCTCAAGGAGTACTTCGAGTCCTCCCAATCCCTGGAGCCCTCGCGTACCGGCGTCGCCGGTGCCGCCAGAGAGGCCTCCGGGCCGCGCGCCTTCCGGGTCGGGGACACGGTCAGCCGCGTGTCCGCCGACACGGTGTTCTCGGCATCGCGCTGGTCCTCGCTATCGAAGACCGTGAGCGCGGGGCTCGGGGTAGCGCTTGTCCTCGGTGTGTCGCTCGCGGGCCTATGGGTCTGGTCCGAGCTGGAGCCGGGGGGCGGGCTTGGGGCAGGGCTACCCCCGCTGCCGGCCTCGGCCAGGGTGCCGCCGGCAAGCGATACGGCGCTGGCCGGTACCGATGGACCCGCCCCGGCGCCGGCGGACCCGGCACCGGTATTGTCCGCCCTCGCGGTGCCCGCTGCGGCGGCGCCGGAGCCTCACGCCGCCGATACGCCCAAAGAACAGTATAAGAAAAGAGGGCCCCTCGCCGAATTGCCGGCGATCGACCCGCCCGCGCTCGAACCCGACGCGTTTTCCGAACGGGCGCCCCTATCCTCTCCGGGTTTGAAACCCGCCCCGACCTCGGAGGTCTCACCGTCCGAGCTCGATCCCGAGGCCACGCGCCGAACAGCAACCGCCCAAGACGACTCGCCGGCCCCGTGGGAGTCCGAAAATTATAAATATAAAGACTCGCCGGAAGCGACTGGAGCCCCCCGATTGGCGCCGCCCAACGCCCCGCCGAGCGCCATCAGGATCCGTAGAAGCCCGCCGCGGGACCGCCTCGATCCCGAACTGAGCGAGGCCTATCGGGCCTTCCAGTCGGGGAACCCGAGCCGTGCGGAAACGCTGTACCGGCGGGTCCAGGCACGGGAACCCGATCGTCGCGATGCGTTGCTCGGCCTCGCGGCGGTGGCGATGCGCCAGGGTCGCGCGCCAGAGGCCTACGGTTATTATCGCCGCCTCATCGAGCTCGATCCCCGCGACAGTGTGGCGCTCGCGGGGATCGCGAGCCTCACGGGCAGCGGGGGACGAGAGGCGAACGAGTCGCGGCTCAAGCTCCTGCTCGATCAGTCCCCGGGGGCCAGTCACCTCCACTTCGCCCTCGGTAACCTGTATGCCAAGCAGGGTCGTTGGGCCGAGGCCCAGGGGGCCTATTTCAAGGCCTATACGAGCGACAGCAAGAACCCCGATTACTCGTTCAACCTGGCCGTGAGCCTGGATAGACTCGGCCAGGGGAGGGCGGCGCTCGGCTATTATCGGCGCGCCCTGGACGCCGCCGATCGGGGGGTCAAGGGCTTCGACACCGCACAGGTCCTGACAAGGATCCAGGCGCTGTCGAGCCAATCCTCGAACCCCTGATCCTTGCTAGTAGGCAGTCTTGTTAATTCGAAGTGATTCGTCACCCCGGCAGAGCCTGCCCCGTACTTTGATACGGGGGATTGCTCACCGCATCCCTGCGGTTCGGGCTGCGCCGCGCGCTACGCGCGTCCAAATCCGCTCCTGGCGGATTTGTGCCGGGGTCCAGGATGCGGGACAGCACCTACGTCCATGTGCCCTGGATTCCGGCAATCCATGCCGGAATGACGTGCCTGTTTGAATCTTCTTGACTGACTAACTAGGCCGTGAACGAGATCAAGGGCCCGCCGCGCATCGGGGAGTTGCTGGTCCAGAAGGGCGTGGTCAGCGCCGATCAGGTGCGCATCGCGCTCATCGAGCAGAAGAAGCGCCGGGAGCCGCTCGGCAAGATCCTGGTCAGCCTCGGCTTCGCTACCGAGGGCATCATCCGCGACGTCGTAGGCGGGGCGCTCGGACAGGGCAGCGCCGATCTCTCCAACGTCGTCGTGGACGGCGAGGCCATCAAGCTCATCCCCAAGGAGATGGCGCGCCGCTACCGGATCCTGCCCCTCACCTACGAGGTGACCCGCAACCGCCTAACGGTGGCCATGGCGGATACCTTCAACGTCGTGGCCCTGGACCAGATCAACGCCCTGCTCGGCGGCGATATGGAGGTGGTGCCGCTGCTCGCCGGCGACACCGAGATCGAGAAGGCCATCGATCAGTTCTACGGCTTCGAGCTGTCGGTAGACGGCATCCTGCAGGAGATCGAGACCGGCGAGATCGACTACGACAGCCTGGACCCGGAGAGCGAGGCCTATAGCCAGCCCATCGTGCGGCTGGTGAACGCGCTCCTCTCGGACGCCGTCAAGCGCGGGGCGTCGGACATCCACTTCGAGCCCGAGCACGGGTTCCTGCGTTTCCGCTACCGCATCGACGGCGTGCTGCGCCAGGTGCGCAGCCTGCACCGCACCTATTGGGCGGCCATCGCCGTGCGCCTCAAGGTCATGGCCGATCTCGACATCGCCGAGACCCGCGCCCCCCAGGACGGCCGCATCTCGCTGACCTTGTCCGGCCGGCCCATCGACTTTCGCGTCTCGACCCTACCCACCCTGCATGGCGAGAACATCGTCCTGCGCGTCCTCGATCGGCAAAAGGGGCTGGTCCCCATGGAGGGGCTCGGACTCGACGCGAAGGTGTTGAACGTCCTCAGGGTCATGGTGGCTCGGCCGGAGGGTTTGATCCTCATCACCGGCCCGACCGGCAGCGGCAAGACCACGACCTTGTACTCCCTGCTCAATCACTTGAACAGCGAGGCGGTCAACATCATGACCCTCGAGGACCCCGTCGAGTATCCGATGGTGCAGCTCCGGCAGACCTCGGTGAACGACTCCGTGCGCCTCGATTTCGCCAGCGGCGTGCGATCGATCCTCCGGCAGGACCCCGATATCATCCTGGTCGGCGAGATCCGCGACGAGGACACGGCGGGGATGGCGATCCGCGGCGCCATGACCGGACACCAGGTGTTTTCGACCTTGCACACCAACTCGGCGGCCGGGGCCGTGCCGCGCCTCCTGGACCTCGGCATCCGTCCCGACATCATGGCCGGCAACATCATCGGGATCATAGCGCAACGGCTGGTCCGGAAGCTCTGTCCGCACTGCAAAGAGCCCTATGCGCCTTCGGATCTGGAGCGCAGGCTGCTCGGGACGGCAGGCGCGGATCGGGTCCGCGCGATCTACCGCGCCGACGGCTGCGCCTCTTGCGAACAGCAGGGCTACAAGGGCCGCACGGCGCTCATGGAGGTGTTGAGCTTCGACCCCGAGATGGACGAGCTGGTGGCGCGCGGGGCGACCACACGTGAGATCGCGCGTCACGCCTTGGAGCAGGGCTTCACGCCGCTTGCCGATGTGGGCATCGCGCGGGTCCTGGACGGCACCACCAGCCTCGATGAGGTGTCACGGGTCGTGGACCTGACAGCGCGCGTCAAGTAAATGGAACTGTACCGCTACAAGGCCGTGGACGCCGACGGGCGCCTGCAACGCGGGCAGGCCGATGCGGTCAATCCCATCGACCTCGAGATGCGCCTGACCCGGCTCGGGCTCGATCTGGTGAGTTACCGGCCGCTCAAGTCCGGCGGGTTGTTCGCGGCCCGTTCCGGTATCAAGCGCCCCGATCTGATCACCTTTTGTTTCCACATGGAGCAGCTGCTTGAAGCGGGTGTGCCGATGATCGACGCCCTCACCGATCTCCGGGACAGCCTCGAGAACCGGCGCCTGCAGGAGATCACGGCGGCGATGATCGAGTCCATCCAGGGGGGCAAGGCCCTGTCGGAGGCGATGCGGGACTTTCCCTATGTGTTCAACACGGTGTTCGTCAACCTGGTGCGGGCGGGGGAGCAGAGCGGCACCCTGACGCGGGTGCTGCGCCATATGATCGACAACCTGAAATGGCAGGACGAGCAGGCCGCCCATACCAAGCGGCTGTTTATCTACCCGATCGTCGTGGCCGTGGTGGTGGGCGGGGCGATGTTCTCGCTCATGGTGTTCGTGGTGCCGGAGCTCTTGAAGTTCGTCAAGAGCATGGGGCAGGAGCTGCCTCTGCACACCAGGATCCTGATCGCCGTCTCCGGTGCCTTCGCGTCTTACTGGCCTTTTTTTCTCGCCGCCCTGGTCTTGGCGATCCTGGCCATCCTGGCGGGGATCAAGTACAGCCCGGGCTTTCGCTTGTGGTACGACGCGCTGCTCTTGGGCATCCCCTTGTTCGGCGTGATCCTGAAGAAGCTCATCCTGACGCGCATCTCGACCTATTTCGCGCTCATGTATTCCTCGGGGATCACGGTCCTGGAATGCATGAAGATGGCCGAGGACATCGCCGGTAACCGGGCCGTCGAGGAGGCGCTGCGCGGCGCGGCGCGCCAGATCGGGGAGGGCTCCGGGATCAGTGCCAGCTTCGCCAGCACGGGCCTCTTCCCGCCCCTGGTCCTGCGCATGTTGCGGGTGGGCGAGAACACCGGTGCGCTGGAGGCGGCGTTGAACAACGTCAGCTATTTCTATACCCGCGACGTGCGGGAATCCATCGATCGGCTACAGGCCCTGATAGAACCCGCGATGATCCTGATCTTGGCGGCGCTGGTCCTGTGGGTCGCCCTGTCGGTCCTGGGACCCATCTACGATGTCATCACGACCTTCAAGTATTGACTATGGCCGGCGGCGCGCCGCCTGCGTCGCGCCCGAGGCGGTGACGGTCTACCATTGGGGCGGCGGCGGCGGGATCACCGATACCTTCGTCTTCGACGCCGACGATGCCGGGCTCTCTTTGTTCGACCGTTACCTGCGCGAGTCCGACAAGAGCCCACTTTATATGCTGGTCGATTTGGTGGAAGAAGAATACCGCCACGAGACCATCCCCCATCTCTACGGCCCCGATCGGCGCGCGGTGCTGGAGCGTAAGCTCGCGTGGTTCTTCCGCGGCACGCCCTACAGTCATGTCCTGCCGCAGGGGCGTGAGACCGAGGGGCGGCGCGACGACAAGGTGTTACTGAGCGCCATTACCAACCCCGAGCTGGTGCAACCGTGGACCCGGCTGTGCGTGCAGCAAAAGGTCCCGGTGGCCGGCATCTATTCCCTGGCGATCGTGAGCACGGCCTTGCTCGATCGGATCAACGTCAAGTCCCCGAACGTGCTCATGGTCAGCATGCAGAGTCACAGCGGTCTCCGGCAGTCGTATTTCCGGGACCGGGTCATCAAGATCAGCCGGCTGGCGAAGATGCCGCGGCTCGGCACAGTGCCCTTCGCCCCGTATATCCTGAATGAGCTCGACAAATTCGAACGCTATCTCAAGAACGTCCAGCTCTTGGCCGAGGGGCCGCTCGATATATATATCTTCGCCCACGGTGAGCTGCTCGACCAGCTCGAGCGGCAATCCCGCAACTCCGAGACGGTGCGCTATCATCTCCTCGACGTGGCGGATGTCGCGCGGCGGCTCGGGATCCAGGGGGTGTTGACGACCCCCTTCAGCGACTACATCTACGCCCATCTCCTGCTCAATAAGAGGCCCAGGAACCACTATGCGCAGGCCGAGGATCTCAAATACTACCGCTTGCACCAGGCGCGCTCGGGGATGCTCCTGGCGAGCGCGGCGATCCTCCTCCTCGCTGCCGTCGGCGGCGGGCTCAATCTGGTCGAGGGGCTTTCGCTCCGACAGCGCGCGGCCAGTGCCGAGCAACGGGCGGGCCTCTATCAGGCCCAGTTCAATGCGGCGAAGGGGCGGCTCCCAGAGACCCCGGTCGACCCCCAGGACATCAAGACCGCCGTGGACATCGCGGACACCCTGTCCCGGTACAAGGCGACTCCCCTCGAGATGATGCGTGCCGTGAGTCGCGCCCTGGACGGCTACCCGGAGCTGCAGATCGCCAGCCTCAACTGGCTGGCCGGCACCGATCCGAACGCCGTGGTGGAAGGCGAGCCCCGTGGTGACGAGGACACGCCGCCGCCGGGCTTGACCCCCCCGGGGACAGCGGCGACCTTTATTATCAGATCGCGGTGCTCACGGGCGAGATCAGGCCTTTCGATGGCGACTTCCGGGCCGCGCTCGATCGGATCAACGGGTTTGCCGCGGCGCTGCGGGCGCGCCCGGCCGTGCGTGGGGTGACGGTCCTGGACGTGCCGTTCGATGTAGACCCTGCCGGCGAGCTGCAGGGCAGTGCCGACGATGCCGCCCGTCCCGAGAAGGCGGAATTCTCGGTCAAGGTCGTCCTGGGGGTGGGCCGTGCGGCTGGCTGACATCGAGTGGCGCGTGATCCGCGGCGCCTTGGGCGCCTTGGTGCTGGCGGCGTCGATCGGGGCCACGCTCTACACCGCCGCAACGCGGTTCCGGGATGCGATGCAGATGAAATATAGCGAGAGCCACCAGCGGTTGCAGAACGTGACGGGCAAGTACCTCGCGGTGGATCAGGAGGACATGATCATCAGCGAACAGTATCCGCGCTTCGTCGAGCTGGTCAGGAAGGGCGTGATCGGGAACGAGCAGCGCCTCAACTGGATCGAGGTGCTCAAGCGCACGGCCGCGGTAACGAAGATCCCGAGCCTGCGCTACGAGATCGCCGCGCGCAAGCCGTTCACGCCGGATTTCGGGCTCGCCACCGGGCCCTATCAGGTGCGGGTGAGCAAGATGAAGCTCGATCTGGGCCTCTTGCACGAGAACGATCTGAGCGCCGTGCTCGCGGCCCTGGACGGCAAGGCCGATGGGTTCTACAGCATCCGGGACTGCACCTTCCGGCGCTCGGCCGAGCGTGTCGAACCGAGGTTGGACCGGGAGAACTTGAAGAGCGCGTGCGAGCTCCTGTGGTTCACGATCCGGTTGGCGAACGGTAATGAGATCAAGCTGTGATCCGGTCTGGTATCAGTAATGGTAACGAAGCTGGACTACGAAGAGTGCATCGCCCTGTATCTTGTAAACGATGCGGTGTTCGCCGTCGAAGGAGGGACCCGTATCCCGACAGGCCGTGCTTTAGGGGTTCCGGTCTCCTCGGCCCTTCGAATGGAGCGCGTTGAGTTTTTTTCTATTTTTTCGCGAATGAGGGCGTTGATGCGCTTGACCATCCTGCCGTCGGTGCGTTGCCAGAAGAGATAGTCGTCCCAGGCATGCTCGGCAAATATCAGCTTCAATCGCCTAGCGCCCGCTCGGTGCCGCCACCGGCGTCGAGCTCCGCGATGGATTCGGCCAGGCGCCGCAGGTTTTCCGGGCTTCTCAGGAGATAGACCGTTTCTTCCAGCGACTGATAGTCCTCGAGCGAGAGCATGATGACGGAACGCTCGTTATTGCGGGTGATGACGATAGGTGCATGGTCGTCGCATACCTTGTCCATCATCTTGGCGAGATTCTCGCGCGCACGGGTGTAGGTGATGGCGTCCATTGGCTTGACCAAACGGTGACTATACAATTTATTGTACGTGTGAGGATGGGCGCCCGCAAGGAACCGCGGGGGACGAATCGAGGGGGAACGAGTTAAGTCGTGGGGAAGCGAGTCGTATCTGGCCTGAGGGTGAAGCGAACGATGCGCGCACATCGAGGCAAAGCGTGGACCCGATTCACGGGCCCTTTGGCCCTGGCGGCATGCGCCGCGGTCGCGCAGGCCCAAGACCTCGGCAGGCTCTTCACCACTCCCCAAGAGCGGGAGATGCTGGAGGCCCTGCGGCGCCAGCCGCCGAAGCCGCAGACCGAGGCGGCGCCGGTCGTCGCGCCGGCCGTCGAATCCGCGCCGGTGGTACCGAACGTCACGATGAACGGCCTGGTGCGCCGCTCGCGCGGCCGGGGCATGGTATGGGTCAACGGCGTGACGTCCCTCGAAGGCGATCTCGATGCCCAAGGTATCGCGATCGATGTCGGCGCGCTACGCGGTACCACCCTGCCGGTCCGCATCGGAAACGCGCCGTTGGCCGTGGGTCTGAAACCGGGCCAGACCTACGATACCGGCGAGGCAGAGGTCCGCGAGGGCTACCAACCGGCACCCGCAGGCGAACGGCAACGAGGTCCCGACCCTCAACCCGTACGCCGGTAAACCGTGCTTGCATACGTGAGAGCCGGTGACTAGCATTGGTACATGAAGATCGTCGGAATCAAACAGCTCAAGGCCAGACTGTCGGAGTACATTCGCCTGGCGAAGACGGGCGAAACCGTGCTGGTAGCGGAGCGTGGCCAGGTGGTCGCGGAACTGCGGCCGGCGCGGCGCCAAGCGCCCGTTGGCGACGGCGTCGAGGAGATCCTCGAGACGCTGGCCGCGGCCGGAGAAGTCACGCGAGCCGCGTACTCGAAAGGGGATTGGGTATGGCACAGCCGCGGCCTCGGACTTGCCCCGGGCACGGCTCAAGCGCTGCTCGACGAGCTCAGGCAGGATCACACTTGACCGCCTCATGGGCTCTGCCCTCTATCTCGATACCTCGGTGGCTCTGCGTGCCACGCTCGAGCAAGGTACAACCCCGGAGATCGAAGCGCGCATCGCTGCAGCGCCGGTGCTCATCACTTCGCGACTTTCCCTCGTGGAATCGGCCCGTGCGTTGCTGCGGATCCGACAACAAGGTCGCGCGGCCGAGGCGTACCTCGCGGACACACAGCGCGATTTCGACGCGCTTTGGGCGCGCTGCGATCTGTGGGAGCTGAACAGAGCGGTCTGCGATCTGGCCGCCCACGTGGCGCCGGGCAGGGCCCTTCGCACCCTCGACGCACTCCATCTCGCCACTTTCTCCTGGCGCGGCGACGGATCGAGGGTCTCGAGTTGCTGACCGCCGATGAGCGTCTCAAGGACGCTGCCAGCGCGGTTTAGTAGGGAAACCCCATGCAAACCGATTGCGCCAGCCACGGCGCCCAGTAGGTCCAACTGTTGAGCGATGAGGAGTTCGTGCTGCGCATCGATAGCGCGGTGCGTGCGGGAACGGCCCGCCTATTCGAATCCCGGTGAGTACCTGGCAGGAAGTCAAACCATCTGGGGGTGCATCAAGATGGGTCACGTTTTCGCGGACATCGAGCTCAGCAATCCCAGAGGGCCCGATCTGGAGCCGGTGCGGGTCAAGGCGCTTGCCGATACCGGTGCGCTCATGCTATGTATCCCTGAGCACGTCGCCTTGCAGCTCAAGCTCGTAACGGAATCGATCCGAGAGGTGTCACTGGCCGACGGGCGGAGCATGACCGTTCCCTACGTCGGGCCGATCCGCGTCCGCTTCGGGAAGCGGTTCTGCTATGTCGGCGCGTTGGTGTTGGGCGATGAGGTTCTGTTGGGCGCCGTGTCCATGGAAGAGATGGACCTGGTGGTATCAGCCGGCCGGCGCGAAATCACGGTCGATCCCGCGAGCCCCAACATTCCCCATGCGCGCGTGAAGTCGCTGGGCCGGCGATCGAACAGTGGCTCTGCCCGCTCTGGGTCCGGGGCGCCCGCGCGCCCATCATCCCCCCCGGTACGTGGTAGACTCCTCGCCGCGGAGTTTCGTCCGGGGTGCAGAGGTCATGAGACAGATGCGCCTGTTCGAGGGAGACAGTATGAAATCGAGTGACTGGCTCGGAAAGCGGCGGGGTGCGGGCTTCATCCCCGTTACAGCGATACTTCTGATAGCAAGCTACGCAACTCAACCTGAGCCGGGAGCGTACGATCCGCCGGGCTTCTTCTCCGGTGTTTTGCATGTTCAGCTTCATCGGCAGCCTGTTCACCGACATCCGCATGTATCAGTTCCCCAATTCTGGTGTCTGGTATGACTTTGGCTATCTGCTCGGCGCCAGCATGTTTCTGGGCTGCGGCGGAGCGAGTACCGGTTGTGCCTGAGATAACTGACCGTCACGTCGTCGCGATGACCCATGCAGCAAACCGAGAAGTCGGCGAGTTGCCCGTCAACGTCTCGTGGCGGCCATCGTGCCACGAGGCCGCAGGTCTGAATAGCAAGCGATCTTGGATGGAGGGTTCGAATGGCTAACCCGTACATTCAGAGTGATCCATCGATCATGATGGGCAAACCGGTGATTGCCGGCACGAGGATTACGGTCGAGCTGATCCTGGAGAAGCTTGGCTCCGGGGAAACCATGGATGAACTGTTGGCGGCCCATCCACGTCTAACGAGAGAGGCAGTCGCTGCTGCACTGGCCTTTGCCGCACAGGTATTGCGGTACGCGTCGGCCGTAAGGTGAGCTCCTTGGAGAATGCGGGACAGGCTTCGATGCAAGGTGATACATTGCGCGCGCCGGTCGGTGGGTTACGGCGCAAACGGCGCGCCTAACCCACCCTACATTTACTCAGAATCGTTGTGGCAAGATCTCAAGGTGGACGCATGATCGAGATTCGCAAGAAGATTGTGGTGGATGAGCAAGGTAATCCTCTGGAAGTGATCATCCCGTGGGACCAATTTCAACACGTCGCCGAGCTCCTGGGGTGGGATCTCGATGACGAGGCTCGTAAAGACCTGAAGCAAGCCCGCGAAGACAGGACACGCGGCAAGCGCGAGGCTTTTATCGATCTCGATAGCCTCTGATCATGTACCGGGTCGTCGTACACCGGCGATCCGCACGTTACCTGAAGAAGTTGCCACCCGATCAGCGAAACAGGGTAAAGTCTGTGTTGGAACAAATGAGAGATGATCCGGCGGGCCTGGTTGAAGTCAAGCGTATGGTCGGTAATTGGGCGGGGTACTGTCGAGTACGGGTGGGTGATATTCGAATCCTGTTTTGGGGGGACGACAGCGAGCGTATCGTCTTCGTGGATCATATTGGCCAACGCGGCGACATATACAAGTGACTGCCGCAGCCGCCTACGGTGTTACCATGCTTCGCTCGAGATGGTAGCACATGTAGGATGCCTTCCGGCGGCAGTAAGGGCGGCTTAGGGCGATAACCGTAAGCCGCCAACCCGTCGGCCGCAAGGCGGACTCGTTGCCAGGATGCGGGACAGGCTTCGATGCAAGGTGATACATTGCGCGCGCCGGGGTCGGTGGGTTACGGCGCAAACGGCGCGCCTACCCCACCCTACATCTATACTACTTCTAAGTGATCTCGGGTGGTAGGTATCGAATGGCCGACCAATACATTCATCGTGATCCATCGATCATGATGGGCAAACCG
>JACCXJ010000183.1 GCA_013697045.1 Gammaproteobacteria bacterium | reverse complement strand
GTGCTCGGTCATGAGCGAGGCCGAGGCCACCGAGATCGCGCAGCCCTCGCCTTCGAAGGCCACATCGGCGATCACCCCGTCCCGGAGCTTGAGGTACACGGTGAGACGATCGCCGCACAAGGGGTTGAACCCGTCCGCCACGCGGTCGGCATCCGCGAGCCGATGGCAGTTCCTCGGATGGCGGTTGTGGTCGATGATGACCTCTTGATAGAGGGCCTTGAGATCGAACATCAGCCGAGCAGCCTCCGCGCCTCTCCGATGGCCTCGAACAACCGATCGACCTCCTCTTCGGTGTTGTAGAAGGCGAACGAGGCGCGCGCCGTGGCCGGCACATGGAAATGCTGCATGACCGGCATCGCGCAGTGATGGCCGGTGCGGATCGCGATCCCCTCACAATCGAGGACCGTTCCGAGATCATGGGGATGGATCCCGTCGATGACGAAGGACAAGACGCCGGCCTTCTCCTGCGCCGTCCCGATGAGGCGCATGCCCGGCACCTCGTGGGCACGCCCGGTCGCATAGGCGAGGAGCGTCTGTTCGTGGGCGGCAATGCGGGTGAGCCCGATCGATCCGACATAATCGATCGCGGCCCCGAGTCCGATGGATCCGGCGATGTGCGGCGTTCCGGCCTCGAACCGGTGCGGCACATCGTTATAGATGCTTTTTTCGAAGCTCACCGACTTGATCATGTCGCCACCGCCCTGGTACGGCGGCATGGCATCGAGCCAAACGCGTTTCCCGTATAGCACCCCGATGCCCGTGGGCCCGAAGAGCTTGTGGCCGGAGAACGCATAGAAATCGCAATCGAGCAACCGGACATCGACCGGCCTGTGGGCCACGGCCTGCGCCCCGTCGAGGAGCACCGGGACCCCCTGGGCATGGGCGGCGGCAATGATCTCGCGGACCGGGTTGACGGTGCCGAGCGCATTCGAGACGTGCACGACGGAAACGAGCCGCGTGCGCGGGCCGAGGAGCTTCAGGTACTCGTCCATCAAGAGCTCACCGCGATCGCTCATGGGGATGACGCGGAGCACCGCGCCGGTTGCCGCGCAAAGCAACTGCCAGGGCACGATGTTCGAGTGGTGCTCCATCTCCGAGACTAGGATCTCGTCGCCGGCCGCGAGGCGTGGGCGCACGAAGCTCTGCGCGACCAGGTTGATGGCCTCGGTCGTGCCGCGCACGAAGACTATCTCGGCGGTCTCGGCGGCATTGATATAACGCTGGATCTTGCCGCGCGCGCCTTCGTAGGCCTCGGTCGCCTCTTGGCTCAGGCTGTGGACGCCGCGATGGATGTTGGCGTTGGTGTCCTGATAATAGCCTGCGATGGCGTCGATCACGGCCTTTGGTTTTTGCGTGGTCGCCGCGTTGTCGAGATAGACCAGCGGCTTGCCCCGCATGCGTCTCGCGAGGATCGGGAAATCACGCCGCCATGCCGCGACATCGAGGGACGTGCTCCCGCCCTGCCGCATGGGCCTCTGGACCGGAAAGGTCGCCGCGCTCATATCAGGGCCGAGAGCAACTCGGCGCTCGTCTCCGCACTGCCGAGATCACGCGCGAGACCCAACCGCAGGGCGGCGATCGGCAGGCGCGCCAGCACCTCATCGATGAAGGCCTGGGTCAGGATCGCCCGCGCCACGGGCGCTTCGATCCCGCGCGAACAGAGGTAAAACAATGCATCGGGGTCGAGCCGGCCGACGCTCGCGCCATGGCTGCAGATGACGTCGTCGGCATGGATCTGGAGCTCGGGCTTGGTGTCGATCTCGGCCTCGCCGGAGAGCAAGAGGTTGTGGTTGCTCTGGTGCGCCTCGCTCTTCTGGGCATCGGGATGGACCACGACCGTCCCGTTGAAGACTCCACGGGAACGGCCATCCAGGACACCCTTGTAGTGCTCCTCGCTGTTCGTATGCGGCAGCAGGTGATCGATGCGCGTGTGGTGATCGACATGCCGCCGCCCCTCGCCGACGTAGAGGCCGTGAAGGGCGACGCTCGCGCCCTCCCCTTCGAGCCGCACCGCGATGTCTTGCCGCGAGAGCCGCGCGCCGCAGGCGATCGAGAAGCTCGTCACCTCGCTATCCCGGGCCTGGCTGACCGACAGCCGGCCGACGTGATACGAGCGCGGGTGTTCGCGTTGAACGCGATAGTGATCGCAGCGCGCGCCCGCAGCGGCGATGATCTCGGTCACGGCGCAGGTGAGGTTCTCCTGGGCGTCCATACCGATATAGCTCTCGATGACCGAGGCGCGCGCCTCTTTTCCGAGGTGGATGTAGATCCGCGGAAAAGACGCCACGGGGCCATCGCCGGGGGCGGACAGGAACACCAGATGGACCGGCACATCCAGCGCCACGCCGTCCGGCACGGCGAGGTAGGCACCGTCGGCGGTAAATGCCGCATTCAGCGCGGCGAAGGCATCGGGGGGCGCATCCGCCATCCGCTGGATAGAGCTGCGGAGCATGGGGGGCGCGTTCGAGAGCATCGCGGCGAGCGGCGCGAGGGTCGTGCGCTCCGGCAACGCCCCACGATCATAAAAGTAATTAATGTCGGCCGAGGTCGAGACGCAGTGTCCGTTCACGAACACCAATTCCACGCATTCCAGCCCCGCATAGCGCCATTCCCCTGCTTCGATGCGGCCGGCCTCGATGCCGGCGGCGCCCGTTCCCAGGGGGCCGACACCGGGCAGGGCGACCCGCAGAGGCCGCTCGGCGATGGTACTCACATCGGTGTATTTCCAATCTTCGTCCCGGCGGCCCGGAAAACCCCGCTCCCCGAACCTCGCCAATGCCCGCCGCCGGACCGCACGCAGCCACGGAGGCTCGGTGGCCGGAAGACGCGATTCGAGCCGTGCCAGCTCCGCAAGAAAAGGATCGCTCGGCTCCAGAGGGGAGATCAACTGGACATTCATGCCGCTGCCACTTTGACCCAGTCGTAGCCGTGCGCGTCGAGGTCGAGCGCCAACTCGCGGCCACCGGACCGGACGATCCGGCCGCCCGAGAGCACGTGCACCCGATCGGGCACGACGTAGCTCAAGAGCCGTTGATAGTGGGTCACGACCACGAAGCTCCGTTGCCCATCGCGCAGGCGGTTCACGCCCTCGGCCACGAGCTTCAAGGCATCGATGTCGAGCCCGGAATCGGTCTCGTCCAGGATCGCGAGGCGCGGCTCCAGGACCGCCATCTGGAAGACCTCGTTGCGTTTCTTCTCGCCACCCGAGAAGCCCTCGTTCACCGCGCGTTTCAAGAGCGCCTCGTCGAGGTGTACGAGCTTCAGCTTTTCCTTAACCAGATTCAGGAACTCGATGGCGTCGAGCTCCGCGAGGCCGCGGTATTTACGGCCCGCGTTCAAGGCGGCTTTGAGGAAATAGGCGTTGTTGACGCCCGGGATCGCGACCGGGTACTGAAATGCCAGGAACACCCCGCGGTGGGCGCGCTCTTCGGGAGACAAGGCCAGTAGGTCCTCGCCGTCGAAGGTCACGCCGCCGGCCGTGACCTCGTACCCCTCGCGTCCCGCCAGCACGTGCGCGAGCGTGCTCTTGCCCGAGGCGTTGGGCCCCATGATGGCGTGTACCTCGCCGGACCCGACCTCGAGATCGATGCCTTTGAGGATCGGTTTCCCCGCGATGCGGACCTCGAGATCGTGTACGGCGAGCATCACCCGATCGCCCCTTCCAGGCTCACCCCGAGGAGCCGCTGGGCCTCGACCGCGAACTCCATCGGCAGTTCCTTGAAGACCGCCTTGCAGAACCCGTTGACGATCAAATTGACCGCGTCCTCCATCGCGATCCCACGCTGCCGGCAATAGAACAGCTGATCGTCGCTGATGCGCGTGGTGGTGGCCTCGTGGCCGACCTCCGCGCTCGCGTTCTTGACCTCGATGTAGGGGAAGGTATGGGCCGAGCAGCGGCTGCCGAGCAAGAGCGAATCGCATTGCGTGTAGTTGCGCGCGTTTGCGGCGCCCTTGCCGATCCGGACGAGGCCCCGATAGGCATTCCGGCCGCGGCCCGCCGAGATCCCCTTCGAGATGATGGTGCTCGTGGTGTCGCGCCCGAGGTGGATCATCTTGGTCCCGGTGTCCGCCTGCTGGTAATGACGGGTCAGTGCCACGGAGTAGAACTCGCCGCGGGAGCAATCGCCCTTCAAGATACAACTCGGATATTTCCAGGTGATGGCCGAGCCGGTCTCCACCTGGGTCCAGGAGATCCACGAACGCGCGCCCCGGCACTCGCCGCGCTTGGTCACGAAGTTGTAGATCCCACCCTTGCCGTTTTCATCCCCCGGATACCAGTTCTGGACCGTGGAATATTTGATTCGAGCGTCCTCGAGCGCGACCAGCTCGACGACCGCAGCATGCAACTGGTTCTCGTCTCGCATGGGCGCCGTGCAGCCTTCGAGATAGCTCACGTAGCTGCCCGCATCGGCGACGATGAGCGTGCGTTCGAACTGGCCGGTCTTGGCGGCATTGATGCGGAAATAGGTCGAAAGCTCGAGCGGGCAGCGCACGCCCTTGGGGATGTAACAGAACGAGCCGTCGGTGAAGACCGCGGAGTTGAGCGTCGCGTAGAAATTGTCCGTGACCGGCACGACCGATCCCAGGTATTGGCGGACCAGGTCGGGATGATGGCGCACCGCCTCGGAAAAAGAACAGAAGATGACCCCGGCCTTGGCCAGCGTGCCCTTGAAGGTGGTCGCGACCGAGACGCTGTCGAAGACCGCATCGACCGCGACGCCTGCCAGCATCTCGCGCTCGCGCAGCGGGATCCCGAGCTTCTCGTAGGTCTCGAGGAGCTTCGGATCGACCTCGGAGAGGCTCTTCGGACCGTCCGTCTTGGCCTTGGGGGCGGAGTAATACGAGATCGCCTGGTAATCGATGGCCGGGTGCTCGACCGTAGCCCAGCGTGGCTCCTGCATCGTGAGCCAATGGCGG
Source organism: Gammaproteobacteria bacterium (assembly GCA_013697045.1). Taxonomy (GTDB): domain Bacteria; phylum Pseudomonadota; class Gammaproteobacteria; order JACCXJ01; family JACCXJ01; genus JACCXJ01. The sequence goes on along the minus strand of JACCXJ010000183.1, from coordinate 994 downwards.
TAGGCGGCCAGGCGCCATTCACACAACCACTCGGGTTCTTCTTTCTTGCGCGAGATGAGGCGGATGACCTCCTCACTCAAACCGGGAGGGACGGTGTCCGTCTCGATCTCGGTGAAGAAGCCGGCCGCGTAGTCCCGATTGACCAGGGACTCTACCGATTGGGGGGTTTCTTTCATTTGGACGCTCTGGACCATCCGCCTTGCCTCGCTCGGGGGCTATCCAACGTTGAAGCTCTCACCGCAGCCGCAGGTGGCCTTGACGTTGGGGTTATGGAACTTGAAGCCGGCATTCAGGCCTTCGCGGACATAGTCCATCTCGGTACCGGCCAGGAACGTGAGGCTCTTCTCGCTCACCACGACCTTGATGCCGTTCGATTCGAACACCCGATCATCCTCGGCCACGCCTTGCGCGGCCTCGACGATGTAGGCATAGCCCGAGCAACCCGTCGTCTTGACGCCCACGCGCAGACCCACGGCCCCTTCCTGCCTGCCGAGGACGCGTTTGACGTGCGCCGCGGCGCGTTCGGTCATGGTGATCTCCATTGGTTTGTCTCCTAACGTCTCTTGCCTCTCTCAGCAGGCCCCCGCCCTTACCCTCCCCCGCTTCGCAGGGGAGGGAACCATCGATCTCCCTCCCCTGTCCGTGCTTTTTGCGGACGGGGGAGGGTTGGGGTGGGGGCGGCGCCGGGCCCGGTCGCCCGCGGCGGCTGGAAGCGAATGACCCGCGCATCCTGGCGCGCCGAGACCGACCGCACGCTCTGCGTCGCCACCAGCTCGCCGAGGGTGATGTCGCTCAGGAACTCCTCAATGCGCCGGCTCAGGTCCTCCCAGAGGTCGTGCGTCAAACAGCGCTCGCTGCCCTGGCAGTTCTTCAGGCCCTTGCAGCGGGTCGCGTCCAGGCCTTCATCCACGGAGCGGATCACCTCCGCGATCGAGATCGCCCCCGCGACGCGCCCGAGCCGATAGCCGCCGCCCGGCCCACGCGCGCTCTGCAC
>JACCXJ010000175.1 GCA_013697045.1 Gammaproteobacteria bacterium | reverse complement strand
TTGCGGAACGGGGGGCGGCGAGGAGGGCGCTGGAAGGACACCCCGGATCTCAGGGCATGCGGGACGGCGCTCGAAGGCCGGTGTCGGAGCCGAGGCAAGCCCCGGGCCTCGCGACCATCGAGGGGGGAGGAACCCACTTCCGGTGACCGCCCCGGTGGCGATCATCGCCGCGGCGATATCTGGAAGCGAGTGCGCGAAGGTCTCGTGCTGGCGGATATGCGGCGTCCCAATCGGGCGGCACCGGTTAAGCCCCCTAGCATCCCAACCAATGCGATGGGGGACACGGCGTTTGCCGGCTACTAATAACCACGTCCACCTCGCTCTTTATCGGGCAGGCCTGGCGAGCGCGCCAGTGCTGTCAACCCTTTGGCTCCCGAGCAACGAGGTGTCCGGCAGCGATAAATTACTTCCATATAATATCGCAACCTATTTGTTGCTAAGAGAGACCCCTAGGACGATGTCCGCACCAAAGCAGGGCATAGAGGCCATGCTCAAAGCGTGTCCTTCCATGCCCGCAGCACCCCGAAGACCTCGACCGGGCTTGCCAGCCGTCTGCCTGCGTGGCGTTCGGCCGCCTCCCGGACCTCGGGAACGTGACAGCGCAGGAAGGGGTTGGTCTCCGTCTCGGTGGCGAGCGCGGCCGGGACCGTCGGGGCACCCAGAGCGCACTGGGACTCGGCAAAGGCCAGACGGCGACCCAGCGCCGCGTTACCGGGTTCGACCAAGCGCGCGAACGCCAGGTTGCGCAGCGTGTACTCGTGTCCGCAGTACACGCGGGTCGCGGGATCGAGCGCGGCCAGCGTCGTGAGCGAGTCGTACATCTGTACCGCGGTGCCCTCGAAGAGCCGACCGCAGCCCGCGGTGAACAGGGTATCGCCGCTGAGTAGCCAGCCGTGGCCGTGATAGGCGATGGCCCCGGCGGTGTGCCCGGGGACCATCAGGGCCCGCATCTCGAGCCCGAGCGCCGCGATCTGGAACGTATCCCCGTCCCGCATAGCCACGGTCCGCTCCGGGATCGTCTCGCTTGCGGGGCCATACACGGGCACCTGGTGCCGTATGAGCAGGTCGGGGATGCCGTTCACGTGGTCCCAGTGGTGGTGGGTCACGAGGATCCCCACCAGCCTGAGGTCCCGGCGGTCGATCTCGTCCTGGACCGGCTGGGCATCGCCCGGATCGACCACGACCACGGCGCCCACGGCGTGGATCGCCCAGATATAATTGTCATTCAACGCCGGGATCGGGAAGATGTCCACCGGAGGGCTCCGTCGGTGTGGTCAGGTCGACTCGCGACGGGGTATTCTAGCCCGGCGGGTTGACGGATGTTTATATTCCCCCCAGCGGGTCAGGATGAGGGGACTTGAAGGCACATGAACCATCTCGCAGGCCGCCGGGCACGTCGACGAACTATGGCGCAACCAGGCTTTGTAGAGCCCCGTCATGCGCGGCTCTGTCTCCTGGACGGACAGCGATCGACGTGAGGTCGGCCGCAGGCGCAGCGTTCCGGGAACCGCTATGCCGTGCCGGCGTGAGGACCGCGCTCATGGCGCCCAACGGAGGCGGATGCCCACGCCCCCGAGAGTAGCCGGAGCCGGCGTATCGATGGCACCCACCCCGGAGGACGCCGAGCGCTCGGTTCGGGCCCGTGTGGTCGAATGGTTCGGGAGCTATCTCGGGGAGGCCTTGCTCCAGGCCGAGCGTGGGGAGATCAACCAGGTCCTGCCCGATCTGTTCGGTTACCATATCGTGCAGCTCGGCGTGCGCGGACCGGACAACCTCCTGGGATCGAGTCGTATTTCTCACCGGGTGGTAATGGACATCGGCCCCGTTCCTGGGACCCCGCCGCAGCACCCGGTGTGCTTCCCGTCCGCGCTGCCCCTCGCCTCGAACAGCATCGATGTGATGGTGGTTCCTCATGTCCTCGAATTCGAGCCCGAGGCCTTCACCGTATTACTGGAGGCCGAACGGGTCCTCATCGGCGAAGGAATGCTCGTCATCCTGGGATTCCATCCCTGGAGCCTGTGGGGCCTGTGGCGTGTGCTTTTCGGCAGACCGGGGCGTGTTCCCTGGTGTGGCCGCTTCATCGCCCTGGGCGGTGTGCGAGGCTGGCTGGCCGATCTGGGTTTCGAGGTCGTGCGCACGCGGGGTTTCTATTTTCGCCCGCCACTCGCGCGGGCCAGCAACGTACACCGCTTCGCGTTCCTGGACCGGTTCGGGGCGCGCTGTTGGCCCTACTTCGGCGGCGCCTACCTGATCCTGGCCAAGAAGCGGGTCATAGCACTGACCCCGATCGTGCCGAGCTGGCGGCGTACCCTGGTCCCGAACGGTGCACCGGAGGCCGGCGCTCACGGTTGAATGCCGTGCGGCCAGATATGACGCAGTCGACCGTCGAGATCTATACCGACGGCGCCTGCCGGGGCAACCCGGGACCCGGCGGGTGGGGGCTGGTGCTGCGTTACGGGGGGCACGAAAAGACCCTGTACGGCGGGGAGCCGCACACCACCAACAACCGCATGGAGCTGATGGCGGCCATCCAGGGACTCGAGGCCCTGAGCCGTCCGAGCCGGGTACGCGTGACGACCGATTCGCAGTATGTCCAGAAAGGGCTGACCGAATGGCTGCCGCGCTGGCAGCGGCGCGGATGGCTGACCGCGGACAAGCAGCCGGTCAAGAACGCGGACCTCTGGCAGCGCCTGGCCAGCGC
>JACCXJ010000172.1 GCA_013697045.1 Gammaproteobacteria bacterium | reverse complement strand
GCTCCATCCGATCCTCCCGATTTACTTTGTTTGCCGATAAAGTTGATCAGATCGGGTGGAGCGCCAAAAGTTCCGTTAATTAGTTATGTCTATATATCATGTACTTATAAGATCCTACCTATGAGGGTAAGTTGGCTCCACGGTTTCAGTGATTGACTTGGGTGATGGATGCCGAGATAAAGCGCCGAAATGAAGTCGAGTACGGCCATCCATCTCAGCTCGCCCGCTGTTGGCTCGCCAGCCGCTTTTGCAACAGGACCGAAGGCAAGGTGGAATCCACAGGGCTATTTACGGTCGGATCGGCCGATAGGTCGACACCGGTTGCCGCGCGGTAGGCGTGGATGTAGCCCTGCGCCTGGGGACGGAAAAACCGTGCCCAATTAAGCGCCTTAACGGGTTCGAACTCATCGCTCCAATGACCCCAGCGGATTGAAAGTAGCAACTGCTCGCCGAACATGCCGAGGTTGCGGAAGTGCAGCACGCTCGTGTCGGTCCAGCCCTGCAGCTTCTTCATGGCATCGACGCGATCCATCCACGGCTCCGGATAAGCCACCATGATCCGGGTCGGCAGGAACTCCCGGAACTCGGGCCGCGCGAGCAACCACTCCTGCATCAGCATTTCGATACGCGCGGTCGAGGGCAGGTCGCCGAACTGGTTATGTGCACCCTGGGAGAGCACGAGATGCACTTCCTTGAGCGCGTTGAGCACCGGGAAGGCATCGGCCTTCACTGTCGTATCGTCATCCTGCTTGTAGAACACCGTGCATAGACGCAACAGATGGTGGAAGCCCTCCAGGAACTTGGAGCGCGTGTCCGCGGGCCTGAAATCCTGCACCGCTTTGCCTTCCAGCCGCAGCCCGTAGTGGTGGTCGTACTCGTAGTTCCGCCGCCCCAAAGTGAGCCTGTGCTGCTCGTCCTGAATGTACCCCCAAAAGAGGTTGTTCAACGGGCGCAGCGGATCGATTTCCATATTGGCAAGCGGATCCTGGCCGGTGCGTGACCGCACGTTTTGGAATCGCCGGCTGATGAAGTTCACAGTTTGCACGAGCATGCCTTCCTCGTGCCAGGGGGGCAGATGAGTTCCAACAGGCAGGGGCTGTCGAGTTTCTCTTGCAAGATCCCGAAGCAATTGTCCAATTTGCCGGTTGTTAGGTTGGCCTCCCCGAACGCTGTGCTTTTGATTGAAATATCAGGTAATTTCTGACGAATCACAGCGAGGTAAGGTAATACGAAAGGTAATACACCTCCATTCCTATTCACGTTTACGAGGTATTCCGTATTGAAGACGTCTATTAGATCTAGATCGTTTTGTGGTGTCGGCAGGTCTCTTCGGTCCAGGTAGGCATTATCGCGGTTCGGGTCGAACGGCTGTAGTAGTCTATCCTTAGCCTGCAGTACCCCGCAGTTGACCATCACGAAAGCCTCGGTCGCAGCCTTTACGACGCGATAGGCATCGCTATCGGTAAAAGGCAGGAAGCGTTTTTTGATCAACTCACTGTATTCTGCATTCTTAGCAACAAAACGTTTAGCTTCAAAGCCTGGGGTTGGCGGTGGTCCACCGCAGAATATCCAATCCATGAAGCGCAGATAAGTGTTGAACGAGAGCGCATCCGTGCTGTTACGGATCCCCGTCCAGAACGCCACATCTTCGGTGAACTCGGTCTCCGTGCGCGTCAAGCTGGTGGTGGTCTTGATCTCGCCGGCGATGTTCTGGATATCATCCATCACCCTGCCATTGACTCCGGCCCGTACGGTGGACCCGTCCGCCCTGCGTGCCTTGGCTTCCGCAAAAACGTCGCCGGCCCGCATACGCTGGGTCTCCAGGGCGATTTCCGATGTGCCCCCGGACGCGCCGGACTGCGTGGACAGCAGTTTGTTATTGAACAGAAACTCGATGAGTTTCACATCCATCAGGCCGGTATTCTCGAACCTGAGATTGGCCGGCTTCCCTACTACCAGGTTCGAGCACGGGGTCGGCGCGCAAGCAGCATCCGCTCCCCAGGTTTCGAAGTTGAAAGCGAGGCCGCTATCCTTTTGCGACACGAAGAACGTAAGTTCCTTGCACCCGTAGGCGGCTACGGCATAGGAGCCGTAGCGGTCCTCCTGGGCGCCGGCTGTCTTCCTTTTGGCCGGGGAGTAGATCTGCTCCACCCAGGGACCTGCGCACCCCGTGTGGGGCAATTCCAGCCAGTAGTCGGCCGCCGGGAGGCGGAACACGATGCAGCCATCGCTTTCCGTGCGTTTTTCATCCACCAGCCGGGGCCCGCATTCTCCGCCGATGTCGTCGAACACCCGGATCAGCCCGCCCTCCAGCGCGGCCCGGAGTTCCTCGTCCTTACCGGTGGCGACACCGAAGTACAGGCAAATCTTGAGTGTCCCATGGTAGTCGTCGTCGCAACGTTGCGTCTTGGTAGCCGTTTTCGTGACAATTTCCTCAGTTGATCGTTAAACGATGTCGGGCAAATCTGTTGACCACCGGAAGGCGCGCCTTCCGGCCGGTCTGTAGCGAGCAGGCTGCGGACACATCCAGCGTGCTGCGCAAAGCCCAGTGGGTGAGCAGCTTGGCCAGGATGACGCTTTCCTGCTCGGGGCTCATGCGTCCATCGGACTTGGCCTGGCCGATTACGGCGAATGCCAATGTCGGGGGTGCGCGATACATTCGGAACGGTTCGCGCGACCAGGCTCGGTAGAGAGTCGCCAGCGCTGGCGGCTGCCGGTTCTGCACATCCAGCACCTCGACCAGCGAGCGGCCGCGCAGGGTTTTTGGCCGGTGGTGGACCAGTAGGGCCACGAAGCCGGGTAGCGTCGCTTGCAGCTTGGCAAAGCTATCACGTCGGCTCGGGTCCAAACCGATAGGGGGGTAGTAAGACTCCCAAAGTTTGGCCAACCGTTCCCACTGTGGATGTGGATAAAGCACCTGCCCCATCGCGCAACTCAGTTTGACGCGGATCCACGGGGGCGGGTGGGGATCGTCCAGATTCAGGCGGAACACGAAGGCCCGCGGAAGGCTCACCACGCCCATGAGTCCTAGGGTCGAGGCGATTCCCACCCGGGCAACCGACCAGAAATCGGCGACGATCTCGGAAAGCCAGCGTTCCCATAGAGACCAGACTTCGGAATTCGGCCCGCTCCCTCGCTGCAGGCCCCGCAATACCGGCCTCAGTGAATTCACCAGATCGAGCAGCGCGGCAGCCTGATGACCGACTTCATGAACCAGCGAAGACGCGATGCCGCTGCCCACCATACGTTCCCTGGGCACGCGAATGACGGCGACCGGATTTTCGCCCCCCCCCGGAAGCCGCGTCCGTGCCCGGCGAATGGCGGCGCCGACCCCGCGATCGAGATAGCAGATGACCGGCGGCGCGTCGTAATAATCGCCGGGCAATCGCAGGGCATCGGCGGATACCACGTCGAGGCCGGAGAGCCAGACGCCGATCTCACGCTCGCTACGTTGCGTGAGCGCATTGTTGAACAGGTCGAACTGCGTCAACACCGCGTTGAATCTCAACCGCAGCAGGGAAAACGAGCGTTGGGCCTGTGCCGGCGTCGCCAATTGGCCTCTAGCCCATCTTTCTCAACTGGAGGGGCCGACCGGGCTGTAGGGCGCATGAAATGGACGCCGAGGCCTACAGGTCTCCACTACAAATGGGTTCGGTAGGGTCAGTGCATGAGTTGGCCGGCGGCGG
>JACCXJ010000167.1 GCA_013697045.1 Gammaproteobacteria bacterium | reverse complement strand
ACCGGCAGCCCGGTGAGCGCCTCGGCCGTCCCGTCGCAAGAGCCGTCATCGACGACGATCACCCGCGGGAGCGCACGAAGCGCCCGCAAGGCGACCTCGCGTATGGTCGGGGCCTCGTCATAGACGGGGATCACGACCCAGTAATCACCGTCATGCGTCACGCCATGCCCCCGTCGATGCCGATCACCTGGCCGGTGATATAGGCGGCTTGGTCGGAGGCCAGGAAGGCGATCAGCGCCGCGACCTCCTCGGGCCGCCCGGCCCGCTTCATGGGGCAGAGCGCCGCGATCCGCTCTGCGGGGAAGGCGTCCTGGGTGGCGGGCGACTCGATGATCCCCGGGGCCACGACGTTGACCGTGACGCCCCGCGACGCCAGCTCCAAGGCGAGCGAGCGCGAGGCCCCGTGCAGCCCCGACTTGGCGGCGGCGTAATTGGCCTGGCCGCGGTTGCCGATGCGCCCCGCGACCGATGAGATGGAGACGATCCGCCCCCAGCGCGTCGCCATCATCGGTAACAGGAGCGGCTGGGTGACATTGAAGAACCCGTGCAGCGACACGGCGATGACGGCGGTCCATTGCTCGTGGCGCATGCCCGCCAGGGGCGCGTCGGCGTGGACCCCGGCATTGTTGACCAGGACCTGGATGGGACCGCCGTCGAGCACGGCGGCGAGCGCCGATCCCGCGGCCACACGATCGGTCACATCGAAGGCCACGCTGCTCGCGGCCCCACCCGCCTCTCGGATCGCCTGTGCCAGCAACGCGGCTCGATCCGCACGGCGGTGGGCATGGACCACTACCTCCATTCCGCTGTGCGCCAGCGCTTGGCAGACGGCCGCGCCGATCGGCCCGCTGGCGCCGGTGACCAGGGCGCGTTTCATCGCGCCACCCTGGATCTATTCACATGGGGGTAATCGAGGAACACGGAGGCGCGTCCGGAGAGGATCTCGCGCCCGCCCGCCGCTACGCGAAAGCGATACATCGCGCGTCGGTCGTCATCCAGGATCCGGGTGGCGTCGATCGACAGCGGGGCCGCGGCCTCGTCGAGCCGCCCGGCATCCAGCCTCAGTTCCCGGACCTCGCCCAGGAGACCGATACGCGGCTGCCCGCAGCGCCCCGATGCCAGAGAGAGGTGCACGGCCATGGTCTGGGCGGCGTACTCCAACCCGCAGATCGCCCACAGGACCCCCGCGCGCCGGAGTGGATTGTCCGGGTCGAGGTGGGAGGTCGCCGTACAGCGGATGCCCGTCTCATCGCAGGACTCCACGGTCTCCAAGAGACACATGGCGCCGGCATGAGGCAGATAGGCGCGCAGATCGCGATGGGTCATCATGGCGAGATGCGGACGGCAAGGTGCCGGTCCTCCAGGTACTCGAACACCACCCGCTCGGCCGCGCCGCGCGCGAGGGCCGCGAGCAAGGGCAGGCCTCGCGCCGCGGGATTGCCGCGGCGCAGGGAATCGAGAGACGGATCGGGCAGGCGCGTCACCGGCGTGTCGCGGCCGCACAGGTCTACCTGGAGGCGTGCCAGGGCGGCGGTCCTCTGCTTCAAGAGGACCAGCGCCAGCGCGAACGGCGCGGACAAGGGCCTGGCCGGGTACAAGGGCTCCGGGGGCGGCAGATCATAGGCCACGAACAACACCGGGTGCGGCTCGGCCGCCACCTGCCCGGCCGCCTCGATGAGCCCGGCGGCGAAGGTCGCATCGTAGGCGGCGAGCGCGGTCGAGGAGCGTCGCGACCCGGTGGCGATGGCAAAGTAACCGGCCGCGGCGTTGTGCACCGAGTGGTGGAACAGGGTAGGCGAGAGGGCCCGGTCCGGGCTCGCGAGCGCCGCGCACATCCGGTCCAGGATCGCGTACTCCCCCCCGGAGGAGGCGAACACGGTCGCCAACGTGCCTGGATCCACCTCTGCCCCCTGGATCGCCTCCTCGGCAACGGCGAGGGCATGGCGCACCAAGGCACTGGCCCGGCGGCGTTCGTTCGGGGGCAGGAGCGGGGGCACCGGATCCGGGGTGGGCTCGCACCGGTGGAGACGCCGGCCGGCCAGGAGCTCGCGGCTGTCCTCGTTATAGCCGGCAAGGCCCGGACCCAGGAGGCCGATGCCGCACAGGTGGACCTCGATCACGGTGGGGCGATCACAGGGGGGCAGTTACAGTGGGGGGATCACAAGGAGGCGGTCACCGGGGAGGAATCACAGGCGCCCGAACAACAGACTGCAGTTGTTGCCGCCGAACCCGAAGATATTGCTGAGCAGCCGGCGGATAGGCCGAGCCTCGTTATCGAGTCGGATCGCACTCGTCAATAGCGGGTCCAGCCGGGTGGTATTCAGGGTCCCCGGCATGAGCCCGCGGCTGAGACACAGGGCAGCGATCACCGCCTCGGCGATCCCTGCGGCCCCGAGCGTGTGACCGGTCCAACCCTTGGTCGAGCTGCACGGCGTGCCGCGGCCGAAGACGATGCTCACCGCCTGGTCCTCGATGAGGTCGTTGGCCAGGGTACCGGTGCCGTGGAGGTTGACGTAATCGATGTCGCCGGCTGCAAGGCCCGCGCGTGCCAGGCCTTCGCGCATGGCGGCAATGGCGCCGAGCCCCTGCGGGTGCGGGTGGGACATATGGTACCCATCGCCGCTCTCGCCGTAGCCGAGCAGCGCCACCGCCCCCGCGCTGCCGGCCGCGTCCACCCTCTCGAGGAGCGCAAAGCCCGCGGCCTCCCCGATCGACAGCCCGTCGCGCTCGACATCGCACGGCCGGCACGGGCCGGCGGCCGTCAGCTCCAGGGCCGAGAAGCCGTACAGGGTGGTGAGACACAGGCTGTCCACCCCGCCCACCACGGCGGCATCGCACAGCCCCGCCCGCATGAGCCTCGCGGCACTGGCGAATACCTTGGCGCTCGATGAGCATGCCGTCGAGATGACGGCCGCGGGTCCGTGCAGCCCGAGGTAGCGGCGCACGAAGGCCGCCACCGAGAAGGTGTTGTGGCAATAGGGATAGCGCTCGATGAACTCCACCGGCAGGGCGCCGCAGCCGGGATCGCGCCGCCGGTAGGCGTGCTCGGTCTCTAGGATGCCGGAGGTCGAGGTTCCGAGCAAGACGGCCACGCGCTCGGCGCCGTAGCGCTCGCGGGCGGCATGGGCCGCGGACTCGAAGCCGTCCTGTCGGAGCCCAACCAGGGCCAGGCGATTGTTGCGGCAATCGAATGCTCGCCAGGCACCCGGCAGGGGCTCATCTTCCAGCCTGGCGACCCGGCCGATCCAGGTGTCGAGGGCCGCGTCCTCGAAATCGCAGGGACGGAGCCCGGAGCGGCGCGCGTGCAAGGCCGCGTAGGTCGCCTCGCAGCCCCTCCCCAGGGCGCTCGTGAGTGTGTAATGCGACACAAGCAGCGGGTTCATCGGCGGGCATTCGATCGTGCGCGTCGCCGTGCCGCGCGCGGCGCCGTCGACAGGACCTGGCCCAGAGACCCGCGCGCGACGCTCATCCCCATGGCGGTCGCCGTACCCGCCTGCCGCGGACGCGTCTCATGTCGGCAGGCGCTCTGCGGGACGCCGAGCGAGCGTGGCGCCGCCGGGCGTGTTGACGGCATCCTCTTCACCCCAGTAGTCGTAAAAATTGAACCAGTTATACGGCGCCATTCGGCAGTAGTGCTCGAGGCGCTCGGCGTAGCGTTCCGTCCAATAGCGAGCGGCCCCGGCGCGGTCCGGGCGGGCGCGGTCGATGCGCTCGGCCAGGAGCTCGAAGTGGATCGCGTAGCGGTTCCCGCCCAGGTACAGGCCGAAGAACAACACCACCGGCACCTCCAGGAGGCTCGCGAGCCGGAAGGTGCCGGACGGGAAGGCCGCGAGCCTCCCGAGGAACGGGCACTCGACGATGTGCGCCGGGCTCACCACGCGGTCCCCGAGGATGCCCACGACCCCGCCCCGAGCCAGGCACTCCTGAACCCGCAACATGGCCTCCGCCGTCCCGGAGGGGATCACATCGGTCACGGCCGCGGGATTCAGCCGCGCGAGCGCCGCCCGGATCATGGGCGCGTTGTCTTCGTGCATGACCAGCTTGACCTCGATCCCATATCCCCGGCCGCACGCGCGCGCAACATCGAAACAGCCGAGGTGCGAGCCGAGCAAGAGGCAACCCTGCCCCTCCCCGAGACGCGCGGCGAGGACCTCCAGGCCTTCTATAGTGATGTTGAAACGGTGGAATTGGCCGGTCAACAGGTAGACCCGATCGAGGATGATGGAGGCGAAGGCGTAAAAGTGCCGAATGAGATCGGACGGGCCGGGGCGGCGGCCCAGGACGCGCGCCAGATAGCGCCGCGCAGCACGCCGGGAAGGCCCCGAGAACACCACGAAGTACCACACGATCGGATAGAGCAGGACGCGGGCAGCGCTGCGGCCGAGGCCGAGCGCGATCCGAATGATCGTTGCTAGTAACAGCCGATGGCCGCGCTCGCGCTGTCTCCGCCAGCCGAGGCTCATCGATGCTTCGGCCGGAAGGCCAGCCGACCCATGACCACGGGCCGCCCACCGGCCGTGCAGGTGAAGGCGATCACCCCATCGGAAACGCCCTCCCAGTGTAGATCGAAGGTCTCGCCAGGCCTCAAGGGTGACAGGAACTTGACCCGCGGCACGGCGGTGAAGGCGATGCCCTCCGGGGTGCCTTCCAGGACAGCGGCCATCAACTCCGTGAGGATCACGACCCCGGGGACCACCGGATCACCGGGGAAGTGGCCGGCGATCGCCGGATGAGCGGCATCGATCACGCAGGTCTTGTCAGCCCCCATCGATCGACCGCCTGCGACAGGTCTGCTCCAGGGTCGACAACACCTCGCGCGGCAGCTTGCCGGTCTCGTTGCGCGGCAGCGCCTCGACGAGGTAAAGGGGTCTCGGCAGGAACGCGGGGTCGATGCGCTTCCTGAGGTCCGCCATGATCTCCTCCCGGCCTTTGTCCGGCGCGACCACGAAGGCCACGAGTCGGGTGACGAGCGCCTGGCCATCCGGTGGCAGGAAGAACGCCGCGTCGCACACCCCATCGATGGCGTTCAACTGGTGGTCGAGATCGGCCAGAGTCGTGCGTCGCCCACCGATGTTGACCTCCTCGGCGGGCCGTCCGTGGAGGAGGAAGCGCCCCACTCCGAGGGGGGTGATGCGATCGGGGAACGGGACGCGCCGGGGGAGATAGCTCGCCTCCAGTTGGTCTTGGTCGGCGTCCCGGCACACGCGGATGCCGTCGAGCGTCTGCCAGGTGGGGTCCGCCACCGTACGCCGGGTCGCAACGCTCCCGGCCTCGGCACAACCGTAGATCTCGTGGACGCGGGTGTCGAACATCGCCTCGGCCTCCAGGGCCCAGGCGCGGGCGAGCGGCGCCGTCGCACACAGGATGAAAGCCAGCGCCGGCAAGGTGGGCCGCTCCATGAGGCAGGCACGCAGGTGCAAGGGCGTCGTGACCAGCGCGCGGGGCGCGGGTACCCGTTGGAGAGCGAGGCGAATATCCTCGGGAAACAATGGCTTGCAGGCATAGCAAGCGAGCCCGCATTGGAGCGGGAGCATGATCGAGGTTTCCAGGCCGAACATGTGGTGGTGCGGTACGGTCGCCACGACGGTAACGGCCGGCGGATCGGTGAGTCCGAAGCGCGCGGCAGTGCGGCGCGCCACGGTGCTGAGCGCCCCCCAGGTCTTCTGGTTCGCTTTCGGCACTCCGCTGGTGCCGGAGGTGAAGACCACGGCAGCGGTCTGCTCACTGGGGATCTCCGGAATGCGCAGGTCCTGGCTCGGCCGATCAGCCGGGAGGTAGTGAAAGGCGGCAAGCCCCTCTACGGTTTCGGGTCCGTCCGTCAAACAGTAGCTCGCGGGGTATCGCTGCGCGAGCCCCGCCAAGGCCGTCGGTGCGCGGGTGGGCGGTAGGAAAGTGGTCTGCCCGCGCAGCAGGGCGGCCGCGAAGGTGACGAGGAAGTGATATCGGTCCCGGACGAGGTTGAGGGCCGCGGGTCGGTCCGGCAGCTCGTTGGCGAGGGCGATGACCTGTGCGAGGAACTGGGCCCGGGTATACGGCTCGCCCTCCGTGTAGGCCATTACCGCATCGGGGTCGGCAGGACCGAGCAAGGGCAGGGTATTCATGGGTACCCATGCGCCTCACTTGGTACGACAGCGCGCGATGGCGCTACACAGCGCCCTGAGCGACGAAAAGGTCTCGGTGATCTGTGGGTCGTCGGAGCGCAGCCGGTAACCATAAGCGCGCGAGATGGCGAGCGACATTTCCAAGGCGTCGATGGAATCGAGACCGAGACCGGCGCCGAACAAGGGCGCCTCGGGCTCAATGTGCGCGGGCTCGATCTTGAGGTCGAGCGTCTCCACGATGAGACCGGCGACCTCCGATTCCAGGGGGGTGACATCCGCCACGATTCACTTCCTCGAAAGGGCATTTCACACGTATATGACGTTTCTTCGCGCACGTCTTCTCATGACGCGGGAGCGCGCCATTATCGCAAGATAGCCCGTCGCCATCCACACCGGGCGTCTCCGTCGGCAGCCGCGAGCCCCTCGCGGGACGCCGCTGCGGGCTTGATGACCTGTCGGGCTTGACTACCAGTCGGGCTCGACTGCCTACTGGGCAGTGACCTTGTTGGTGAACATTGCTTTTGGTGTATCCATGGGAGTGACCGCCATGCCCGCACGCCACCCGAGATCGTATGCGCTCCCGAGCCTCGTCGTCGTGGGGGCCGCAATATCCTTGCTCGCGGCCTACCTCGGCTTCTGGGACTACGTGAGCCCGACGGAGAATCAGGATATGTGCATCGACGTCGAAGAAGGCGCGACCGACCTCTACATCGCGGGGCTCGCCCTCATCGGCGGCCTGACGACGCTCTACGGGCATTTCCGGAGCCCTCCCTAGCGGGCGCGCATCGCGTCTCTGTGAATGCCGCCCTAAAAAAACGGCCCCGCTCAAGGCGGGGCCGCGTCCTAACCTCCGGTGCGAGGGTCAGCGGGACATACCGCTGCCCTGGACTCCTGTCATCGCTCGCACCGGCGCTTGTGCCCTCCCTGGCAGGCGTCCGTCCCTGGGCCGCCATCCAACCGGTCCCTGCCACGACCACCCTTCAGCACATCCCGTCGCTGGTTTGCCGATCAGGGTGTAATTCCCTTGTCGTCCTTGACACCAACCGTTCATCCTACTCCGCCGACTCGATCACGTTGACGGCGCGGGGCAGATCACCAGCATCTTTGGCCGCCCCGGCACCGTTTCGGCAGTTATAGCTGTCGGAGATCACGCCCACCGTCACGCCGCGGCCGGTGACTCCGCCGGGCGTGCGGGCTCGGCCAGGATGGCGCGATCGCCCTGGGTCGTGACGGAGCCCGCGTTAATTGCCGTACACGACGGGCGTGCGAACTGGAGGCTCGGTATGTCGGCCAGCCCTTCGATCTTGGCGATGGGGAACTGCCCGGATACCAAGCGCCCGAGCACCCTCGGATCGCGCATGCCCATCTCTTCAAGAGCGGTGACCAGGCCGCCACCGTCAGACGCGGCGATGGCCTCGATCTCCACGTAGCCGTCCTGGACTCGGGCGAGCCCGTCGCCGGGCCGGAAGGCTGGGCCGTCCCCGATGAGCCCGCTGCGGCGCAGCTCCTGATGCGCCCGGTACTCCTGATAGAGCGCAAGAAGGGAAGACCCGACCTTGCCCGTCACGCGGTCCCTCGTAATGTCCTCTGTCCCCTTTCCGTGGGCCTGATCCATGTGCAACTCGACTACCTCTCCTTGCCCGGTTGCTGGTTCCGCGGATGCGGGTGCGGCCAGCGCCAGGGCGAGCGCGCAACAGGCGGTCTGCGCCTTGTGTCTCTGTCCTCTGTCCATCGAGTTAGCTCCTTGTTTCAGATCGATCGTTGATCCCATGATGTCGATCCCGTGATTGGGCATGCAGCGACGTAGGCAAATGACAGGCCATATGTTGATTACGGCACCAGGTGAGACGGTATGTGTTTGCTTATACGAGAGTTACGTCTTGGACCCGCGGATGTCTCACGGGCGCCGGTGGAGCCGCGCCGTGGCGGGGGCGACCACAGGCAACGTCGCCCCCTTGCGCCATGGGGGCTAGCTGTCCAGCCGGGTGGCGCATCACCTGTTCGGCCAGGGCGCGCGCGAGCTGGACTACGACGGCATCCCGACCGCGGTCTTCGGCCAGCCGGCCCTCGCGGCCGTGGGACCGACGGAGGCCGTGGCGCGCGAGCGCCATGCCGCGATAGAGGTCTTCACACGCAGCTTCACGCCCCCTGCAGCACGCCCTCACGGGGCGCGGGGAAAAGGCCTTCCTGAAGCTCATCGTGGAACGCACGAGCGATCGCGTCCTCGCTGCCCACCTAGTCGGCCCCGAGGCCGCGGAGATCATCCAGGGGATCGGGATCGCCATCCGCGCCGGGGCCACCAAGTCCGTGTTCGATGCCACGCTCGGCATCCACCGACGGTGGCCGAGGAATTCGTGAGCCTGCGCCCGCCAAATCCTGATTATATTTCGGGCTCGCTATGAACACCGGCCCGCCTATTTCTGGAATCTGGCCTTCCATTCGCGGTATGGCATGCCATAGATGATCTCGCGCGCCTCGTCGTCGCTCAGCACCACCCCACGTTCCTCGGCCGCCGCGCGGTACCACTTGGATAAACAATTGCGGCAAAAGCCAGCGAGGTTCATGAGGTCGATGTTCTGGACCTCGTTGTGGGTACGCAGATGTTCCACGAGCCGCCGGAACGCGGCGGCTTCGAGCTCGGTGCGTGTGCCCTCGTTTTCGATTGCCATGGCGTTACCTC
>JACCXJ010000152.1 GCA_013697045.1 Gammaproteobacteria bacterium | reverse complement strand
CGCATTACGGCACCTACCTCCAGATCCGACCCAAGGCCGCCAACGCGCGGGCGCGCACGGCTAGTGTCGGCACCGATGGCCGCGCCATCGAGACCCTGCCGCGCGGGTTCTATCTGCGCGCGACGTTCACGGCCGGGCTCCTGCGCCGCCATTTTCTCCTGCCCTGACCGGCCGCACCGCCCATCCGTGCTGGCGCATTCCAGGGCAGGTTGGATATACTGATGTGGCGTGTATATCCATAGGGGGTTTAGCCGTCATGCAAGTATCAAAGTGGGGCAATAGCCTGGCGATCCGATTGCCGGCCGCCGTGGTGGAGGCCTTGCAGCTCAAGGAAGGGGAGGAGATCGATATCCATATCGTCGCGGCGCGGTCGCTCGAGATCGACCGCAAACCCGGCGCCCAAGAACTCCTGGCGCGCTTGCGCAAGTATCGCGGCCGGCTCCCGGCGGACTTCAGATTCGACCGGCTCGAAGCCAATGAACGATCCTGAGGCGTTCCACGACACCAACATCGTCCTGTATCTCCTTTCGTCCGATCCCGTCAAGGCGGATTGCGCCGAGGCCCTACTAGCCGCTGGGGGACGCATCTCGGTGCAGGTGCTCAACGAGTTCGTGGCGGTCGCCACGCGCAAATTTGGTATGTCATGGAGCGAGATCGGCGAGATCTTGAGCATCGTCCGCGCGGTGTGTCGCGTTGAGCCGCTGACCGTGGAAACCCATGATCGCGCCCGCCTCATCGCAGAGCGCTACCGGTTTGGTTTCTACGATGCCCTGATTGTTGCCACGGCGTTGCTTTCGGGTTGTACCGTGCTTTATTCGGAAGATCTGCAGGCGGGACAAAAAATCGACTCCCAACTGACCGTCGTGAATCCGTTTCAATTGTAGCAGGCATAGGATTGGCGCGATCCCGGGTATAGTGTCTTTGCACCGTGACTTCTTTGCATTTGCGCATCGCGACCCATTCGGTTTCACGCTGGACTTTGCGAGCTGTGAGGATCTCTTCCTGGCGCGCCAACGGCATCGACGAACCAGGCCCTTGAGCTGCGCCCGGCCGAGCTGGGGGAGGAGCATGAATGTGACACGCTTCGAGAAGACCGGCGAGCCCCAGGTCACCCCAGCGAGCGACGGGCGTTTGACCATCTCAGAACCCGATGGCCGCGCCATCGAGACCCTGCCGCGCGGGTTCTATCTGCGCGCGACGTTCACGGCCGGGCTCCTGCGCCGCCATTTTCTCCTGCCGTGACGGGCCGCACCGCTTATCCGTGCTATCCTTCGATGCCAATCCCAGGCAACGTCATCCCCAAGCAACGTCATCCCGAGGAGCACGCCCTCCACGATGTCGCAGCATCAGGCCGTCGAGCGTCGTTCATCGGCCAAACCAAGGTTACGTGCCGCGATCTGGACCTTCGGTAGATCGCGCACTCTGCTTGCGGCATCAATTAATGTTTCCTTGTCTTCTGCGGACAGGGTATTCAGATCGCCCCCTTCGAAATACACCATGGCCTTAAGGCTCTCACTCGGCTGGAAGGCAGGTCCGTACAGGGCGCGTGCGGCCGCGAGCCCAATGGAGAGACTGACGCCCGCCCTGATCATGGCGGCGATGTCCCGGTAATCCCTGGCCTCGACCCGTTGTAAGATCACCTTGGCCTTGGTCGCCATCAGATCAACCAGCGATGCCACCCGCACGACACCGTCGTCCGTTGCTTCGGGTTCTCCAATACGTCCGAAACCGATCCCACCGAAAAACGACAGCTTGACGATCTCTGCTCGATCCTCGCTTTCGGCAACCAATACGGTGAGGGTGTCGGCCTGGTCCTGGAGCACCGCAGCTCCGCCGATAAACGGCAGCGCTGCCCGAAGGGCTTCCTTGTCCAACGGTTTGTCGGTAAAGAAATCAAAATCTGCCGAGGCCCGGTGGCCAATGCGCAACGCAATCGCGGTACCGCCATACAATATCAGGCCCAACGTCAATGACGGCCGCAATCGTGGCCAAAGGCACCTTTGGGCGCTAGGCAAGACCTCTAGGCACGGCCTGAACACCCGTGTCATACGATCCGCCTTGCTGGAGCGGGAGGGACCTTCAAAGGCGCGGCCAGACCCAGGCGATAGTGCCAGTAGGCCCACGAGCGAGGGCTAAACTGACCGATCTCGGCACGGATTAGCATCTGCCGCAGATACTCAGTGCTCAGTTGGCTTACCAGCTTCTGCACGTCGTCGTAGTCGCCGATGTCCATGACCTGCGCGATCACGCGGTCAGGGTATCGCAACGCTTCCCGAGGGGTTTTCCACCAGATGTACTTGGCTGCCAACTGCCACAATATCTCGCTATCAATTTGTCCCATGACGACCAGTATACCCTCGGATATCATGCTCTGCCGAAGTGGCGACCAGGACCCCGATGGAGCCCCCGCCTCCCGAGACCGAAGAGGAATTGCGCCTACGCGCCCGGCGGCTCGTGGGCTGGACGCTTTCGGTCACGGGTCGGCATGACCCGGCTGGACGAGATTTGGGACGAACTGTTCCCGGCCGAGCAGCAGCGCATCGTTCGGGTCCTGATCGAGAAGGTGATCGTCTCGCCGCAGGACATCGAGGTGCGGCTGCGCGCCAACGGCATCGACGAACTGGCCCTTGAGCTGCGCCCGGCCGAGCCGGGGGAGGTGCATGAATGTGACACGCATCAAGAAGACCGGCGAGCCCCAGGTCACCCCAGCGAGCGACGGGCGTTTGACCATCTCAGACCCCATCCAAATCAAGCGGCGCGGCGGACGGAAGCTCGTGACCGTCCCGAGCGACCGGACGGCGAAACCCCGGCCCTGGGACGGCGAGGCGACGCCCCTGCAGGAGGCTCTCGCCCGCGGGCACCGGTGGCTAGCGATTCTAGCAGCCTGTCGGACTCGCATTGAACGGTAACGGGACAAGGCGGGGCTCGCGCACGATGAGGGTGACTCGGGGCGGCCGTTGAGGTTCTAAGAGCGACGCAATGACGATGAACGGATCGGTCCCGACGCGGTTTTCAACCCTTCAGCACCGCCATCCGACGGATGTTCCACGCCATCGTCACCAACGACCACTCCCCGCGTACGGCTTCAAGCCCCCGCAGCAGAAATTGCCGGAACCGCATCCCCGC
>JACCXJ010000121.1 GCA_013697045.1 Gammaproteobacteria bacterium | reverse complement strand
GCCGGGGCCGCCGCAAAGCTGCCGGTCGACATGCTGCGTGCGCTCGATGTGGAGGGGAGTTTGGGGGTGGGGAAACTCAAGGCGTCCAATCTCAAGCTCCAGAACGTCGTGCTCAACATCGATGCCCGCGACGGTAGCCTCCGCATGAACCCGCTCGGCGCCGCCCTCTACGGCGGCCAGTACCAGGGCAATGTGGGGCTGGACGTGCGCGGCCAGGAGCCCAGGGTGAACCTCGACGAGTCGCTGAGCGGCGTTCAGATCGAGCCCCTGCTCACGGACCTCCGCGGCGAGGCCAAGCTCAGGGGTCGCGCCGACCTCAAGGCCCGGTTGACCGCGAGCGGGGCGGAAGGGGATCGAATGAAGAAGACCCTGAGTGGCGGCGGCGCCTTCACGGTCCGGGACGGGGCCTACAAGGGCGTAAACCTAGGTCTTTTGGCCCGCCAGGGCAAGGTCCTGCTCGATACGGCCAGGGGCAAGGGCACGAAATCGGTCGAAGGTGGTACCCAGACGGACTTCAGCGAGCTCAGCGGGACCTTCAAGGTGGATGGGGGAGTGGTCAGAAACGACGATCTGGCCATGAAGGCGCCCCTCCTGCGGCTCGCGGGTCAAGGGACGGCCGATCTGGGCAGTGAAAGGATCGACTACACGCTGAATGCCTCGCTGGTCGAGACCTCGAAGGGTCAGGAAGGTAAGGATACCGAGAAGCTCGACGGCATCACCGTGCCGATCCGCGTGACCGGGACCTTCGACGAGCCCCGGTTCGCCCCGGACCTGGCGGCCGTCGCCAAGCAGCGGACGCAGGTCGAGATCGACAAACAGAAAAAGAAACTCGAGGGCAAGCTTGAAGAGAAGATCAAGGAAAAGCTCGGGAACGACGCCAGCGGCAAGATCAAAGACCTGTTGCGATTCTGATCGCGAACCGTCGGGCGACGTCAGCCGGCGCCTCCTCGCCTGGTACCGGAAGAACGGCCGCCGCGATCTCCCGTGGCAGTGGGAGCCGACGCCGTACCGGGTGTGGGTCTCCGAGATCATGCTGCAGCAGACCCGGGTCGCGACCGTCGTCCCCTATTTCGAGCGCTTCGTCACGCGCTTCCGGGAGGTCCGGGCCCTGGCCGAGGCGCCGCTCGACGAGGTCCTGCACCTGTGGTCGGGGCTCGGTTATTACGCCCGTGCCCGGAACCTCCACGCCGCGGCCCGGATCGCCTGCGAGCGCTACGCTGGCGCCTTGCCCGAAGACCTGCCGGCACTCATGAGCCTGCCGGGGATCGGGCGCTCGAGTGCCGGGGCGATCCTGGCGCTCGCGCTCGGGCAACGTCATGCGATCCTCGACGGCAACGTCAAGCGCGTCCTGTGTCGGTACCACGCCATCGACGGCTGGCCGGGCAGCCCGCCGGTGGAACGCCTGCTCTGGATGCTCGCCGAGCGCCACACCCCGGCGGCGCGCGTGGCCGAGTATACCCAGGCCATCATGGACCTCGGCGCCGGGCTCTGCACCCGCACCGTCCCGGCCTGCGGGCGCTGCCCGATCCGCCACGGCTGCCTCGCCCGGCGGCACCACCGGCAAACGGAGCTCCCGAGGCAGAGGCCCGCGCGGCCCCTGCCGGTGCGCCGCACAGGCTTTTTGATCCTGACCAACGGCACGGGCGAGGTGCTGCTCGAACGGCGTCCCCCCGCGGGGCTCTGGGGCGGGCTCTGGGCCTTCCCGGAATGTCCGGCGGACGGCGATCCCGACACGTATTGCCGCGCGCTCGGCCTCGAGCCCCTCGCAATGCAGCGGGGGCACGTGTTCCGGCACGTCTTCACCCATTTCCGTCTGGAGATCCACCCCATTTATATGAACGTGCGCGAGGCGCGAGGGCAGGTCATGGAAGACCGGGGGCGGGTCTGGTATAACAGGCAGCAACCGGCCCCGCTCGGCCTCGCGACCCCGGTCGCGACCTTGCTGGAAACTCGGCGGCCGGGACCTTAGGTGACTCGAACATGTCGCGCATCGTGAACTGCATCAAGCTCGGCCGGGAGGCCGAGGGACTGGCCAGGCCGCCTTATCCGGGGGAGCTCGGCAGGCGCATCTACGAGCAGGTGTCCAAGGAGGCCTGGCAGGGCTGGCTCAAGCACCAGACGATGCTGATCAACGAGAACCGCCTGAGCCCCATCGACCCTCGGGCGCGGGCCTTCCTGGAGGAGCAGATGGAGCAGTTCTTCTTCGGCGAGGGCTCCGCGCGACCGGCGGGGTACGTGCCGCCCAAGGCGTGAACGGTCCCGCCTTGACGTCCGATCGGTGCGCGGGTCTAATAGCCCGCTGCCCCGGGGCCAGGTAGCTCAGTCGGTAGAGCAGGGGACTGAAAATCCCTGTGTCGGCGGTTCAATTCCGTCCCTGGCCACCATTTTTTAGTGTCCTCGGGCGATAGCAATGTGTCGCGCTACCTCATTGCGAAGCCCGACCCTGCCGCGTCATGCGGGGTGCTGTCCTATACGGGTGACGGGTCAGTACACGCTCTGTATAACCGTCTTGTCCAGATCCGCGACGGTCAGCTCACGCGAGCCGGCCAAACCGCTCAGCACCGCGCGTTCCCATCGCAGGATCGGTTCAGGTTGGAATAACATGAAAGCCGTTCTTGATGTGTACACGATGTGGGACGATGAGGCCCATGTCTGGGTGGTCACGAGCGAGGACGTCCCGGGGCTGTTTACGGAAGCCGATACCATGGAAAAGCTGGTGGATAGCTCAAAGTCCTCATCCCGGAGCTTCTCGAAGCGAACGAAGCCGGTAACGGGGAGGAGGTGTCAGCTGTATCAGGTCTCGCCATACGGCTAACGGCGTGCTAAGGCAGGCCGGCCGGCCTCCCGAAGCACTTCTGAAACACGCCGCGCCCGGTTACCGGAACTGCGCCGTGGGCCGACTCCACGACGGGTTAGCTCGCAAAAAGATGCCGGAGCACTGATCTTCGAGGGAGATTTGTGAAGCCCGAACAATCGAGCGGTCAAGACGATCGGCTTTGGGGGGGGAGATTCTCCGAGCCCACCGACGCCTTCGTCCAAAGTTTTACGGCCTCCGTCGGTTTCGACCGGCGCCTGTACCGCTACGACATCCAGGGCTCCATCGCTCATGCCCGGATGCTGTGCCACGTGGGGGTATTGAGCGACGCGGAGTGTGCCGCGATCGTGGGCGGGCTAGAGGAGATCCAGAAAGACGTCGAGAGCGGACGCCTGGCCTGGTCCGTCGCGCTCGAGGACGTGCACATGAACATCGAGTCCCGGCTCACCGAGCGCATCGGCGAGGTCGGCAAGAAGCTCCACACCGGCCGCTCGCGCAACGACCAGGTGGCGACCGATCTGCGTCTGTATCTGCGTGCCGAGATCGATGCCGTCATGGCACGGCTCGAAGCACTGCTCGGCGTGCTGCTCGATCTAGCGGAGCGCGAGGCGGACACCATCATGCCGGGCTATACACACCTCCAGGCCGCCCAGCCGGTGACCCTGGGCCACCACCTCCTGGCCTGGTTCGAGATGTTTTTCCGTGATCGAGGGCGGTTTTTCGACTGCCGCCGCCGGGTGAACGTCCTGCCGCTCGGGGCCGCGGCCCTGGCCGGGACTAGCTTCCCCATCGACCGTGTCTTCACGGCCCGCGAGCTCGGCTTCGAGGCCATCGCCGAGAACTCGCTCGATGCCGTGAGCGATCGGGACTTCGCCATCGAGCTCTGCGCCTGTGCGGCGCTCGTCCTGACCCATCTGTCGCGCTCTTCCGAGGAGTTGGTGTTATGGTCCTCACCCCAGTTCGATTTCATCGAGCTGGGCGATGCCTTTTGCACCGGGTCCTCGATCATGCCCCAGAAAAAGAACCCCGATGTGCCCGAGCTGGTGCGTGGCAAGAGCGGGCGCGTGTACGGCCACTTGATGGCCCTCTTGACGCTGATGAAGGGCCAACCCCTGGCGTACAACAGGGACAATCAGGAGGACAAGGAACCGCTCTTCGATACCGTGGACACGGTAGAGGACTGTTTGCGCGCCTATATCGAGATGCTGCCTTCGATGACCGTCAAGCGCGAGCGGCTGCGGGAGGCGGCGCGCCGCGGCATGACCACCGCGACCGATCTCGCGGATTACCTGGTTCGCAAGGGCATGGCGTTCCGCGATGCCCATGCGATCGTCGGCCGGGCCGTCCGCCACGCCTTCGATGCCGGCCGGGACCTCTGTGATCTGACGCTCGCGGAGTTGCGTTCCCATTCTCCGGCGATCGATCAAGACGTCTACGCGGTGCTGACGCTAGAGGGCTCGGTCGCGGCGCGCGACCATTTCGGTGGCACCGCCCCCGCGCAGGTCCGCGCCGCCGTCGAGCGCGGCCGCCAGCGTCTAGCCGCGCTGTCCCGCCCGTGAGCAGGTCGCATGCGGTGAGGAAGAGGCGGCATCGTTCGCGTCGGTAATTTATTCCGCTACGCTGACGCCCGAGCCACCCATTTCCTTCGGGACGTCCTTCATCTTCGGCAACCCGTCCTTAATTCGCAGCTTCGTCTCTTGATAGTGGACATGGACGCCGGCGTGGTACGGGAAGTCCGGAATGACTGCTGCATACACGTCGGTGAGTCCCATGCCGGGATGCTCAGTCAAGATGTGGCCTCCACACGTTTTGCACCATTTTCGATAACTGCGCGGCGTCTTGTTGTAAGTGCCGATGTTGTCTGCTCCCCGCGTGATCTGCACCGCTTCGGGTTTCCATAAAGTGAAGGCGTTGACAGGCCCTGCCGACCAGCTACGACACGACTCACAATGGCAATAACCCATTGCGGCTGGCTCACCGCTGACCGTGAACTGAACCGCGCCGCAAAAGCAGCTGCCTTTGTAAGTTGTTCCGTTGCTCATGATGCACCTCCTTGGTGGTTTGCACGAAGACAAAGGTCCGGAGCGCAGGCTCTAGCCAGGATCAACTCCGGCGCGAAACCTCCTAGATTCTTGGATGCCCAACGCTTGCCCTAACCGGCGGCCGGCCAGAAGAGCTACCGCGTAGCGCCGCCGCGTTTCCCCCGGCGTCCGGTTGACCGCATTGTTGGGCGTGATGAACGACTCTCGAACCACCGTCTAAGCGATTCTTGGCTTTCGCCGGAACTCCGTCCAGCCAGAAGACCTTCGATGCTGACGTCTTCGTCGATATCCTCCCAGTGAATGCCACGCCCCTTCCCAATCAACCGCCAGTTCTTTCGTTCCTC
>JACCXJ010000054.1 GCA_013697045.1 Gammaproteobacteria bacterium | reverse complement strand
TCGCGCTTGGGCACCTCGGCGAAATAGCGCTGATTGGCGGGCAGGAGGGCCAGGGCGATGGCATCTTCCTCACTCAAGACCGACATTGAGGTCGAGGTAGCGCCCAGGAAGCGCCTGCAGAGCTGGGCGTGGATCTCGGAGACGTCGGTCGGGACCGGCAACACCTGCTTGTCGCCCAGCGCCCGGAGGCGGGCGCGGTCGTCCGGGGTGAGACCCTGCCGGATCTCATGGACGCGGGCGGGCAGGTCGTCATAACGTCCGCGCTCGGCTTCGGGCAGCTTCGCGATCACGGAAGCCAGGCGGGTCTCATCGTCCAAGACTTCACTCAGTACCCCGCGCAGGAGCCGATTCGCGGCATGGATCACACAGGCATCGGCGGGTGCCGGTGCCGTGTCCGGCGTGTTCCACAAGAAGACGCCATCGGGCTTCAACGCCTCGGCGACGCCTTGGACCAGGGCCGGCAGGGCCTTGGGTTGCACCAGGTGCAGGACCATGCTGGCGAATACCACATCGACGCCGTCCCCGCCGCCGATCTCGGAGAGCCCGGGGATGCGACCGGACGCGCGCTGAGGGCCGGCACCGGGGACCGCCTCTACCGCTACGATCTCTGAAAGCCGCCGGATGCGGCCGGTCCTCGGGTCCTTGAGGGACTCGAAACGCACGAAGGGCAGCCCCTCGAGCAGTTCATGGGCCTTGGCGAACCAGCCGGAGGGCAGGTCCAGCACCAGCAACTCGAAGGCGATGCCGCGGGTCTCGAAGCGTTTCAGGAGACCTTTGTCCGCGAGGCCGTGGATCAGCTCCAGTGTCGCGAGCCCGGTACCGGCCCCGTAGTCCACGAGGCGCAGGGCGCGCCCGGTCCGGGGCGCGGACTCGATCCCGGCCAAGCGCCGCTCGACCTCATCCAGGATCGCCGCGACCAGGGCACCGGTGGCGGTGAAGCACCAGCGCCTCGGGTGCTCGATGCCGCCGTCGCGATAGAGAAACCGGTGCAGGACGTCACCGTCCTCCCGGTCCTCCGAACCGTCCGGCCGCCAGCCGGGGCGTTCCTCGGGGAAGCCCAATGCGGTTGACTCAGACTTTTCTGCTCCTTCCCCCTGCTTATCTAGATATTTCTGGCAGGGGGAAGGTTGGGATGGGGGTCGAGCGGTCGGAAGATCCTTCGATCCAGAGTCTTCGCTATCTCCGGGCGCTCCACCCCCACTCTGCCCTCCCCCTTGATCGAGGGGGAGGGTTCTAAGGTCACTAGCACTGCGACGGACGCCCGGCTTGAGCGTCTGGAGCCACCCCGGATCGGACGTCTTGAAGCGATTCAAGCTGATCGCCACGAACGGCAGGCGCGAGGGATAGGTCTTGTGTTGGTAAGAGATGGATCGGAGCCCGGCCTCTTCCGCCAGGCTCATGAAGGCATCGAAGTCGACCGGATACTGGTTGGAGTAGCCATGGTAGGTGTCGAAGGCCGTCGCGTGCGTGCGGCCGCCGTAGCGCCAGGCGATCTCCGGTGGCACGTCGTGGGCCTCGATGATGATCAGGCCGTGCTGCTTGGTGTAGGGGACCCAGCGCCTCAGGTGCTCCACGAGGTTCTGTTCGAGCAAGGCATTCGGGATCGCCCGGCCTTCCTCGTCCGCGTAGGCCCCGGTGGACATCGCCCGGCGCCGTAGCGCCTGCTCACGGGGCTCGGTGTAGCGGCGGTTGTGGTCGATGAAGGCGCGGATGTGCAGGCCGTCCTCGATCGCGAGCCCGACTTCCCGAAGCGCCGCGGCAAAGCCGTCCGGATCGGTGATGTCGCCGAATAGCGTGATGTGCGGCACGCCGGCAGCCTCGAGACGCCGGCGCGCGACCGCGAGGGCCTTCACGTTGTAATCCGCGCCGACCATGACCAAGGGATGCTCGTCGAGCTTCTCACCGCGCAATGTGTCGCGGCACACGAGCTGGTAGATCCTGTCGAGCCACACGCCATCCCCGCAGCCCATGTCCGCGACGAAACGCGGTTGCTCGGCGATGGGCTCGCGGTTGAAAACCTCGCGGATGATCGCATCGGCGTCCTCGAAGTAACGCCGGTGAGCCACCCCGCTCGCGAGCACGTTGAGGGTGCGCTCGACATGTGTCTCTTCCTGCCCGCGTTCGCGGTGGGTGATGTTCTTCACCGAATCGAACAGGAGCCGCGGGAGTTGGCAGAACAGCGGCAGGTAGGAGAGCGTGAGGCCATAATGCAGCGTGAATTCGCAGGCCACCCTACCTTTTTCGGTAAAGCGCCAAGCGTCCCCATGAGTCAAAGACCCATGAGTCAAAGGCCGATGAGTCAAAGATGGTTCCCACCGGACCCAACCGAGGTGCTGCAATAGCGCGAGCACGACCCGCAGGCGATCCCGCGCCATACCACCCGCGGGGAGGCGAAATTCGCCATGGGCCAGGAGACCGCGCTGCTTCAATGCGATCATCGAGGGACCGGCAAGCATGCCGTCCAGGTGGGCGCGGATGATCTCGAATTCTTCGCCGGCGAACCCGTAACCCTGCGCGCTCTGGTCGACCAACTCGGCGTAGCGCTCGAAGGGGGGCGCGATCGGTTCACGCTCGATCACACCGGGCTCGATTACACAGGGCTCGATCACACCGGGCTGGCCAAAAAGGTAACGGGAAAAGGGAACGCCGGAATAGATGAAGGCCGCGGCCTCCCGGTACACGTCGAAGGCGGCCGAGGCGTGCCTCCCGCGCGGTGTCACGGAGAACACCATGGCGTTGCTCGCCGGTTCACCCTCGCGTTCGAGCCAGCCTTGGAGCGCGAGGCACCGCAGCGCCACGTGCAGATAACCGGGCCTCGCCGGACAGGCGCGCAGGATCTCGTGCATCGCGACACGCCTCTCGCGCAGCAATAACGCCAGTATGCCGGATCGCCCCAGGGCCGCCAGCGTCGCCCCCACCACGATCCCGTCGTGATGCAGGAACAGGGTGCGGAGCAGCGCCGGGGCGGCACGGGAAATCGTGGTCTCGGGCTCGATCAAATTGAGTGTCCCTGGGTCGTGTTGGGGTTGTGGACCGCAGCGGTCTCGATCCCTTGTGGCGGCGACGGAATCGTATTAATTTAACGTCTCTTGGGAGCGCCCTTGGTCGCGCAGTATACGGCCGACGATAAGAGCGATAATAGCCGTGATGACCCCGCTCCGAACCTTGGCGCTCCTCTTCGCCGCCGCGGCCCTGGGCGCCCTATGCACCGCGTGGCTTTTCTATGCTCGGACCCCTCCTCCGCGCGCAGACGGACCCCGCATCGTCGACTTCGCCCTCCTCGATGCCGAGGGTGACTACCATCGCCTCTCTGCAGAAGGACATGCCAAAGCCATCATCTTTTATAGCCATGGCCTGGGCTGTCCCGTCGTTCGGAACAGCCTCTCGAGCCTCGAGACGCTGCGCGACCGCTACCACGAGGCGGGCGTGAGCTTCTTTCTGTTGAATGCCAATCCCCAGGACGACCGTGCGGCTTTGAAGGCCGAGGCGAAACTCCTGGGGATCGATATCCCGATCCTCAAGGATGAGAGCCAACTGGTGATGGAAGGCCTCGGAGTGACTCGGACGGGCGAGGCCATCCTCATCGATCCCGCCACTTGGACGGTCCGCTATCGCGGCCCGATCGATGACCGAGTCGGTTTCGAGGGAGAGCGACCGCGTGCGACGCGCGAGTACTTGAAGGATGCCATCGAGGCCCTTTTGGACGGAGATCCGATCGCGGCCTCCGCACCCGCGGGCGCCGGCTGCCTCATAGCAGGCCTGGCGGACGCCAAGGCCGGCCCCGTTTCTTACGAGGGTGACGTGGTGCCGGTGTTGAGGGCCAAATGTGCGTCTTGCCACCGGCCGGGCGGCGGTGCCCCGTGGGTCATGGACCGCTACGAAACCGTCAAGGGGTGGAGCGCAATGATACGCGAGGTGATCATGAATCGCCGCATGCCACCCTGGCACGCCGATCCCGAGATCGGGGTATTCTCACCGGACCCCTCTCTGACGGTCGAGGAAAAGCGCACGCTGGTACACTGGATAAACGCGGGGGCGCCCCATTCCAGCGAGACGGATCCCCTGCTCGCAGACCCCCCCAAGGGCGATACCGGCTGGCCTCTGGGGGAACCGGACGCCGTAATCGATCTCCCCACCCAGAGGCTGCCGGCGCAAGGGGTGCTGCCGTATCGCTGGCTCAAGATCGCCGCTCCCGTCGACCGGGACGTGTGGGTGCGCGCGGCGCACCTGCAACCGAGCGACGCGGGGCTCATGCACCATGGGTTCGTGTTCGTACAATACCCCGAGCGTTTGAAGTCCGAAGAGCCCGAGTGGCTCGAAGGACGCAACGGTTTTTTCACGGCCTACGTCCCCGGATTCAGTGCCACGCCCTTCCCCGACGGCTCCGGCCAGTTGCTGCCGGCCGGCGCCACGCTCGTCTTCCAGCTCCACTATGTCACCGTCGGGCATCCGCGGACCGACCGGCCGAGGCTCGGGCTCTATTTCCACGACCAGCCACCGTCGCGCGAATACGCTGTCGCGAGTGCCGCCAACATGCGCATACGCATCCCCCCACGGGCGCCCGATCATCTAGAACAGGCCGAGGTCTTGTTGAAGGAGGATGTGACCCTGCACGCCTTCTACCCGCACATGCACTATCGCGGCAGCCACTTCCGCTATGAGGCCCGCTATCCCGATGGCCGTGTGGAGGTTTTGCTCTCGGTCGCCCACTATTCGTTCAGCTGGCAGACCGTGTACCGTCTCGCGACCCCCAAGGCCCTGCCGAAAGGTACGCGCATCGCCGTCGAGGCGGGCTTCGACAATTCCGATCGGAATCCGTTGAACCCCGATCCCTCCAAGGAGGTCCGCTGGGGTCTCAAGGACTACGACGAGATGCTGGTGGGCTACCTGATGTATACCCGCGACCGGTCCGTCGACGCGGCGCTCGCGATCGGTGACCCGGGCGCGCGCACCGCCCGTCCCTAGACGCCAGTTTTCGAGCCCTGTGTGTCAATGCCCTGTGTGTTGATGTAAGGCAGATAGCGCCTGAGACCGTAGATCGGTTTCTCGAACCCGTGCCAGATGGCCATGCCCATCAAGAGCGACAGGGCAAAGCCGCCGATCAGGCCATTGGTCTCCGGAGAGAACGGCAGGACGATCCCCGTGGCGGAGAAAAGGTCCCAGGCGATCAAGTGCACCAGGTACAGCGTATAGCTCATCTCCCCGAAATAGACGAATGGCCTGAAGCTGAGCGCCCGTGCCACGATATGGGTCTCACCTACCGACCACAGCCCCCAGATGAAGAACCCCATCGCGGCCGCGATCGGTGTCTGATAGTGGGATACGGAGAACTGCAAGAAGCCGCTCTGCCCGAAGTGGAACTCGATCGCGACCAAGAGGACCGCGAAGAAGAGCCCGACTCCGAGCGCCCACGACGGCGACAGCCATGTCAATCGGCGCCGGCTTTCGAGCCATGAGAACAGGCACCCCCACACGAAATACTCGGCGCATACGGGCAAGAGCGTCCCATAGAACGACCGTGGGTAACGCGCCATGAGCCACACGCGCGCGGCGATGCTCATGAAGAGGACAGTGACCAGCATCGCCGTCCGCCACCGCACCGACGTCAGGTACAAGAGCAAAGGGTAGACGATATAGAACTGCTCCTCGACACTCAATGACCACAGGTGCACGGACTGCCGCCTCCACGCCTCCATGAACCACTGCTGAAACTCCGCGAAAGGGCCCAGGCTCGCAGCGAAAAGCTTGATGTTCAGCACGTACCCGAGGTAAGCGAGCGGATGGCTCACAAGCCCCATCGTGATCAATAGGAGTACCACGAGGTAGTACGCCGGGCAGATCCGCAGGATCCTGCGGACGTAGAATACCTCCAGGCGTTTGAGGAGCCGCGGGTGATCGGTAGACAGTAGGACGTTCGTGATCAGGAACCCGCTCATCACGAAGAACACCGGCAAGGCATACCCGAGGTAGCCCACATCCAGCGGATCGCTCGCGTAGTGGGTGGCGAACACCATGAGGAACAAGACGAAGCGGATCCCGTCGATCTGGCGTTTTCTCATCCTGTCGGTCGTCCTTTGCAGTCGGTCGGAGCGGAACTCAGCGGTCGTGCGTTTCCCTGCCCGGGCCGGGGAAATGCCGTGGAAGGGGGCTCGCATCCATGGAAAGACGAGGAGGCCCGAACGCCACCGGAGCCCCGGCGCGGGGACCGGGATCGTCCAGGACCGCCGGGCGCACCGGAGATCGGGCCATCTTCCCTCGGACGTCTTACGACGGGCGCGGGGCTCGCGGTTTTTCGCCCATTCTAACCGAGCCGCGCACCGCGCGGCGCGCCTTCGGATTGCGCCGGGGACCGGACGGCGCATTGTCCTCGGTGGGCCGGCAGAGACTCCCGACGGAGAATGGTCCGCGGGCGGGTTACGGGGCTAGGGACGGGTTTCCCGAGTATCCCGCATCACCACGGTCGGAAAGCGATCTTTCGGCCAAGGCCTCGCCGGCGGTCCGGGGAACCCATTGCAAAGATCTTGTGACGGGATGTGGTAAAGTACTATTAACTAATGCTACACTCTTTATCGGGGACCTCTTTTGCGAAGTGAACGTCCCTTGAACACCAAGACAACCCTTGAACACGAGGATACTATGGCTGAGAAAGTGAACGTAGCGAAACTCTCCCCCACCGAGCTTGCGAGCCTGTCCAAGCGCCTCGACACGGAGATGAAGCGGCGGAGCTCGGGGGACACGAAACGGGTGCTCGCCAAGATACGCGAGCTGGCGGCCTCCGTGGGAATGTCGATCGGCGATCTCGCCGGCAACAAGAGCCCGCGGAGAACGACTCGGAAAACCACCGGCCGGATGGCCAAGCGGCCACCCAAGTATGTCAATCCGAGAGACTCGTCGCAGACTTGGGCGGGGACGGGGCGCCAGCCCTTGTGGTTCAAAGACGCCCTGTCCAGTGGGAAGAGCGCCGACGACTTGCGGGTGGCTAATGCGGCGAAGCGCTAGCGGCTCTCGATAGGAGTCCTATTATCCCCTATCCCTGTCACGGCCCTTCGCTGTCATAGGGGTAGGGGATCGCCGAAGATTTCGGGCCCCGTGCGGGAAGGGGGTCGCGCGCTCTTCGAGACGGGCGTCAGATCAGGAGCAGCGTGGCCAGGCCCAGGAAGGCGGTAAACCCGACCACATCGGTAACGGTGGTCAGGAAAAGCCCGCCGGCCAGCGCCGGGTCGATGCCGAGGCGTTTGAGCGTCAACGGGATCAGAGTGCCCGCCAGCGCGCCCGCGACCAGGTTGGTGATGAGCGCGATGGCGATGACGGCGCCTAGCCCTGCGTCCTTGAACCAATTGGCCGCGACCACGCCGACGACGCTCGCCCAGACGATCCCGTTGCAGATCCCGACGGCGATCTCTTTGCGCAAGAGCGCGCGGGAATTGTCGCGTCCGACCTGACCGAGCGCCAACCCGCGGATCACGATGGTGAGCGTCTGGCTGCCCGCGATCCCGCCCATGCTCGCGACCACGGGCATCAGTATCGCGAGCGCCACGATCTTTTCGATGGTCGCTTCGAAATGGCCGATCACCCAAGCGGCCAGCAGCGCCGTGACCAGGTTGACCCCGAGCCACAGCGCGCGTCGTGGGGCGGTGACCGTGATCGGCGCGAACATGTCGTCCTCTTCGTCCAGACCCGCGAGGCTCATGAGCGAGTGATCGCCTTGCTCGCGGATCACGTCCACCACATCGTCGATCGTGATCCGCCCGACCAATCTGCCCTGGGTATCCACCACCGGCGCCGATAAGAGGTCATGCTGCTCGAAGCGCTTGGCCACCTCGGATGCCGGAAGATGGGCCGGGATCGCCTCCAGCGCTTGCGTCATCACCTCTCCGACGGTGCGTTCCGGGCCGTGGGTCAGGAGGGTGGTGAGCGGTAACACACCTTCATATCGATTGTCCCGATCCACGACCATCAAGCTGTCGGTCTTATCCGGGAGATCGGCGCGCCAGCGTAGATAGCGCACCACGGCGTCCAGGTGAACGTCGCTGCGCACGGTGATGGTGTCGACGTTCATGAGACCACCGGCCGTGTCTTCGGGGTACGACAATACCGAGGCGATCCGCGCGCGATTCTGCTCGTGCATGGAACGCAACACGCGCTCTGCAAGCGTTTCCGAAAGGCCTTGGAGAAGGTCGGCCGCATCGTCGGTCTCGAGCGCTTCCGTGACGGCCGTGAGTTGGGCCGGGTCCATGTGCTCGAGCAGGCTCGCGCGCACCGCGTCCTGGGCATGGGATAGGACCTCGCCCTGGCGTTCCGATGGGATCAGAGTCCATACCTCGGCGCGCCGCTCGCTCGGCAGCGATTCCAGTAGATCCGCGATCTCGGCAGGATGCAGGTCCGACAGGCCGGCGCGAACGCGCGCGAAATCACCCTCTGCCAGCGCACTCTGTAGTAGGCTACGCAGGTGCTCGGGGGGTTCTGCAAAGTCGGTCATGGTGGCGCAGGTCGATCTCAACTACTGGGGAACGGAGATTCTACAGCCCCATCGTCAAGATGTGTCTGCCGACTGTCCGAGTCGCCACCATACAAGGCCGTGCGCCCCTGCCGCCAGGGGCAACCGCCCGACGAGCTTGGCGCCCCCGTTCCAAGGGCCGGCCAGCCAACCGTGCGCCCTAGAATCTATGTCCCAGGGGTGCGCGCCGGAGGGGAATCACGTACACTAAGCTCCAATCCCTCCACCACTCCACCCATGGCCCGGATCTTCAGCAGAACCGTCAACCACCTCCCCGCGAAGCGGAGCTGGTTTTGGCTCCTGCTCCTGCCATCCCCTTTCGTCATCGCGATCGTCGGCATCTCGGCTCTGGGGTTTTACTGGGATTCCGAACCGGACCTCTTCGATGTCAAGGCCGTCGCTACCGAGATGGTGGGCGGCGACGCGTCCAAGCTCGTGCCCGGCTCGGTGATGACCGCGACGCTCATCCATGTCGTCACGGTCTTGCTCGACAAGCCGGGTGGCTATCTGTCCAATGACATGATGCCGCCCGCGTTGCTGATGGACAACATCCCGAACTGGGAGCAAGGTGTCTTGCAGCAGATCCGGGACCTGGCCCGGGTGCTGCGCAACGATCTGAGCCGCTCCCAGTCACAATCGTCGGAGGACGCCGATCTCTCCGTCGCCGATCCGCGCTTTCACTTCGACCCCTATTCCTGGCAGATCCCCTCCGCCGAGGGCGAGTACCAAGTCGGCCTGGATCGCCTGAAGCGCTACCTCGCTAGGCTCCAGGACCCCGCCCGCGGCGCCGAGTTTTACGCCCGCGCGGATAACCTTCGGGAATGGCTCCGGCTCGTCGGAACGCGCCTCGGAGACCTTGCACAGCGGCTGGGTGCCAGTGTCGGCGAGGGATCCGAGCCCGTGAACGCGGGGCGCCCCGCTGATGCCCAGGGCGCCGGCACGGAATTGACCCGGCGTTTGGCGGCCAGGACCCCGTGGTTACACCTCGACGATATCTTCTATGATGCCAGAGGCGCGACATGGGCCATTCTGCACTTCCTGCGCGCGGCGGCGATCGATTTCGAACCGGTGTTGCGGAACAAGAACGCCGAGGTCAGCCTCCGCCAGGTCATTCGAGAGCTCGAGCAGGCCCAGAGCCCGGTGTGGAGCCCGGTGATCCTGAACGGAACCGGCTTCGGGCTCCTTGCGAACCATTCACTGGTGATGACGTCCTACATCTCGCGCGCCAACGCCGCGCTCATCGATCTGCAGAATCTCCTGGTTCAAGGGTAAGATCATCGGGCCGATGTGACGGGCCGGGATGAAACCTCCCGCCTGAACCAACGCTCTAACGCACACGACGCCCGCTGAGGCGTTACGATACGGGGTTATCACCATGCTGAAACAGGGTACCGTTATGATGAAATCGATGCTATTGGTCGCCTCGATGTGCCTGGGCGCTTGCGCCTCGCAGACGGGCTGGGCACCGACCGTGGACACCTATGGGGACTCGCGGGCACAGTATGTTTCACAGGATCAGGCCGAGTGCCGGCAGCTCGCCCTCCAGGCGTCGGGTGGCACCGCGCAGAACGCCGTGACCGGCACCGTGGTGGGCGGCCTGCTCGGGGCTGCGGCAGGCGCCGCGATCGGCGCCGCGGCCGGGAACCCGGGTAAGGGGGCTGCAATCGGCGCGGCGGCGGGTGGGATCGGCGGCGGCACACATCAGGGGGTACGCTCGGAACAGGGCTTCCAGTCCGCGTACCGGAACTGCATGCGCGCGCGGCAACATAATGTATTGAACTAGCAGGAGTTGAACTAGCGGGTTCCTGGACCAGCACGGTCTGGACGCCTGCCTGGGATCCAAGAGGGGCGATCGAGCGATCGCCCCTCTTGTTTTTGCGCACCGACTGCCAATAATCCTTTGCCATGACCCCCCACGGCCTGATCTGCTCCCCGCGATGACGGAAGCCACTCCGCGAGCCGACCGGCTCACGCCGCTCCTCGAAAAGCGCATCCTGATCCTCGATGGGGCCATGGGGACCATGATCCAGTGCTATGGCCTCACGGAATCCGACTACCGGGGTGAGCGTTTCAGAGACCACCCGCGCCCGCTCAAGGGCAACAACGACCTCCTATGCCTCTCCCGGCCCGAGATCATCACCGAGATCCACCGCGCCTACCTCGCGGCCGGCGCCGACATCCTCGAAACCAACACCTTCAACTCGACCGCCATCGCCATGGCGGATTACGAGATGCAGGACCTGGCCTATGATCTGAACCTCGAAGGCGCGCGGCTCGCGCGCGCCGTCGCCGATGAGTTCGAGGAGAAAGACGCGCAGAGGCCACGATTCGTGGCCGGGGTGCTCGGGCCCACGAATCGGACGGCCTCGATCTCCCCCGATGTCAATAACCCCGGGTTCCGCAGCGTCACCTTCGCGGAGCTCGTCGATGCCTATACGCTGGCGGTGCGAGGGCTCATCGACGGCGGCGCGGATCTGCTCCTGGTCGAGACCATCTTCGACACCCTGAACGCCAAGGCCGCGCTCTTCGCTATAGATGAGTACTTCGAGCAACAGGGCCAGAGGCTGCCCATCATGATCTCGGGGACCATCACCGATCAAAGCGGGCGCACGCTCACCGGTCAGACCACCGAGGCCTTCTGGAACTCGGTGGCGCACGCCCGTCCCGTGAGCGTCGGCCTCAACTGCGCGCTCGGCGCCAAAGAGCTGCGGCCCTACGTGAAGGACCTTTCCGCGTGCGCCCCGGCCTTCGTCAGCGTCCACCCGAACGCGGGGCTCCCGAATGAGTTCGGCCAGTACGACGACACGCCTGAGTATATGGCCGGGCTCATCCGCGAGTTCGCCGAGAGTGGTTTCCTGAACATCGTCGGCGGATGCTGCGGCACGACCCCCGCGCACCTCCACGCGATCGCCGAGGCCGTGCGCGATCTGCCGCCGCGGCCGATCCCCGATCTCCCCCACTATTGCCGCTTGAGCGGTCTCGAGCCGCTCGCGATCACCCCGGACACCAACTTCGTCAACATCGGTGAGCGCACCAACGTCGCCGGCTCACCGAAGTTCGCGGCGCTGGTGCGGGCCGGGGACCTGGAGGCGGCGCTCGAGATCGCCAAACAGCAGGTCGAGAACGGCGCCCAGATGATCGACATCTGCATGGACGAGGGGCTCCTGGACGCCGAAGACCTGATGTCCCGCTTCGTCAATCTCATCGCCTCCGAGCCCGACATCAGCCGCGTCCCCATCATGATCGATTCCTCCAAGTGGAGCGTCATCGAGGCGGGGCTGCGCTGCCTCCAGGGCAAGGGCGTCGTCAATTCCATCAGTCTCAAGGAGGGCGAAGCCAGGTTCATCGAGCACGCGCGGCTGGTGCGCCGCTACGGGGCTGCGGCCGTCGTCATGGCCTTCGACGAGAAGGGACAAGCAGACACTACCGCGCGCAAGCTCGAGATCTGCAAGCGCTCCTATGAGATCCTCACGAAAAAGGTTGGCTTTCCCCCCGAGGACATCATCTTCGACCCCAACATCCTGACGGTCGCGACCGGCATGGAGGAGCACAACGATTATGCGCTCGCCTACTTCGAGGCCGCGCGCCAGATCAAGCACCACCTCCCCCATGCGCTCGTGAGCGGTGGGCTCAGCAACGTCTCGTTCTCGTTCCGCGGCAACAACCCGGTGCGCGAGGCGATGCACGCGGCATTTCTCTACCACGGCATCAAGTCGGGCATGGACATGGGGATCGTAAATGCCGGGCAGCTCGGGATCTACCAGGAGATCGAGAAGGACCTGCTCGAACGGATCGAGGACGTGCTGCTGAACCGCCGCTCCGACGCCACCGAACGCCTGGTCGAGCTCGCCGATAGCGTCACGGGCGAGCCCCGCGAAAAGAAGGCCATGGACGAGTGGCGCAACCAGGACGTCGAGCACCGCCTCATCCACGCGCTCGTCAAGGGCATCACCGATCACATCGAGTCGGATACCGAAGAGGCGCGCCAAAAGTACCCGAGGCCCATCGAGGTCATCGAGGGCCCGCTCATGGCCGGCATGAACGTGGTCGGCGATCTGTTCGGATCGGGCAAGATGTTCCTGCCGCAGGTGGTCAAGAGCGCGCGGGTGATGAAAAAGTCGGTCGCCTATCTCGTGCCCTTCATCGAGGCCCAGCGCGAGGGTGGCGGCCCGGCGCGCAAGAACGGCAAGATCGTAATGGCCACGGTCAAGGGCGACGTGCACGACATCGGCAAGAACATCGTGGGCGTCGTGCTCCAGTGCAACAACTTCGAGGTGATCGATCTCGGCGTCATGGTCCCTTGCGAGACCATCCTCGAGACCGCCCGCCGCGAAGAGGCGGACCTGATCGGGCTCTCGGGCCTCATCACCCCGTCGCTGGACGAGATGGTCGATGTCGCCAAGGAGATGCAGCGTCAGGGATACGACCTCCCGCTCCTGATCGGCGGGGCGACGACCTCGCGCACCCACACCGCGGTCAAGATCGCGCCCCAGTACCAGCATCCCACCGTACACGTGAAGGACGCCTCGCGCGCCGTGGGCGTGGTGGGCCGGCTCGTGAGCGCGGATCTGCGCGGCGCCTTCGTCGAGCAGGTGCGGGCCGAGTACGCCGAGGTCCGCGAGCGCCACAAGGGCCGCCAGGCGCGTACCGAGTGGCTGAGCCTGACCGAGGCGCGCGCCAACAAGCTCTCGATCGATTGGCGCGAGTATCGCCCGCCCGTGCCCCAGAGGCTCGGCATACAGGTCTTCGAGGACTATCCGCTCGCGGAGCTTCGGGATTACATCGACTGGACGCCGTTCTTCATCACCTGGGAGCTGGCCGGGCGCTTTCCCCGCATCCTCGACGATCCGGTGGTGGGCGAAAGTGCCCGAAAGCTCTACGAGGAAGCGTTGGAGATGCTCGATCGGATCGTAGCCGAGCGTACGCTCCGGGCCCGCGGGGTGATCGGTCTCTTTGCCGCGAACACGGTCGGCGAGGACGACATCGAGGTCTACACCGATGAGACTCGGGCCGGTGAGCTGACCGTGATCCACACGCTCCGGCAGCAACAGAAGCGTCCGCCGGGACAGCCGAATCTCGCGCTCGCCGACTTCGTGGCACCCAAGGAGAGCGGTGTACCGGACTATGTCGGGGCCTTCGCCGTGACCGCGGGGCTCGGGATCGATGCGCTCGTGGCGCGCTTCGAAGCAGAGCACGACGACTACAATGCCATCCTGGTCAAGGCCCTGGCCGACCGCCTCGTCGAGGCCCTGGCCGAGCGCCTGCACCAGCGGGTGCGGACCGAGGTGTGGGGCTACGCGGGCGAGGAACGCCTCGATCACGAGGCGCTCATCGAGGAACGCTATCAGGGGATCCGGCCGGCCCCAGGCTATCCGGCCTGTCCGGACCACACCGAGAAGCTGTTGTTATGGGAGTTGCTCGATGTGGAGAAGAACACCGGCATTACCCTTACCGAGAGCCTCGCCATGATCCCGACCGCGGCGGTGAGCGGCTGGTATTTCTCGCATCCCAAGTCCCGCTATTTCGGCGTCGGGAAGATCAACGAGGACCAGGTCCACAACTACGCCCGCCGCAAGGGCATGGATGTCAAGGCTATCGAGCGCTGGCTCGGGACGCATCTCGGTTACGAGACCGAGTGAGGCGGCGGGTCGCCGCCCCACGAGCCCTGCTGGTATAGTGGCTCGGGGACCAAGCCCGGTGAGCGAACGTCGCGCCGGGCCCCCACCCCACCCTCCCCCGTCCGCTAAAAGCGCGGACAGGGGAGGGAGATCTCGCGTCCCTTCCCCTGCGTAGCGGGGGAGGGTTGGGGTGGGGGAGAAGGCGACCTTGCAGGCGGGTACGGTGGGGTCTGGCCTTTTCTATATCCGAAGGGCCGAAGGGCGGGGCATGAGTCGGGGGAGCTTGATGAACCAGCTATTTCGCACCAAGAACGTAACA
The DNA here is from genome assembly GCA_013697045.1 of Gammaproteobacteria bacterium. Lineage (GTDB taxonomy): Bacteria > Pseudomonadota > Gammaproteobacteria > JACCXJ01 > JACCXJ01 > JACCXJ01. Next base: position 11,192 of record JACCXJ010000054.1, on the reverse strand, counting down.
GCGGAGGACATCAATAAGGGTGACCTCAAACGCTGTCTCAGCGCCTTCGACCTGACGCTGCTCGGGGTGGGCGCCATCATCGGCGCCGGGATCTTCGTCCTGACCGGTCGCGCTGCGGCCACGGAGGCCGGGCCGGCCATCACGCTGTCCTTCGTCATCGCGGGCATCGCCTGCGCCTGTGCGGCGCTGGCTTATGCCGAGCTGGCTTCGACCGTCGGCGGGGCGGGCTCGGCGTACGCTTACGGCTATGCGGGCCTGGGCGAGTTCCCGGCCTGGGTGATCGGCTGGATGCTGATCCTCGAATACACGGTCGCCATCTCGACCGTCGCGGTCGGCTGGTCGGGCTATTTCAACAACGGCCTTCAGGCGCTGTTCGGCGCCGGCCTGCCGGAGTATCTGCTGCACGGGCCCTGGGAGGCGGCGGGGGGTATCGTGAACCTGCCGGCGTTTGTCATCGTCGCCGCGCTCGGCCTGCTCCTCGCCAGGGGCGCCAAGGTCAGCGCCCGGTTCAACGCCGTCATGGTGCTGGTCAAGGTCTCGGCGATCCTCCTGTTCCTCGCCGTCGCCATCGGCCATCTGGACCCCTCGAACTGGAGCCCGTACATCCCCCCCGAGGTCACCGACGCGGACGGGCGTACCCACTTCGGTTTTCAGGGGGTCTTGACCGGCGCGGCCACGATCTTCTTCGCCTATATCGGCTTCGACGCGGTATCGACGGCCGCCGAGGAATGCGAGAACCCCGGACGGGACCTACCCATCGGGATCATCGGCTCGCTCGCGATCTGCACCCTGTTGTACATGGCGGTCTCCGGGGTCTTGACTGGGATCGTCCCCTACAGCGAGCTGAATACCCCCTCGCCGGTCGCAAGCGCGCTGCTCAAGATCGGCCAGGGGTGGGCCGCGGGGCTCATCTCGATCGGCGCCGTCGCCGGGCTCACGACGGTGATGCTCGTGCTCTATTTCGGGATCACCCGGATCCTGTTCGCGATCTCCCGCGATGGGCTCCTGCCGCCGTTCTTCTCGCACGTGTCGGAGGCGACCAAGAGCCCGGTGCGGGTCATCGTGCTCATCGGGGTGGTCATGTGCGGGCTCGCCGGCTTCCTGCCGCTCCACCGGCTCGCGGAGCTCACCAACATCGGGACGCTCGGCGCCTTCGTCGTGGTGTGTGCCGGCGTCATAACCCTGCGCCGTACCCACCCGCACCTCCCGCGCGGTTTCCGGGCGCCGTTCGGGCCGGTGATCCCGGTGCTCGGCATCGGCTTTTGTCTGTGGCTCATGGTGAGCCTGCGCCATGAGACCTGGCAGGCGTTCGGGGTGTGGCTCATCGCCGGTCTCTGTATCTATTTCGGGTATTCCATGCGCCACAGCAGGCTTGCCGAACAGAGCGCCACGGGCGGGGCGTGAAACGCGAGCGGTCCCTGGATCCCCTATCGCCCCATCCCTCGACCGATTGATGAGGTACACCGGATGTTCAGCACCCTGAGCAAATCTCGCACGCTCGCTCTCATGAGCCTGCTCGCGGGTCTGGTGAATCGGCACCGATGACGTTCCGAGCACGCCTGGCAGAGGCGGCCCAGCACCTCAAGCGCGAGCTGCACGTCTATCGTCGGGTGCTCGGCGACGCGCGCACGCCGTGGTTGCCAAAGCTCCTGCTCGGCCTCGCCGTCGGCTACGCCATCCTAATGCCATCCTACCCTTCGATCTCATCCCGGACTTCATCCCGGTCATCGGCCACCTCGACGACGTCATCGTCGTCCCGGTGCTCGTGATCCTCGCGCTGAGGCTTTTGCCCGGCGGCCTCTTGGACGATTGCCGGCGCGAGCGGATCGCCCTGCCGAAACCGACCGGTTAGCGCACCGGGGGCGCCCCCTGTCCCATGCTGGGTCACGCGCGCTCGCGCGTGCCCTCGAAGGACGCACGGCGGACCGAGAGCCGGGCCACAAGATGCGATCGAGATCGAGCTTTTATTCCGTATCAACTTCATATTTTTCGTATAAACTTCATATTCGATCGCTTCGCCGACCGCGAAAAACGCTGGCTCGACCGCCTTGGTACATGGCTTGCTCAACCCAGGCATGGACCACAGCTCCGCGTCGCAATCCGTGCCGCGATCGATGTACTCCCCGTATACTTGGCCCGAGATCCTACCCCCGGCGGGTGGAGACATGTCGATCGACTGGCAGGGTTACGACAGCGGCGATGGCTACGACGAGTTGATCGACACCGGGGGCGCGCCTCGAGAGGCCGCCGAGCCGCTGTGCCGTTATCTCGCCTCGCTCAGCACCGGCGAGATCGAGGAACGCAAGCGCGCCGCCGATCTCTCGATCTTGACCATGGGGGTCACCTTCACGGTCTACACCGAGGAGGGGGGCAGCATCGATCGCGCCTGGCCCTTCGATATCATCCCTCGCATCCTCTCGGCACAGGAATGGGAACGCGCCGAGGCCGGGCTCAAACAGCGGGTACACGCGCTCAATCTCTTCATCGACGACCTCTATCACGCTCAACGCATCGTCAAGGACGGCGTGCTGCCGGCCTGGGTCCTGGAAAAATCCGTGAATTTCCGCCCGGAGTGCAAGGGGGTGGATCCGCCGCACGGGGTGTGGGCCCACGTCTGCGGCAGCGATCTGGTGCGCGACCGGGACGGGACCCTGTACGTGCTCGAGGACAATCTGCGCATCCCCTCCGGGGTGTCCTATATGCTCGAAAACCGACTGGTCACCAAGCGCGTGTTTCCCGAGCTCTTCGAGCACGTGAACATCCGCCCGATCGACGATTACCCGGCGCAGCTCTTCGATATGCTGTGCTCGCTGTCGCCGCGCCCCGGCGACTCCCCCGAGATCGTCGTGCTCACCCCGGGCATTTACAACTCCGCCTATTTCGAGCACGCCTATCTAGCCCAGCAGATGGGCGCCGAATTGGTCGAGGGCAGCGATCTGTGCGTCGGCGATGACGACTGCGTATACATGCGCACCATCGAGGGTCCGGCGCGCGTCGATGTGATCTACCGGCGCATCGATGATCTCTTCCTCGACCCGGAGACCTTCGGGACGGAATCGGTGATCGGGGTGCCCGGGCTCCTGCGCGCCTGGAAAAAGGGCAAGGTCGGGCTCGCCAACGCCCCCGGGGCCGGGGTCGCGGACGACAAGGTCGTCTATGCCTTCGTGCCCAAGGCCATCAAGTATTATCTCGACGAGGAACCGATCCTGCCGAATGTCCCTACCTATCTGTGCATGGACCCGAGACACCGCGAATACGTCAAGGCCAATCTCGACAAGCTCGTGGTCAAGCCCGCCAATGCCTCCGGGGGCTACGGCCTGCTGGTCGGCCCGCACGCCACGGCGACCCAGCGCGCCCAGTTCACGCGCCTCATCGAGCACGATCCCCGCGACTACGTCGCCCAACCCGTGATCTCGCTCTCGACCGTGCCGACGCTTTGCGAGGAAGGGTTGGAACGGCGGCATGTGGATCTCAGGCCTTTCATCCTGTCCGGCGCGGCCAGTTATGTGACCATGGGCGGCCTGACGCGGGTCGCGCTCCGGCGCGGCTCTCTGGTGGTCAATTCCTCTCAGGGCGGCGGCAGCAAGGACACCTGGGTGGTGGACGGCCGGGCGCACTAGCCATGCTGTCACGGGTCGCGGAACGTTTGTATTGGATGGGGCGTTATCTGGAGCGCGCCGAGGACACTGCGCGCCTCATCAACGTCAATACCCATCTGGTGTTGGATCTCCCCAAGGACACGGCCCTGGGCTGGGAGCCCCTGGTCTTCATCATGAGCGCCGAAGGGCCGTTCTTCGCGCGCTACCCGGCCGCCGGGGAGACGGAGGTGGTGCGATACATGGTGGGCGATCGCGATAACTCGTGCTCGATCCTGTCGTCCCTGCACCAGGCCCGGGAGAACCTGCGCACCACGCGCGACGTCGTGCCGCGCGAGGCCTGGGAGAAGCTCAACGACCTCTACCAGTACGCTGCGTCGCAGGGCGAAAAAAGCATCGGGCGGCGCGCGCGCTTCACCTTCTTGACCCATGTGATCGACGGCTGCCAGCTCTTGGCCGGGCTCTTCGCCGGCACCATGAGCCGGGGGCCGGGTTACGACTTCGCGCGCATCGGCCGGAACCTGGAGCGCGCGGACATGACCACGCGCATCATCGACGTGCGTTCCGCGAGCCTGCTCGCCCATGCGAGCGGCGAGCTCGTCCCTTTCGAGACCATCCAGTGGGTGAGCGTCCTGAAATCGCTGTCGGGTCATCAGATGTACCGCCGCCATGTGCACGTGCGCGTCAACGGGGAAGACGTGGTGTGGTTCCTGTTGCAGGACCGCAGCTTCCCGCGCGCCGTGTATCATTGCCTGAACGAGGTGCAGGTAAGCCTCGGCAAGCTGCCGCGCCACGAGGTCCCGCGCCGGCACGTGGCCCGGCTCAAGCAGCAGATCGGCAACGCCGGGGTCGAGGACCTGTCGCGCGAGGGCCTGCACGATCTGATAGACGCGCTGCAGATCGCCCTCGGCCGGCTGCACGATCGCATCCGCGCGACGTATTTCCTAGGCGACGCCCCGGTGGCACGGTCGGACTCGATGGCGGCCTGAGGTTCGGCAATGGTGAGGCGCTGTGCGCCTCGGGTGGTGGGTTACGGCGCAAACGGCGCGCCTGACCCACCCATAACCTGGGTCGGTGGGTTACGGCGCACCCCTCCCGCCTGACCCGCCCTACACAGGAGCGTGAAGCGATGGGCCCGAGCACAGTCGCGGGCAATCCCTGAAGCACCACGAAACATGGCCATCCGAGTCGCCCTGAACCACAAGACCGAGTATCGCTACGACCGCCGCGTGCGCCTCGCGCCGCACGTGATCCGGCTCCGGCCCGCGCCGCACACCCGCACCCCCATCCTCGCCTATTCGCTGCGCGTCACGCCCGAGAAGCACTTCATCAACTGGCAGCAGGACCCGTTCGGCAACTATCTGGCACGCCTGGTCTTTCTCGATCCGACCCGGGTCTTGTCCATCGAAGTGGACGTGGTGGCCGACATGACGGTCATCAATCCCTTCGATTTCTTCCTCGAAGAGTATGCCGAGCACGTCCCGTTCGAGTACGAACCCGAGTTGCATCGCGACTTGGCCCCCTACCTCAAGGTCCGAGAAGACGGTCCCAGGCTCAGGGAGTGGATCGCAGGCATCGACCGCTCGCCGCGCATGACCAATGACTTCCTGGTCGATCTCAACCGGCGCCTGTGCGGGGACATCCGTTACACCGTCCGTATGGAACCGGGCATACAAAGCTGCGAAGACACCCTGGGTAAGGCCCTGGGCTCGTGCCGCGACTCGGGTTGGCTCCTGGTCCAAGTGCTGCGGCACCTGGGCCTGGCCGCGCGCTTCGTCTCGGGCTATCTCGTGCAGCTCGTGCCGGATGTCAAGCCGCTGGACGGGCCCTCGGGTCCGGAGCGCGACTTCACCGATCTCCACGCCTGGGCCGAGGTCTATCTCCCGGGCGCCGGCTGGGTCGGACTGGATCCGACCTCGGGTCTCTTCGCAGGCGAAGGTCACATCCCGCTGGCCTGCACCCCCGATGCGCACAGCGCCGCGCCGGTCACGGGCTCTACGGACGAATGCCAGGGCGAGCTCAGCCACGCGAACACCGTCACGCGCCTGCACGAGGATCCCCGGGTCACCAAGCCGTACAGCGATGCCGCCTGGGCGGCCATCGACGCCCTGGGCCGCGCCATTGATGCGGATCTGGCGCGCGAGGACGTGCGGCTCACCCTGGGGGGCGAGCCGACCTTCGTGTCCATCGATGACATGGAGGGGGCCGAATGGAACATGACCCCCCTGGGCGCGCACAAGCGCCGGCTGGCGGAGGACCTCGTCAAGCGCCTGCGCCAGCGCTTCGCCCCCGGGGGTGTCCTGCACTATGGCCAAGGCAAGTGGTATCCGGGTGAGTCCCTGCCGCGCTGGGCGCTCGGCTGCTTCTGGCGCAAGGACGGCGCCCCCGTGTGGCGCAACGTCGATCTCATCGCCGCTCCCCATCGGAGCGACGGCTTCGGGCCCACGCAGGCGGCGCGCTTCGCCTCCGAGCTGGCGCGGCGCCTCGGCGTCGGCGAGGGTTACGCCATCCCGGCCTACGAGGACACCTTGTATTACCTCTGGAAGGAAGGCGGCGTGCCCATCAACCAGGACCCGCTCATGGCCGAGCTGAAGCTCCCCGAGGCGCGTGAGACGCTGCGCCGCGCCCTGGAGCGCGGCCTCGACACCCCCGTCGGTTACACGCTGCCGATCGAGTGGGACGACGGCCAGGGCGCATGGCGCAGCTCGCCCTGGCAGGTCCGGCGCGAGCACCTGTTCCTGATGCCCGGTGACGCGCCGATGGGGATGCGACTGCCGCTGGAAGCCCTGCCCTATGTCGCCGCGGACGAGCGTGAGCCCACCCCCGAGCCCAGCCTTTTCGAGCCGCGTGCACCGCTCGGGGACATCCACGGCGAGGTCGCGATGCGCTATAGCCAGATGCTGGCCCGCGCCCCGGCCATGCCGGGCCTGATGGAGCAGGGCCATGCCGATGTGCGCCAGGAACACCTCCGGCAGACTGCCGCCAAGGTGGTCCGGACGGCGATCTGCGTCGAGCCGCGCGATGGACGGCTGTGCGTGTTCCTGCCGCCGCTCGCCTATCTCGAGCATTACCTCGATCTGGTGGCGGCAGTCGAGGCGACCGCAGAGGCGCTTCGGATGCCGGTGGCGCTGGAGGGTTACGAGCCGCCCCGCGACTCGCGCCTGGAGCGCTTGCAGGTGACCCCGGATCCGGGCGTCATCGAGGTCAACATCCACCCCGCGGCCGACTGGCCTGGTTTGGTCGCCGTGACGACGGCCCTGTACGAAGAAGCCCATCTGGCGCGGCTCGGGACCGAGAAGTTCATGCTCGACGGCCGCCACACCGGTACCCAGGGCGGCAACCACATCACGCTCGGCGGCGCCACCCCGGCCGACAGCCCGTTCCTGCGCCGGCCCGATCTGCTTCGGAGCCTGGTGACCTACTGGCAGCACCACCCCGGTCTGTCCTACCTGTTCGCCGGGCTCTTCGTCGGGCCCACGAGCCAGAGCCCGCGGGTCGATGAGGCGCGCCACGAGGCGCTCTACGAGCTGGAGATCGCCTTCCATCAGATGCCGGAGGGCGAGGTGGGCCTGCCCTGGCTCGTGGACCGGCTCATGCGCCATCTCCTCGTGGACATCACCGGCAACACCCACCGCGCCGAGTTCTGCATCGACAAGCTCTACTCCCCCGACAGCGCCGCCGGGCGGCTCGGGATCGTCGAGCTGCGGGCCTTCGAGATGCCCCCCCACGCGCGCATGAGCCTGGTGCAGATGCTCTTGGTGCGCGCCCTCGTCGCGCGCTTCTGGCGGAAGCCCTATCAGCACAAGCTGGTGCGCTGGGGCACGGCCCTGCACGACCGCTTCATGCTCCCGCACTATGTATGGGCGGACGTGCGCGAGGTGGTCGGGGAGCTCTGCGAGTCGGGCTATCCCTTCGATCCCGAGTGGCTCGCGCCGTTCTTCGAGTTCCGTTTCCCGAGCTACGGCACGGTCCGGATCGGTGAGGTGGAGATCGAGTTGCGCGCCGCCATCGAGCCCTGGCATGTCCTCGGCGAGGAGATGAGCAACACCGGCGCGGCGCGCTTCGTCGATTCCTCCGTGGAGCGCCTGCAGGTCAAGGCCATCGGGCTCACCGACGAGCGCCATGTCCTCTCGTGCAATGGCCGGCGCGTCCCGCTCGGCGCGACGGCGACCCAGGGCGAGTCGGTGGCAGGGGTACGCTACCGGGCCTGGCACCCCCCTTCCGCGCTGCACCCGACGATCGGCGTGCACTCCCCGCTGGTGTTCGATCTGATCGATACCTGGAACGGGCGTGCCGTCGGCGGCTGCACCTATCATGTGGTCCACCCCGGGGGGCGCAGCTATGCAGTCTTTCCCGTCAATGCCTATGAGGCCGAGAGCCGCCGGGTGAGCCGCTTCTGGGCCCATGGCCATACCCCCGGCGTCCTGGAACCGCCGCCCGATTTCGTGCGCTACGGGCCAATTACAAATAAATATAAGTTCTTCGCGGAAGGCCACCCCCCGGGCCCGATGGCGCCGCCGGCCGAGGAGCGGAACAGGGAGTACCCGAGCACCCTGGATCTGCGCCGGCCCCGGGAATGAGCGAGTAGTCAATCATGCTAGATCGAAGTGATTCGTCACCCCGGCACGGATTGCCGGGGTCCAGGATGCAGGACAGCACCCACGTCCATGTGCTCTGGATTCCGGCAATCCATGCCGGAATGACGTGCCTGTTTGAATAATTTGACTGATTAGCCAGCGGACATGCAGAGCATCGCCGACTATTTCAGCACCGCCCAGTACGGTCTCCCGCACGGGGCCTACGACGAGATGTACCTGCCGGACGGGAACCCGCGCCCGCACTGGCGCTACCTCGCGCCGGCGCTCCTCGCCCTGGGCCCGCACGAGCTCGAGCGCCGCGCCGACGAGGTGCGGCGTCTGGTGCGCGAGCACGGGGTCAGCTACCACGTCTACGGCGAGCCCGAGGGCAGCATCCGGCCCTGGGAGCTCGACCCCATTCCGTTCGTCATGAGCAGCCAGGAATGGGCAGGCATCGAGTCTGGGCTGGTGCAACGCGCCGAGGTCCTGAATCTCGTGCTGAAAGACCTGTACGGACCGCGAGACCTCATCAGGAAGGGCCTGCTCCCGCTCGAGTTGATCTATGGCCATGGGGGCTTCCTCCGGCCCTCGGCGGGTGTCGGCTTTCGAACCGAGCACCCCTTGGCGCTGTACGCCGCCGATCTCGGCCGGGCACCGGATGGGCGCTTCCAGGTCATGAGCGATCGCACCCAGTCCCCCTCGGGCGTCGGCTATGCGCTGGCCAACCGCATGATCGTCTCGCGCTGTCTCCCGAGCCTGTTTCGCGATGCCCAGGTGCATCGCCTGTCGCTGTTCTTCCAGGGCCTCAGGGCGGCGCTGGCGGGGCTCTGTCCCGATCGCGGCGGCGCGCCGAACGGCGAACCGCGCATCGTGCTCCTTACCCCCGGCCCGCTCAACGAGACCTATTTTGAACAGGCCTATCTGGCCGGCTATCTCGGCTTCACCCTGGCGCAAGGGGAGGACCTCACGGTGCATTCCGGCCGGGTCTGGTTGCGCGCCTTGCAGGGCCTCGAACCCGTGGATGTGATCCTGCGCCGGGTCGATGACCACTATTGCGACCCGGTCGAGCTGTGGCCCGAGTCGCGCCTCGGGGTCCCGGGGCTCTTCGAGGCGGTGCGGCGCGGCACCGTGGCCGTCGCCAACCCGCTCGGCAGTAGCGTGCTTGAGAATCCGGGGCTCAACTGCTTCCTGCCGCGCATCGCCCGCCAATTTCTCGGCCAGGACCTGGATCTGCCGTCGGTGATGACCTGGTGGTGCGGGGAGCCGGGCGGCCGGAGCCATGTGCTCGCGCACCTTTGCGATCTCGTGATCAAGCCCATCTACCGGGAGTTCGGGAGCCGGCCGGTGTTCGGACCGCTGTTGAGCGCACGCGAACGCGACGCCTGGACGGACCGCATCCGTGCCCGTCCCTTTGCCTATGTCGGGCAGGAGGTTCTGCACCCCTCGGCCAGCCCGACCTGGGTCGATGCCCGGATCCTGGCCTGCCAGACGGTGTTGCGCAGCTTCCTCGTGGCGCGTTCGGACGGCTATGTGGCGATGCCCGGCGGCCTCGCGCGCGCCGCCCCCGACCGCGGCCCGTGCCTCATCTCCAACCAGGCCGGGGCGATCGGCAAGGACACCTGGGTGCTGGCCTCGGAGCCGGGGCAGCAGGTGAGCCTGTGGACCCCGGAGACGCGCGCCGCCGTGGCGCCCACCCTCCGGGTCCTGCCCAGCAACGCGGCCAACAACCTGTTCTGGCTTGGGCGTTATACCGAACGCGCCGAAGGCACCCTGCGCCTCTTGCGCACGGCGCTCGAGGTGTGGTCCGGCAGCCCCGATTACGGGGACTTCGAGCGCCTCGCCTGTGCCGGTGAGCTCCTGGGTGTGCTCGCGCGCACCACCGCACCCGGCCCGGTGCTGCCGCCGGCGGAGGTTTCGAACGTCGTCGAGGCCGTGTTCGGGCCCGAGGGCTATGGCGGGCTTACGCATGACCTCAATGCGGCTTTGCAATCCGCCCAATCGGTACGCGACCGCATCGATGAGGACGCGCTCAGGGTGCTCTACGAGATCCCGGAGCACCATAGATCGTTGTCCGGCCGGACGCCCATCGAGCACCAACACCTCGATGCGCTGATCACGGCCCTGGTCGCGTTTTCCGGGATCCTCACCGAGACCATGGTCCGGGGCCAGAGCTTTGCCTTCTTCGAGATCGGCCGGCGCCTGGAGCGCGCCTTGGGGCTCTGCGCCACCCTCCGGGCCACGCTCCTGCGCTGCCCTTCCGCCGCACCCGAGGGCCTCCGGCTCGAGGCCACGCTACGGTCCCAGGCGAGCCTCATTACCTATCGGCGCCGTTACCAGCCGGTACCCGATCTGGCCGGGGCGCTGAGGCTCTTGATCACGGACCTGGCCCATCCGCGCGCGCTCGCCTTCCAGCTGGCGTGCCTGCAGGGCCATCTGGAGTCCCTGCCGAGACCCGTGGCTGGCCCGTTCGGCAACGAGCGCGCCCTGATCCGGGAGGCCGGCAACGCGGTGAGTCTGGCGGATACCGCCTGCCCAGCGGGCTCTTGCGATACCGAGGCCCTGGGCCGCTTGCTGGAGCCGGTGCTGTCCGAGGTCGAGCGCCTGCTCCGGCTGTGCTCGGACGGGCTGACGGCCAGGTATTTGGCAGATACCTATGTTCCACAGCGCCTTCTGGCAGGTAACGCAGGGGTCTGAGGGGTACTCTGTGCGCTACCGCGCGGTGCATCACACGGAGTACCGGTACATGCAACCGGTGGCGCTCTGTCACAACGAGACGCACCTGAGACCCCGGGCGGTGGCGCACCAGCGCTGCCTCTCGCACGCGCTCGTGATCGACCCCGAGCCCGATCTGATCTCGGAGCGAGAGGACTTCTTCGGCAATCCGACCGCCTCCTTCTCCATGCAGCGCGGCCACAGCCACCTCTCGGTCACGGCCACGAGCGAGGTCGAGGTGGGATCGCCAAAGCGGCCCGGGCAGGTGCCGGATGTCCCCTGGGAAGAGGCCGCCGAGATCCTGCGC
>JACCXJ010000045.1 GCA_013697045.1 Gammaproteobacteria bacterium | reverse complement strand
ACCTCGACCGACCAGCCTGCGATCCCGATCAGGTCATGCCCGCCATCTCTGGTCTGGGTGAGGTTGCGCACGACGGCCGTTCCGAGGAGGTCCTGCAGCAGCAGCGCGGCCTCGCGTTCACCGGCTTTTCCCTTGCGACGGCTATCGGTCATGCCTTTACCCCGCCTGCCCGCCGCGCTGTACAGAACCGGAGCTGAATGGTGGACTCCACTTCGAGCCCCCAGATATCCCATCCTGGGGTTGCTTCGCGGGCGAACATCTCAAGCCGAGGTACGTCGCCCATGAGCCGCACCAGGCGCTCGCGCACCTCGGGGGGCTTTGTGCTGTGGCTGCCGCGGGGCGCCTCAATGAACTGGCGAACCCCGGCGCAGATGCGCTTCGGCTTGCCGCGCACGGCGAAAAGGCAGTCCTCGGTGTTGGCACGCGTCCAGTTGCCCATCCCGAAGTGCGACTTGCCGTGCTTCGTCGTCTTGTGCCAGGTGAAGCCCTTCATCGTCGTGAGCGTAAAGCCCCAGGACCGGACGACCTGCAGGGCCTCCTCGGGCATCGGGGGCACCCACCACAAGGCCACAGGAGGCAATTCGGTGCGGCGACGCCCAGGACATCGAACGCGCAAATCTCTGGTGGGCTCAGGGTCCGGTACTTGTGGACCGCGCCCCGCTTGCCGGCGTTGGCGCTGTCGCGGTACGACCAGGGGGGATCGGCAAGGATGATCTCGTAACTCATGCCTTCACCTCATTGCGCCCCGGTGAATGCCCGCTTTGACTTCCCACTTCTCCCCCCTGCGGAAAGATAGAAACTTCCCGACGCCGGGAAGTTGTGCCTTTCAGCTTTCACCGGCTTCCACGCCCCGTAAAGCTTCTCGCGGTACGCATCCCGGTCCTGCAAGTCGCTTCCTCCACTTGCTGACTTGCTGGTGGGTGATGCCGGTGTGCTCTTCGCAGCATCGCGGACATGAGGCGGCCTCGCAATGTGGTAGCGTCGTGGTAGCACGTCGAAAAGCAGGGCTTGTATTCAATAGGTTACGGAAGACTAAAGGATTCGGAATCCCTTAGTCACGATCCCCGAGCTCAGGTCCTTTCGGTCATGCATTGCCGCCTCCCGCCTTCCGCAGTACGTCATGGAGTCGCGCCTCTCGGGCCACGCGACGAACACCGAGCACCCGGTACAAGTTGACCAACGAACCCACGAGCGCGACGTACGGCGCGATGTCAATTCCACCGCCCTCGGCGATCCGCGTTTCCTCGTGCTCGATGCAGAGCTCCAACCAAACAGCCCGCCGACATAGGGAGCGCTGCGCGTGCGACAGGGTGTCATCGCCACCAAGGTCGATCACCAGGGCTTGCAACCGGTCGCGCACTTCTCGGCCGAGCCGAGTGCGGCCGTCCATCACCGCCGCGAAGTCCTGGCCATACCGCACGGGCAGAGTGCGCCGAAGCTGCGATCTCATGCCAGGCTTACCGGACATAGAGAGGACCTGAAATGTGGTAGCGTTGCGTTAGCACAACAAAACTGGTGTAGATTATTCAGTGGCTTACGAAATACTCTAGGATTCGGTCTCACTTGGCCGAAGCAAATCATTGACTTTGTAGGGGAAAACCGACTCATTTCGCCCTTTCCCGGAACCGCGCGCTTTCCACGACCTCGCCCAGCACGAACCTCCGATACTTCCCGAGCCTCACATGCGGGATCTCTCCCCGCCGGGCCTGTTCGAGAAACCAAGCCGCCTGCACCCCGGTAGCCTCGGAGATCTGCTCGGCCGTAAGCAACGGGTCGGGGCTTTGCGTGGTGGCCGCAGCAGCGCGATCCCCTGCCCACCCTGCCCCGAGTATCTCACGAGCCCGATCGCGCGCATGGGCCAGCTCCGTGGGGGAGAGGGCCAGGTAGTCGCCGGGGCCAAAGGGAATGAGCATCAGGGGTTCATTCATTGGCAGCACCAATCGCAGCCTTCTCCGGAGCAGCGGGGGCAGGAGCGAATCTGGTGAGTTTCAGGAGTTTCGTGAGTCTGGTCCCTACCGTTTAATATTGAATCACCTCCTTGATTCTCTCGCGCGTGGCGGTGACCGAACTCACAAGACTCTCCAAACTCACCAGATTCGACCGAGACTACGGACCATAGGACGGATCGCTGGTAGACCCCGGCGCGCTGGAACCGAAGACCCTCAACTACCCGCCCTTCATATTTGGCGAGCCAGCTGCCGGCTTTTCGGAGGTTGATGCACCCCTTGTCGCCGCTCACGATAAGAAGCGTCTCTCGAAGTTCGTCGCCCCCACTGCTGACGGCTTGCCCGACTGTCTTCGGCGTGTCCCTGAAACTAGCCCACCATGCCGCCAGCATGGCACCTAGGGACTGTTTGACTGGATCGCTGCCTTCGGTGTGCGCGCGCGCCTGGCACGGGTCGGGCTGCCCCAGCCAGACCAAAGCAGCTCGTACCAGCGCTGACCAATCCTCAAAGCGACCGAATGGGCGAAGACCGAGATCCGGACTTCGGGCTGCAACATAGCTCCCGAGGATCGTCAAGCACGCCGCGACCAGCTCAGCGCGGTGCTCCGGCACCCATGCGAGGAGGTCGCGATCAAAGGATCTATCCTCGGGTCGCTCGCAACGTGGATCGAGCCTCGCTACGAGAACCCGCGTACTTAGATCGCCGCAAAAGCTCAAGTTGTTGCCGGTCGCAATCCATGTTGCCGTGGTAGGCACGGTAATAACGGAATTCAGGCCTAGCATGCGATCCTTGTAGGTTTCAGCTGTCAAGATCGCCGCCATCGCGTCGCTTCCCCAGGGCTCGCCGATGTTATCGACCGCTATGATCGGATCGCCTTCCATCAAAACGGAAAGGAGCCGCTTCTTTTCCTCGTTGTGATCCCGGACATGACTCATCACCGATGTCCTCCGACCTGTCGCTATGATCGAAATCAGATCCGCCAATAGGGACTTGCCGGTCCCCATCACAGTAGCCGTGATCCCAAACAGTGGGGCCGAGCGCAGCCCAAGCCGCGCGAACGTCGTCAGGAGAGCGGAGATCCAAACGGAACCATCAACCTCCTCAACAAAAGGGAAGTCCTTCACGACTTCCTTTAGCTTCTGCAGTGCCTTCTCAGCCTTCAGCCGAGTCGGATTTCTCAGGATCTCCGAAAACTTGTTATCTGGCGAGTTTAGGTAGACGCCTGTCCTAGGCTCGTAACCGGGCGCGTCGTAGATATGCCCGTCGATCATGTACGGGACTTCGGCAATGCCTGCGAGCACAGGGAAACCCCAATTCCCGGCCCGAGCGAGCAATCCCTCGGCGATGGCCTTGGGGCAATTGACCGCGCGGTATTCCTTCGTTTTTTGATTGAGGATTTCCCAGCGTGCGGCGGACGTTAGTAATTCAACGAGGGTCGCCTTATCGAGCGGGATGATCGTTAGACCCACCATGGCGCCGCACCGATCGAGTCACCCGCGTTTCCGGCATTCTGGCGACGCGAACCAGCAGAGATCCCCGCTGATAGACGCCGCCCCGAACCAATAGTGCGGATTCGGCCTCATCTAGGTTCCGTGGGAGTTCCCCGGGCGCGTACTGAATGGTCGGAGCGGCTACGGTAGTATTTGCCGCCGCGCTCCCGGCTTCGGCCTTCGCGTTCTCGGCGCCCTCGTGTGCGTGGCTTTGTCCGCCCAACCAGTCCCGCAGGCGTCCCACCACATCGCGGCCTAGTATCTCGGCGAGCCGCGGCCACCCGGTAGTCGCACCGCCCTCGGCGAACGTATCCTTAACAGCCCGCACGCGATCGGCCACCTCCTCGTCGTGGGCTGCCTCGGTCACAGCGCGCATGAACAGGACGGTCTGATCAAGCGACCACCCCGCGCGCCGGAGCGCCCCAGCGAGCGCAAGCGCGGCGTCGTGGCGCCCATGGGTAGGCCAGCGCCGCGCAATCAACGCCGCGGCCGCCACGAGCCCAACGAGCCGCGTCAGGCGAGCACCCTCGATCTCGACTGGGGCGTTGTCGCACACCCACTCGACGATCTCGCCCGAGGGATGACAGCTCGGCGGGAAAACGGTTTGCGTTCCCGTCGCCCGCAGCTCCAAAAGCACCTCGCCGTCCAAGGCCGTGAGCTTCGTTGTCTTAATACCGGGACACCGAAACAGGTGGTGTGACTGCGGGTTGCCCTCTCGGCCAAACACGCCCCCGGTGTCCGGCAGCAGGTGCCGTGCAGCAAGCACTGCCTCGGGACAATCGAGATCGACATCGACCAGGCCGCCGGACGGCTGCCCGAGAAGCACGCCGATGTTTTGCCGGTCTCCGTTGAAATAGTCCTTGAGCGTCTGGGGCGTGAGCCGCAGCTCCGGCCAGCCATGGAGAGTCGGCGCCTTCGTGCCCCAAGGCACGGGGATCGGCGCCCAGCCTCTCGTCACGTAGTCGGCGGCAGCGTCTCGCGCGCTCATGCTCGTGGAACTCATCGCGGCTACGTCACGGCTTGTCCGGCCGCCATGCAGCCTTACGGTCGCGCGCGAGCCCGCGGATCTCGGATATCTGAGCTTCGGTATAGAGCGCCGCGCCATTGCTCGCTCGATGAGGTTGGACCAACCCTTCGCGCGCCCACCGATCCAGAGTGACGCGGTGAATACCAGCCCTTCGAGCAGCAGCGGATGTCGTTAAGAAGTTCATTCCTCTCGCCCAAGTAGATTCATGCGACATGCTGCATTGTGGTACAATTTTCCCTATGCGCCACCTGCCAAAAAATGCGAGCGAGCAGGAGACCCTCGAGAGGATTCTGCGAGCCTTGAAGGGCGACATGGCGGACAGAGGAAGACCGAAGCGGAATCGCCTACTCTCGGAGATGGCCGCGGGTATGCGCGGGGACGGGAAGCCGTTGAAGTTGATACAGCGGTCACTAAGCTTACTGCGGGGCGGCGTACCCCTTCGGGATGAAGGGGAGCCCGCGAAGCCTTACTACCGTGCCGCGAGGCGCTGGGCGGATAGCGGCGATGCGTCCCTGGCCGCCTACCGTGCGATCGATAACGAGTCTGACGCGCTTTTGCTGACAGCGCAGCGCTGCGCCGAGTCCCTGATCATGCTGAATGCAATAGTGGAGGGATCGATCCCACTGTTGGATGAGCACGGGAACGTCATCCCCCGGAAGCGATAGGAGGACCAGAGACGTACAGCCCTCGCAACTCAACAGCGCTGAGGCTAGAAGAAGCCTACTCACCGACTTTGCCTCTGAACGCGACCTCGGCAGCTTCTGGGGGTCAATCAGATGGAAGGCCCCGTCGCTTCCGGTGGCTCCACGCTCCTGGTGCCGGCGCTTCATGGCCACGGCAGCCACCGCACGAAGTGCCCACGGACGCATCGCAGAGCGCGCCAGTGAGGACCATTACCAGGTGATATGGCGCCGATTGCGGACACGGAGATGTTGTTGTCGTGGCCTCGCCGACCGACGAGACGTGGCCGAATAACTTGGCCTGGGAAGGTCGATCCAGGGCACTGCCCGACGACACCGTGCTCACGCCGGCGCCTCTTGGTTCTTCCTCGGCCTGCCAGCCCGGCGAGTCGCCGCGATCTCGCGGAGTTCCACTAGATCCGCCGGCGTGTATACCCGGTCGCCGGTAGGGTCGCGGCGCGCCGAGAACACTCCAGTGTGATCCCATCGGCGTAACGTAACCGCCGACCTCCCAATCAGCCTCGCGGCACGCGCCACATTGATCCCATTCTTCATGTGCGCGTAGAATATGACCTACGCAAACCACGCGTCACAGAACCGAAGGACATTTGTTTTTGGTTGTTTTTATGCGAACCGACTGGATCGATCTCCGCGAGGTCCTCGGCCGGAACGAGTGTCGGATCCCGAAGGCCATGCGTGATCCAACACACTACGGGATCGGCTACTGCGGAAGCCTAGCGGCCCTGTATGGAGACGCGAACGTCGATCCCCGCTCAGGCGGCGTCATCGGCTATCCCCAGTTCGGCGAGATGCTAGAACTATCTCAAAGGCAAACCCGGCGGGTCCTGCACGGGCGTCTTGGGGTGTGTGTGCTGTGGTATCTGGATGTCCCGGCGTCGCACGTTAACACCGTGAGCGAGATTCGCCGTCTGCATACTCTCGCCGTATCGGAGGCCCACCGCCAGGTGCGGATGGGGGGGGCGTTCGCGAAGTGGGACGTTAGCGGCGGTGCGGTTTGGTGACTGCCGGCCGCAGGCTACCGCTAAAGTGGCCGTGACTGGCCGGTGATCTGATCGATCCAGGAGGAGGACATCCTAAGCAGCGGGCGCCCAGGTTCGCGCGCCTGGCCGCCCCGAGCCCCTGGGACGGGGGGGGGCGGAGGAAGACCCGATGACGATCCCGGGAGATGGCCGACCTCAAGGCCGACCTCGTGTTAGGCCGCGAGCGCGCGCCAACCCGTCGCGGTGTCCTCCAGCTCCAGCTTCTTGGCGTGGCCCCGCCGGTCGAGCTCCGCGAGCCGTTCCACGAATCCGCGCACGCTTCCATCGCCCGCTACATGCTCGCGGTACAAAATCCTCAGCATGTGCTCTGCCGGACGGGAGATCGCACCTCGGTCGTTTTCCCACCCCCGGACGCTGTTCTCGCTGACGCCCAGGAACTCGGCGAGGCGCTTCTGCGGCATGTCGAGTTCCTTGCGGAGGAACCGCACCTCGGCTCCCGACAGGTCGGGCTTCCGGTCCACGAGATACAAGCCGATCGTTCGGTGGAGACCCTCCAGGTCATGGATGGCGAGGGCCTTACCGTAAGCGGTGTCGCGCACGGTAAACCCGTTGCGCAGCCATATATTGCGTAGTCCGCACCCCGTGTAATGATACAATTCCGCCTTCATCCTTGCGTGCCTCAATAGACCGTGATGACGATGATCAGATCTCCGGCTTCGTCTCGATCAAGTGCCGCCACAGCGGCTACCAACACACCGGCCGAGGGCACCTCAAGCTTGATTGTCCAGTTGCCCTTGATGTCCCGCGCCGGCCCTTCGATGCAGGTCCCATGGGATAAACACCGCATGACCTGCGTGCGCGTAATGTGCCGTTGCCGCATCCGCACTTCGGCGTGATGAGTGAAGAAGACCCGCCCTGAGTCCCTGGCGATCTCACGTACCAGGCGCTTTGCCCGCTCCGGGGTAAGGCCGATTGGCACCACCTTGCCGTGCTTGTGCACCGCGCCTTCCTTTCAATAGCCTCCGCGACCGTCAAAGCTTGACGGTATGAGGCCAGCTTGTCAAGTACACTTGTTCCGCGGCTCCACCCCAGCGCCCCGCCCCTCCGACCAGGACCTCCCGCACCACTTCCTCGCTTCCCCCGGCGGCGGGTAGAGCGGTGAAGAAGGGCCAGCCCGGCTGGGGGGCGCCCGCCAAGGCGGCCAGCATGGGACGTGACCAGGCGCCTCGATGCAGAAGACCGTGCGAGGGACAGCGACCGCCCTAGCAGAAAGAAGCCCCCACCGCTACCGGCCTCTCCAATCGGCTACCAGCTCGCGGATCAGCACTTTCTGCCGAGCTCGCCGCTACCGTCCCTGCTACCGAAGTGAGCCAATCCAGGCCGACCCAGCGTGACCTTAGACCGGTAGGAAGTCACCGCTAAGCGTTGTCTAGGTGGGCTCAGGTCTTCTTGGGTTTAGCCTCGTAAGTACCTGACATCCCTTCGGTCCGGGGTGCCTGTGGGAAGCAGGCGCCCGGAGCCATGTCCTAGCGTGCCGAGGAGGATCCCATGGAGATCTTGACGTTCATCTTCTTGGTGTTTCTGGGGTGGCCGGTTGCCATCCTGCTCGCCGTCCTGCTGCACAAGACCCGCAAGCGGCTGCGCACGGCCGAGCGACCGGAAGGGCGGGAGCGCGCTCGATATTGGGAGAAGGGCGAGGCGCCACGATTCTCCCTATCCGAGGCCCTGGACCTCGCGACCGTACGCCTGGACCTCGATCGCCGCCACGCCGCGGGCTTGCTGCCCACCGAGCGCCATGCGGAGTTGTGCGCAGGGATCGAGGGCTTGTGGATGGAACAGCTTCGCGGGGTCGAGGCGGGACCCGGGAGCGAGGAGTGGTGCGCGCGCCTGGCCCGCGGCATCACACTGCTCTCGGCGCGAGGCCTGGTCACGGGCAGCCCGCCTTGGGCCGAGGACGATCCGGATGCGAGAGGGTCCCTTGTGAGCGACGGGCCCATGGAAGGCATCGAAGGCCGCGCTCTGCGGGATGATCGGATCGCCCACCCACTGAGCCCCTCCCGTCCGGAGGCGGAGCTCAGGTTGGATACGGGTTCTCAACGCCCCTTCGAATCCGCGGATCCGACACGCTCTCCCGCTTTGACCCTGCCCACGGCCGTGGACGAGGGGGCGGGCGATCAAATCCCCGCGCCGGCAATAGGGTCGATGGGCCACGGTTCTTTCCCCGTCTCCACGGCTCGGGCTGAGGCGGTGGGTGTTCGAATCGACGCCTCGACCTCGCACGCGAGGAGCACGCCCGGCGGCGATCCGGCCGCGGACCGCCAGTTCGCCGAGAGCCACGCCTTTCGCCCCGCCGAGCCGGGGCTGCTCGAACGGACCCTCAAGACGGTCTCGGGCTGGCACGCCCTCATCGCGCCGTTCCTGGTGCAGAAAATCGGATGGTTCATCGGGGGCTTCTGCTTCGTCGCCGGGTCCGTCTTTCTGGTCTCCTACACCACGGGTTTGGGGAAGGCCTTCGCGATCTGGGGCGCCATGCTCCTTTATACCGCGTTGCTGATCGGCGGCGGCTATGAGCTTCGACGCCGCCGGCCGGAGCTGCGCGTATCGAGCGAGGTGCTGACGGTACTCGGCGCCCTCTTGGTGCCGCTGACGATCGCGGCCGCCACGCGCCCCATCGCGACATCCCCATCGTTCGGCTTCGTGGTGGCCGCGCTCGTGGCCTCGGCCCTGTCCCTGGGCCTGCTCTACCCGCTCATCTTGCTGGCCTCCGGGGTGATGGACCGGCGTCTGGCCGCCCACCCGCGCCTGTTTCTGGCGCTGTCCGCCACCCAGCTTGCCGTCCCGCTCCTCGATGTCTGGCGGAGCTGGGCCGGGATCGCGCTCATGCACCTCGTCGTTCTCGGGCTCCTCTGCCATGCGCTCCTGCGCTTCACCGACGAGTGGCTTCAAGCGATCTTCGTCGAGCGCCGCAAGAGCGCGATCTACGCTGCCGGCACGCTCATCTATGCCGCGCTCGTCGCCTTCGTCCACCCCATCTGGGGCGCGCCGGAGGACGTGCCCTTACCGCAGGGATACGCCGGCCCCTTCCTCATGGCCGCCGGCGGTCTGCTCTTCTACGTCGATGCCCGGCTCAAGCACTGGAGCGCCGGCCATGCGTTCCTGTCACGGTTTACGTTCGCCATCTACGGCCTGTCGGTGCTGGCGCTCGTGCTGGCCGCAGGCGCACCCGTGGCGCGTGGCGTGACCCTGGTCTTGGCCATCGGGCTCTACGGTTTCGTGGTCTGGCATTATCTGACCCTGACCCCGCTCTATTTCCTGCTGGGCTGCGTCTCGTGGCTCTACGCGCTGGTCGTGCTCAAGCCGTTCGACCCGGCCCTGCACCTCCTCCTCGCGCTGCCTGGGCTCGCCGGCCTCTATGCCCTGAACCGCTCGGTGCTGGCACGGCGCTCGGCGCGGCTCGGCGAGATCGCTTCCTGGACATTGGGCTGCGCGCTTTTCACGCTCGCGGCGTGGAGCCTCTGGAATGGTGAGCCGGGGCTCACGGGTTTCGCGACGGGTGCCGCCGCCACGGGGCTCTGGTCTGTGCTGATGGCGAGCCGGGCCCCTGCGCGCACGGCCGGCGGCGCCGGCGAGGGCGGGGTAGGGGAGCGGTTAGGGCGCTACGGCGTCCTGGTCTTCTGCGCCGTCACGCTCGCCTATGCGCCGCGCTGGCCAGCCGTGGCCTGGGGCACGCAGCTCAGCCTCGGCCTCGCGGTGCTGGCCGCACTGTGGACGGAGCGCGGGCTGGCTTTCCTCGACGCGCGCGGCGTGACGCGCGCCGCGGCGCTGCTCGATGGCGGTCTGCTGGCAACTGCCCTCGCGGTTCCCGTGGCGCTCGGTGCGTGGTTCTGGCAGGGCGAGCCCGCAGCCCTACCGGCCATCGTGCTCGTGATCGCCGGGGCGCTGTTCTTCCGCCAGGGCCTCGAGCTCTACCTGCGCCCACTCAATTTATGCGGCGCTCGGGTGCTTCACGGTGGCGGGGGTGCTCACCAAGCTCGGGTATTTCCCGGAGCCCTCGGCCGGCGGGTTACTCATGGCACTCGCCACGCTCTCGTGGATCGCGCTCTTGGTGTTGGAGCGCGTGGCCGTGGGCCGGCGGGATCCACTCGGGTTGGAAGCTATCGATCCCCTGCCGGTGACCCTCTTGTGGTGGCTTAAGGTATTGCGACCGAGCCACGGGCTGCGATACGACCGGCTGCTCTCCGCCCCGCTCACGCAGGCGATGGTGGCCCTGTGGCTGGCCGGCATCGGGCACCTTTTGGCGCGGCTCGCGGAAGGACGTCCGGGATGGGCCTGGGTGTTCTCTGCCGGCCTGGGTGCCATGGTCGGCGTCCTGTTCGCCGGGCGTTTTCGCCGTGCCGGGCTCGTCACCATCTCGTTGGTGCTCGGCGTCGGCGCTTGGCTAGCCTCGGATTTACGACGACCGAATCCATGCTCGGCGCACTCACGGCCTATGCCCTGATCGCCTGGGCAGGCTCTGTGTGGGTCCTGCGGCAACCCTGGGCGCTGCGACTCGCCGGCACCCTGCGCCTCTGCGGCGGCTATGGGCCCGAAGGCGGTCGCGTGATCATCGAGCGCACGGCCCACGCGGCGGCCATGTGCCTCTGCCTCGCGGGCGTGGCGCTCGCCATCGGCGGGCTCCTCGACGCACGCGTCGCGCTCGATCTCGACCTCCTCCCCGTACCGGCGGTCGCCGCGGGCTTCTGGTGCGCTTCGGCATGGCGTTACCGCCGGGGTACTTACGCCTACCTCATGCTCGCGGCCGTGATCCTCGCCGTGCTCGTGCTGTTCGGTGCGGCGGCCGCGACAGCCGACCTCCGGCAGCTCGCCGCCGATCCCGCTGCCGGGCTCGTGCTGGTGCTGCTCGCGCTCGTGTTCCTCGTGGCAGCACAGGCCGCGGAGCGCAGCCGGGATCCCGCGGGGCGCGCCCGCACGCTGTATCCCGTTCCGCTGGCGCACACGGCCGTGGCCCTCGGGTTCGTAGCCGCGGGCCTCCAAGTCTGGGACATCGCCCTGCGGCAGCGCATTGACGGGACCCTGCCGAGTCTGGTGGTGGCGCTCGGGGGCGTGGTGCTGCTGTGGGCCAACCGCAGGACCCTGAGCTTCCGGCTCGATCTCATGGGCCTCATGCTCCTCGTGCTCGCGCTGCTTTGCGCAGAGATCGTCGTGTTTCACGATGGCCTGGCCGGGACGGCGCTGACGGATCCCGGTCTGGCGGACCTCTGGGTCACGCTCGCGATCGTGTCTTTGCTGCTAGGCCTGGGGGCGGACGGGGTGCACCGCTGGCCGAGTGGGGCCGGACGCCTGAGCGGGCCGTTGCAGGTCGCCGCGGGTCTCTGCTACGGCTCGGCGCTCCTCGCCGGGCTCGCCCTGGCTGCGCTCGTCCCGTGGTACCGTGACCCTGGGTTCGCCTGGGTCATGCTGGCGCTGGCGGTTGCCCTCCCGCCGCTCCGCTGGCCCATCCCGGTGGCCTTGCTCGCCCCGGTGCGGGGTCTCGGTGTCGCGCTGTTCCTCTGCGCCGCGCTCGGGAGCGGGCTCATGACGCACGGGCTCGCCGCGTGGCTGTCCGTCGCGAGTCTCTGCTGGGCTTATGTCTTGTGGTCGCTCGCGGCCTTCGTGGTGCCGGCGTTCAACGCCCGATGGCCGCGATCCGCGCTCGATGCCGGCACCTGGCCGTGGCTCGGCCTCGGTTTTATCGCGGTCGGTCTCGTGGACCTGGGTGCAGGGCCCGCCGCGCTGGCGCTTCGGCTCCTGGTCGCATCCTGCTACCTGTTCCTCCTGCTCGGCCAGAGCGCCTGGCGCGGCTGGGCGTGGGGCGCCGTGTCCGGCCTCGGGGCCGCCGGTGGCGTGTCGATCCTCGCCCTCCTGGATGCGTCGATGCCGACGGTTTTCGTCGTCGAGTCCCTCCAATGGTTCCTTATCGGCCTCTTGATCTGGGCCAATGTCCTCCTGTACGCGGGGCGATTGTGGCGGCGGTACGGCGCTGGCATCGCGTCACGGATGAAGTGGGGCGCGCACAACTTGGCGGCGCCGTTCACGGCCGCGGCGTCCCTCGGGCTCGGGCTCGGGTTCCTGGCCCTCGGCGCGTGCGTGTGGGACGCGCTCTTCAGGTCGTTTCCGGGCGTGCGCAACGGCCAGGCCGGGTTCGTGATCCTCCTGTCGCTCACGCTGGCCTTGTCGATGGGACGTGCTGAGCCTGTCGCGCACCTCGGTCGGGCTGCACGGTTTGGTCGCGGCGCTCGCTGGGTCGTGGCTGGGCGGCTATCTGATGCTGGCGTCCTCGATCGTTCACCCGCCACTGGCGGTGGCCGGCTTCGCTCTCCTGGTGTATGCGGCGTTTCGCGCGCCTACCGACCCGCTCGGACGGTCGGTGTCGCTGCACTCGTGTGCCCTGGCCACGCTCATGGCCATCGCGACGTTGGCCCTTTATTGGAACGTCCCGGTGCCCGAGCGACTCTTGACGCTCGCCATGGCGATCGGCCTCGCCGGCGGTCTCGGGGTTGCGACCGGGCGGCACGCCTGGCGGATGGCGGCGCTCGGGATGATGATCGTGTTCCTGCACGCCTGGCCGTTGGCCTTCGTTCCGGTGGAGACAGCCCCCATGCTCCTGCCCTGATACGCCTTGGAGCTGGGGGCCCTCGCCGGCGTGCTCGAACGCCTCGGGTCGTCCGACGCCGGGCGGTCGCCGCTTCGGGACCTGGCCGCACGGTCCTGGCCCTGGCTCTGCGGGGTGGCCGTGATCGAATGGTCACTGCACCTCCTGGCACTGACCGACGCGCTCGCCGCCGGCTCGCCGCTGGCGCGGCTGGCCGGTCGCTGGGACGGGATCGCGGCCCTGATCGCGGCGACGTCGATCCTCTGGATCGGCCTCCGGCGTGTGGGGGATGTCCGGCAATCGCCCTGGACCTATGCCGCGTTCCTGTGGGCCGGCGCCCTGGGATTCTATCTGCGCCTCCTGTTGCTCGGGCTCGGTCCGGTGACCCTGTGGGACACCGCGGCCCTCATCGTAGTGGCCTACGGGCTGGTGTTCCTGCAGCGCTTCTTCGACTCGCGCCCGCTCGTGCACCTCGCCTACCTCATGCCGCTCGCCGTCCTCATGACGGTACCGCTGCAGCTCGCCTCGGTCCCGGCGAGCCTCGGGCTCGTCACGGCCGGATCGGTGTATCTCCTGATGCGCCGCACGACCCAGACCGCCACGCCCCTCTATCTCGGCGTCCTGGCGCTGAATGCGGCGCTCTATCTCTGGATCCCTCGTGTCGCCGGCGAGGCCGGGCTGATCCAGGTGTATCTCATCCCGGCCAGCCTGAGCGTCTTGATCCTCCTCCACCTGCATAGGCGCGAGATCAAACCGAGCGTCGCCCACAGCACCCGCTTGGGTGCCGTGACCCTGCTCTACGCCAGCGCTACCGCCGATGTGTTCCTGACCCCGGGGCTTGGGGTCTTCGCGCTGGCGCTCGGCTTGAGCCTGGTCGGGGCCGCGTTCGGGATCGCGCTCCGCATCCGGGCGCTGCTGTACGCGGGCGTGACCTTCCTCATCGTCAACGTGCTGGGCCAGCTGGTGCGCTTCTATCCCGACGGACGCCTGGCCAAGGCCGTGATGCTCATGGCCCTCGGCGCCGCCATCACCGCCGCCATGGTGTGGTTCAACCTGCAGCGCGAGAGGGTCTTAAGGCAGGTGCGCGTCTTTCGAGCCGATCTGGCGAGCTGGGGTTGACTCCGCAAGCAGGCGGGGGTCCCTTACGGTCGATGTCCGCGAGCGCCTGTTCGAGGCGCGCTCGCCGCGGCTCTCGCCGCCCCGCGGTAACTCCGAAGGTCAAGCGCCGCCAGCTTGGTCTCGGGCGGACACCAGGGTCTCCCGTACCGGCGTTGCGTCAGTGTTTTGCGAGCACCTGGAGCAGCCTCTTGGCCCCAGGCGGAGGGGGGACCTTCCCGGAGAGGATTTCCCCTGCGGTCACTGGTCGGCCATAATACGCGGCATTCGCGTCGTTTCTTGTGCCGATCACTGTCCCTTCGAGAGAGATCCCGGCAAACAAACCTTGGCTACGGCTGTAGGTGTAGACTGCGGCTACTGGCGTGACCGCAGCCTCCACGTGCCGACCATGGGCCCGGCGGCCACACTAATGTCACCTCCCAGCGTTACGTTCGCGTCTCTGGAGAAGGCTTTCACGGCGGCATCCGTGTTGAGGACCATCACGAATTCCGTTACCTCAGCACCAATCTGGAAGCCGAAGCCTGCCCGACCAGTGCCAATGGCTGACGGCCCACTCCACCCGTTTGTGATGCGGGCCACGACCACGCCCGAACCGCCACGGCCACTAATGCCGAAACCGGCTTTAATCACCGTCATGATGGCCAATCCTCTGGCTTCTTTGAGCATCGCCTGAGGAATCGCCTTCTCAGGCACGGCTTGGAAACGTTCAATGATCGTGGCCGCTTGATCGACATCATCCTGCATGTCGGCGTAGACCGGGGGGGCACCTAGCATGATGGTGAACATGAATATGGCCATCAACACATAGATCGTTCGCACAATATTCTCCTATGGTATGTGTTAAGTGATTCGCAAAAATAGGATAGCGAATAGATTCTTTCCACCCTGACTTCTTTGCCCTCACGGGGTTCCGATCTACTCCCGGCGCATTCGAAAAGGCGCTCATTGAGATTCGAATGGAGAAGCCGAATCGGAAAAGAAAAGCCGGCGGAGGAAAAGGGAAAACTCCCAACTGTTGAAAGCAAGCTGCTCAAGCACCGAGGCCCCGCAGAGGCACAGCGAGGCCAGCCACAGACACACGCCGCCTCGCACAGCCGCAACGCCCGCTCGATATCGGGCCAGGGGGTGCGCTACCGACGGGCAGGTGCCAGAACCTGCCACGGCCGCCGTAGTCCGCGGTGCTGCTCCCCGCCGCCCGATCGAGGATCTCCTGAACCCGCTCGTAGCGCGTCATCTGCACGGTTTCAGTAATGGCCGTCTCCTCAATGCCCGCCGTGCGACGGCAGCGCCGCCGCCGGCTGCTCGCCCACCACCTCGCCCACCTCCATCATCCCGAGGTCCTCGTGGTCGAGGAGTGCACGACGAACTGACCGTAGTCGAGTACTGGGTGAAGATCGGCACGTTCGACGCCGGTGCCACCAGCAGGTGGTGACAGGAGTTTAGGAAGGGTAGTGATGGATCAGTGAGCTGTCAAACACGCGAGCCCTCGGCCTATGCGGTGGTCGGGGCGCGCACGGCGTGGAAAAGCGCTAGGCCCTCGATGGTGCGATAGACCCCATCGAGCACGAGGCAATGCAGATGGATGTTGAGATGATTTCGGGCTATCCCTGCCCTTCACCCCGTTGGGGCCAGCCTCCGGCTGTTCAAAATCGCTCCCGGCGATTTTGTCGGCGGCCGAGCCGAAACGCTAGATGAGCGTGACCGCGCCGCTCCGGGCTTCGGTGCGGTTGAGCCCAGCTTGCTACTTCTTTTCCTTAGGCACGCTCGCTTCGATCTTCACCGGCGCTTCGCCGTTTTTCTTGTCGATCCCGATCTCTTTGGCCGCGGCTTTCGACAGGTCGATGTCCCGGCCTTTGGCGTAGGGGCCGCGGTCGTTAATTTCTACCTCCACTGACCCCCCGGTCTCGAGGTTCGTCACTTTCGCTTCCGATCCGAGCGGGAGGGTGGGGTGCGCGGCGGTCAGGTCCTCCTGGTCGAATTTCTCCCCGCCAGCCGTCTTCTTCCCATGAAAGCCCTTGCCATAGTACGACGCCTCGCCCACTTGCTCGACCACCTTCTCACCTCCGGTGGCGGTTTTCGTGCGGACGGCGTCCTTCACTAGGTCATGTTTACCTTCGGCCCTCTCGGTCCGCTCGGCCCGTTTCTCGACCTTTTCGGCGACGGCGTCGACGTTTTGCGAGGCTTCTTCATAATCAGCGGCTCCGGCGCCGCACAGCCACAGCACGGACGCCGCGACGGCGGCGCGGAATACGGGTGCGCGTAACGCGGTGTTCATGGTAACGATCTCCTTACGACGACAATGACGACAATCTGGTACACGGCCAACTGCTCCCACCATCCTATCGGCAGGCTTGCACTGGCTGTGCCGCGCCGGCAGCTTCAGCCTAAGTCACTGTGTGCCTTACCAAATATCTTATTCTGACGCCACGGCGAGGGACTACCCTGTCAGTAAGCATTACCGCGGGACCCGTAGAGCTTACCGGGGCGGTGATGATCCCCATGGAGTCTAATGTCCTCTCTTTGCTGTAACGACACCCTCAGGCGAGCCAAAGCCAGCCCAATCGGCGGGCGGGCTCTCCGTCGTTTACCAACCACAGACCGACAGTTAACCCATCTTTCTCAACTGGAGGGGCCGACCGGGCTGTAGGGCGCATGAAATGGACGCCGAGGCCTACAGGTCTCCACTACAAATGGGTTCGGTAGGGTCAGTGCATGAGTTGGCCGGCGGCGGTGAT
>JACCXJ010000044.1 GCA_013697045.1 Gammaproteobacteria bacterium | reverse complement strand
CAACTGAAGCCGGCGCCGAAGGACGACATCCACCAGAGCCCGCCCGGGGCCGGGTCGCGGAGCGCCGCTTCTAGGACGAAGTACACGAAGGCGCTGCTGAGATTGCCGTACTCGGCCAGCATCGCGCGGCTGTACCTCAGCTGTTCCTCCGAGAGCCCCAGCCGCTCCTGCAGCGCCGAGAGGACGTCGCGCCCGCCGGCATGCCATATCCAGGCGCCGATCTCCTCGCGAGCGACCTCCTCCGCCTTCAGCACTCGCCCGAGCACCTCGGCCGCATAGCGGGCCGCGAGCTGCGGCACCGGACGGGTCAGGATATTGCGCAGCATGCCGCCGCGTTGCTCGAAGCGCAGGAGGTCGCGGCGGCCCGGATCGGTCAGGGAACCGCCTTTCTGCCAGGCGATGCGCCGGCGGCCGGCGGGAGGCCGCGCCGAAAGCAGCGCCGCGCCGGCGCCATCACCGAAGAGACAGCCGCTGATGAGCACGCCCGGGTCGTCATCGACGTACATCGCCGCGCTCGAGACCTCGACACACACGGACAGCACGTGCCGGGCGCGGCCTGCCGATACCAGGGCTTCCGCCATGGACCAGTTGGGGAGGGCCGCCGCGCAACCTTGCCCCACGAGGTCGAAGGCCAGTATCTCGGGGCGGAGGCCCAGAGCCTCGATGAGATAGCTCGTGATGCCGGGACACAGGTAGCCGGTGCAGGTGCTCGCGATCACGGCATCCACCTGTCCCGCCGTCAGGCCGGCATCGTCGAGCGCACGCACAGCGGCTTCCGTGGCGAGCCTGGGGGCATGCTCGGCGAAGCGCCGGTGCAGCGTGTCGGGATCGATGTGGAACACCTCGTGGAGCTCGGCCGGGACCAGATGGCGCGCCGCGATCCCGTTGTCGCCCAGAAGCACCTGCTCGACCAAGAGCTGCGCCCGGTGGCCCAGGCGGTGGTAATGCTCGCAGGCCCGGAACGCCTCCCAGCACTGGGCCTGGCTGTAGCGCTGCGGCGGCGCCGCCGTCCCGAGCCCGCTAAGGAACACGGCCGATCCCGTCCCGTGTCGACTTGCCCACCCGGTGAGAAATGCGGCCTAGTGGCGCCCGGCGGCGGGTGCCTGCGCCTCGCGGAGACGGGTCGCGAGGTCGAGCCCCTTGCGGCGGCTCTCGGCGGCGCGGTCCGGGTCGCCGATGTGGTCCAGGGTCTCCGCGAGCAGCCAATAGGCCTCGGGGTAGGGCTGGCGCGCGATGCTGGCCTCGAAGTAGTAGCAGGCCTTCCCCCATAGACCGCTCTTGTAGCAGAGTCGCCCGAGCGTGAGCAAAAGGCTCGGGTCCTCGCCGTGCGCCGCGAGCCAGGTCTCGGCCTCCCGGATCTGAGCGGCGGTGTCCCCGCCATCGATGGTCCCGTAACAAGCGCAGAGCGCGCTGTCCCAGTCCGACTTCAGGGTCTTGTGAATGAGGGGGATGACCCGCGATCCGGCGCCGTAGCGTTGCAGTTGCGAGGCATAGGCGTACAGCACCGGCGGCCGTTTGCGCAGCGGGGTCGGGACCTGTGCCCAGGCCTTTTCCAGCGACTCGGGGTCCTCTGCGGCTCTGAGCAGACCCGCATGGGCCTCGACCTGACGCGCCGATACCTCCGTCGCCGCCAGCGCCTTGCGCTTGCTCAAGGCCGGCAGAAGGCCCAGGACCTCGGACCATTCCCCCCGTTCGACGTGGAACCGGAGCGCGGCGCGCAACACCTCGGGGTGAGCCGGGTGCAGGGAGCGCAAGCGCTCCAGCACCTCCCGCGCCTCTGTGATCTCGCCGTGCTCCAGGTGCAACTCGGCCGATGTCAGGGCCACGGCGAGATCCGCCTTCGGGGTCGTTTCGCGGGCCAGATCGAGGTAGTGATCGCGTCGCTCGGGGGCGCGCTGGGCCTGGGCCGCACGGGCCGCGGCGAGGTAGTGCAGGAAGGGCGCCTCGCTGATCTCGGCGCTGCGGTACAGCGCCTCTTCGGCCTGGCGCCAATGGCCCTCTGCCAGGGCGATGGCGCCCGCCACCAGGTCCTGCCGGGCCCTGCCGGTCTT
The DNA here is from genome assembly GCA_013697045.1 of Gammaproteobacteria bacterium. Classification (GTDB taxonomy): domain Bacteria; phylum Pseudomonadota; class Gammaproteobacteria; order JACCXJ01; family JACCXJ01; genus JACCXJ01. Next base: position 16,371 of record JACCXJ010000044.1, on the reverse strand, counting down.
CTGCGTGTGAGCCCATCCATGCAGCCGTCGCTGCAGGGACCAGAGGTGAGCGACGAGGCGTGCGGCGCCGTAGCAGAGGAGCGCGGTGAGGCCCAGCACCAAGAGCGCGACGTTGACGCTGGTTTCGATCAGTCGGCCTTGATAGGCGATGGCCAACAGGCCATGGTCCCGAGCGAAGAGCCAGGCGACGAGCACCGCGCCCAGGATCGCGAAGACGACCAGGAATCGCAGTCTCACGGCGCCGCGTCGGGGGTCTCTGGGCCACCCGCGGCCGGCGGGCCGGTGGGCGCGGTTGAGGGCGGGGCCACCGGGGTGTCGCCCGGCGCGGTGACGGTGCCGGGGCCCGCCTCGCCCGGCGCCTCGGGCGCCGTCCCGATCGCGGGTGCGGGGGCCGTTGCGGCCCCCTCGGGCGGGGCGGTGCTCTCGTGTGGGTCCGGCGTCTGTCGGTTGGCGTCGGGCGCGTCGCTACGGTCGTCGTCCTCGTCGGGAGCCGGTCGCGTAGCGCGGGGCTCGTCGGCACGATCGCCAGGAACCGGCGCTGGTTCGCCGACGGCGGGAGCGCCTTGGCCCGCCTCTGCTCCGGCGTCGGGTGTGGCGGCGTTGTCGTCCCGGGCCGGGGCCTCGGGGGGTGGGAGCTTGCGCCTGGCCAGTACGTACTCGCGCAGTGCCTTGATCGACGTGGCGACGTCGGGGATCGGCGGGGACAGCTCCAGGGTCTGCATCTCCGCGAGCCGCTTTCGGATGCTTGCGACGGCCGGATCCGCGCCATCGTAGTAGCGCTCGAAAAGCCCGGCCAGGACCCCCAACGCCGCCTTGAATGCGGCTCCGTTTCGGCGTGACAGCTCCAGGCGGGCGTTGGTGATCTCCAGGTGGAGCTGCTGCTCGATGAGCTTACGGAAGTTGGGATCGAAGATGCGCGCGTCCTCGGCCCCCAACCGCTTGATGGATACGAGCCCTCTCAGATCGTTCCACACGCGCTCGACGGCCTCGTCGAAGGACTGGACGGGTGGCCGGGGCGTTTGCACGGCCTCGGCGCGCTTGTCCGCGTCCTCGTCGGATGCGCGCGATAGGCCCCCCTGGAAGGGTAGGGAATCGATGCGCTTCAGGACATCGGCGAGATACAGGGCCGGGCCGGTGGTATCGACGACGGGGACCGCGCGCAGGTCATTGATGTCCGCCATAAGCACCGCCCGCACCGTTTCGAGGTCCGGCCGGATGAGGTTCAAGAGGCGCTGATCGGCCGCCTCCATGGCCCGGATGGCGGTCGGGACATCGCGTTCGAAGCTCAGGCGTTGCTGGGCGATCCCGAGGAGGTAGGCGACCTCGGCGAAGATCAGGTCTTCATTGTCCTGTGAAGCCAATAGCGCCAGCTTCTCGATGGATTTGCCGTGCGCCTCCTGGAGGCGCTTTTGGTCCTCCACCGCGCCCTTCAAGCGAGCGAGCTGCTCGGTATCGGTCTTGGCGTGGGCATCCGTTTCTTGACGCAGGCCGTCCAGTTGCGACCCGATCTCGGCAATGCGGTTCTGGGTCCCGGCGCTCGTCTGCGAGAGGACCAAAAGCCGCCACGCGAAGGCCGTGACCAAGGCCAGGACGAAGAGTGCGGGCAATACCCACGCCCGCCATCGCGGACCCGCGGATGGCGTCTGGGTCGCCTCGGCCGGGGCGGCCGTCACACCGGGCAGAGGCTCCGGGGACCCGACGGTCGAAACCGGGGCCGGTGCCGGGGGTTCACCTCGATCCCGCGGGGGCACGTCTGCCGACGGGGGTTGAGGCGGCGGTTCGGCCGGCTCGCCTTTCGGTTTGGCGCTGGTCAGATATTCGTCGTTCATGGATCCTCTACCCCGGCGGCCCCCACGCATTCGATATTAAAGTCCAGGGGCTCTTGCTGGGTGCGCCACGCCTTCAATGCCGAGAAGAGGCCCGCGTCGCCGGCCTCGGTCGCCACCACGGGCGGCCGCCGGAAGCCGAGCTGCCGGGCGCGCGAAGCGAGCCTTTCGCTCAGGACCACGAGCGTCACATTGAGCAGGCGCTCGCGCCCGATCGCGGCGCCCATCGAGAGGAGATGCTGCAGGGCCGCGGCGCTGGTCACGATCACGGCGCCTATTTCACCCCGATCCCAGAGGCCAAGCAAGGGCTTGGGATCGACCTCCGTCGCGGCGCGCTCGTAGACCTCGGCGTAGTCGACGATCGCCCCGCGGCGGCGCAGACCCTCGGCCAGGAGCTCCCGGCCGCCGGTCCCGCGAAAGATGAGGATACGTTTCTCGGCGATCCGGTCTGGCCCGAGCGTATCGAGTCGCAGCACGCCTTCACTGCTCGCTTCGCCGGGGACAGCGGCCGGCGTGATGCCTCGCTCTTCCAGGCGTCGGGCGGTCGCCTTGCCCACGGCGATGACCTCGATGGCCCCGAGCGTCCCGCCGTGCAGAGCGATCAACCCCAGGCCGTGCTCCACCGCGTTGGCGCTCACGAACACCGCGACATCGTAACGGGCGAGGTCCCGGATCCAGGACAGCGCCCGGCTCGGATCGTTCAACGGTTTGATATCGAGCAGGGGAAACAGGAACGCACGGCCCCCGCCCGCTTCGATGAGCCGTTGAAGCGCCTGGGCCTGGTGGGCGGGGCGGGTCACCAGGACCCCGAGCCCGTGCAGAGGACCTCCGGCACTAGCCCGCATCGCAGACGACCACGCCGAGCGCGGCGAGGAGCGTAGCGGCACCCCTCCCGATCAGCACTTCGGCCAGGGCGATGCCGAGTGCCTGCGCTTCCGTCCTCGGGCCGCGCACGCTGCCTCGGATCACCTCGCGGCCATCCGGTCGCGCCACCAGCCCGCGAAGATATAGCTCCGTACCGTGCAATTCCGCATGGCCCGCGATGGGCACGTGGCAATCCCCGCCGAGGCGGCGGTTGAAGGACCGCTCCGCATCGGTGCAGGCATGGGTATCGGGGTCGTCGAGGGGTGTGACGAGGTCGAGGACGTGATCATCTCCGGCGCGGCATTGAACCGCGAGCGCGCCCTGGCCTATGGCGGGCAACATGGTCTCGGGGTCCATGGCCGCGGTGATGCGGGCCGCGAGATCGAGACGCTTGAGTCCGGCGATGGCCAAGAGGATGGCGTCGAAGTCGCCGCGCTCGAGGCGCGCGAGGCGGGTGCCGACGTTGCCGCGCACCTCCAGTACCTCGAGGTCGGGCCGGCGGGCACAGAGCTGGGCGCGCCGCCGCAGGCTGGAGGTGCCCACGCGGGCCCCGTGCGGCAGGGCGTCGAGGCTCGCATAGCGCTTCGAGACCAAGGCATCGTGCGGATCTTCACGCGCCAGGACGGCCGGTACGCAAAGCGCCGCCGGCATCTCGACGGTGACGTCTTTCAAGGAGTGCACCGCGAGGTCCGCGCGCCCCTCGACGAGACACTGTTCCAGCTCCTTGACGAACAGTCCCTTGCCCCCGAGGCGCGCGAGTGGGGTGTCCAGCCGGCGATCCGCCTCGGTCCACACCGGGATCAGCTCGACGCCGAGCCCGGCGTGGCGGCGCAAGAGCTCGCCCCGGACGATCTCGGCCTGCCGCAGGGCGAGTGGGCTTCTACGCGTGACGATGCGCAGGGGTGTCGGAGAGGGGGGCATCGGGAGAGGGCCGGGGCTGGGATCCCCCTATGCTAATGAATGGGGGCTGCGCCCGCAATCCTGTCACCAGACAGATCACCCCCTGCGAAGCGCTAGCGGGTTTCGTACTGGTTGGGTACCAATTGTTTTGATAGAGCTACTTCATCCTCTCCAGTCCTTGATCGGCGTGGTAGACAGGCAGCAGTCGATGCCCATCCTGGGCCTCGCTCGGGCGTTTCCTGGCGGAGCGGCTGGTGGGACCGTTCTTATTCTTATTCCGGATACTGAACAGGTTGAGGCCCGACCTCTCGGATGACCTTCGGATATTCAGTACCCGAGTCTTCAGGTTTGGGCTGTCGTCGTTGTTGGATCTGGAACATCCAGTCGTCTCCAAAATCTTACCAATAGAACAACTTCATGTTCTGTTCAAGAGGGAATACTTCGCTCAGCGGCATCTCGTAGAGACGGTCTTGCTCCTCTTCCCATTGACCCGTTTCAACTACGCTGGTTCGTTGTCCTCCCGGACCGCGTGCCATGAAAAACGTGAACAGGTGATCGTTGTCGAATCCGGTCAGCTCCTGAATCGTATCGTGCAGCGTACCCAGGGTCATTTCATCAGAGACTTCAATGGTTCGCTCGAACGGTTCCTCGAGGTATGCGCCCCCCACGCATTTGATATTAAGTGTATAAATCATATTTTTGCTACCGCCCCGACGATTGGTTAAACGTTACGCCCCCCAGCGCGGTCTCCCCGCTCTCCGGTGCGCAATGACCGCCGAAAGCGCCGCCGAGATTTGAGGCACGAAACGGAGCGTCTCGCGGGCCCGCTGCGGTTCGCTGCTACCGTGTTTAGCCCGGCCCAAGGGCCGGCTACCGTTCTTGAATGCCGTCGGTCGGCCCTGGTCGGAGGTCAGGAGGGTTCCCCCGTGGTCTTGTGCTCGGAGTAGTATAGTGCACGGGGGCAGGACGGGGGGCAAGGGCATAGGCCCCTGCCCCGAGTAGTGGGAATGGCCAGCGCCCGCCGGCGTAGCACGCTACCCCGTGGGGGACAGGAACGGAGGGTACATGCGAAACATTCGAATCGACGCAGCCCGCACGCACCGGGGTATCAGCGACGCGTCCGGCGCGGTATCCCTGGAGCCGGGTAGCACGCGATTTCTGGTGGCGAGCGATGAAGATCAGGAGGTGACCTGCATCCGCCTGTACGATGCGGGGGTGGACGGAGACGCGATCCAGGCGTTCTCGCTCGCCCACGAGAAGCTGAATCCCGACGCCAAGGAGCCCGAGCTGGATCTGGAAGCCGCCGCCTGGCTGGGCAAGCGCATCGTGTGGATCGGCTCCCACGGCCGGAGCAAGAAGGCTAAGCGCCGTCCGAGCCGTCACCGGTTGTTCGCCACTCGGCTGTCGCGGAAGAAAGGCAAGCTGGCGCTGACCATGACGGGCGCACCGTACTGTTCGCTCGTCGCCGACCTGGGCAAGCGGTGGCCGTCGCTGAAACTGGATCCGAAGTTACCGCCTAAGGAAGGGGGCCTCAGCATCGAGGGCCTTTCCAACACCTCGAAGGCAGGCGAGCTGCTGATCGGGTTCCGTAGCCCGCTGATCGATGAGAAGGCGCTGATCGTCCGGCTGAGCAATGCAGCGGGGGTACTCGACTCCGGTGAGACTCCGCGCTTCGGCCAACCGTTGTTGCTCGACCTCGCTGGGCGCGGGATCCGCAGCATCGAGCTCTGGCCGGAGCGGCAACGCTTCGTCATTCTCGCGGGACCGGCCGGTGGCAAGGGGGACTCCCGTCTGTACTGGTGGACCGGCACGGCTGCCGCGCAACCGGAGGAGATCGAGGCGGTCCGCTTCTCGCGGATGAAACTGGGCAAACGCGTTGCGCCGGAGGCAGTGTTTGCTGAGGCGCGGTCGGGAACCCTCTATGTCGTCTTCGACGAGGGCCGGAGACCGGGAAGTCCGAGCTTTCGGAGTATCGCAATTCATGGGCTCTGAAACACCTGCCGGAAAGCGACGAATAGGGGTCAGATTAGGTCAGATTACAATATCCAACTGATTAGCCTTCCATCCCATCGGTCTAGTCCTTTCGGTCTAGTCCTTACGGCGTCCAGGTCCCAGACGGCGTCCAGGTCCCAGCACTTGACAGCGGTTGCGGTTATTGCAGATCTTCCCTAGCTGGCCAGGCGCCGGAGCGCACCCTCCTGGCGGGCATTGAGGCGTTGGGTTGTGGTGCGCGATAGCCGTCACCATCGATGGCTTCGCCGAGAGCGGCTGTCTGTCCAAGTTGTTCACAGGGTGAGGTCGGCCATTGACGCCTCTGTCGTCAAATATCATGATATATGACGACCATGGCGACAGCACCCTCAGACCCCGCCCCCATCGTCAAACGCGCGGTGGACCTCGCGGCGCTTCTCAGCAAGAAGTCGTACTTCTTATTCGGCCCTCGTCAGACCGGTAAGACCACCTGGGTGCGGCACGCGTTACCACACGCACGCGTGTACGACTTGTTGGATTCGACGGTGTATCTGGCGCTCAGTCACCGGCCCGGACGTCTAGCCGAGGAGATTGGGCCACAAGACCCGATCGTGGTACTCGATGAGATCCAGCGCTTGCCAGTCCTTCTCAACGAAGTCCATCGACTCATCGAGGAACGCGGCGTCCGCTTCCTGCTTACCGGATCGAGCGCGCGCAAGCTGCGGCGCGGTGGGGTCAACCTGCTCGGCGGTCGCGCCCGGACACTGCATTGGCACCCGCTGACCTCACACGAGCTCGGCCAGCGCTTCGATCTGGATCGGGCATTGTCGCGCGGCCTCTTGCCGTCCATCTACTTCTCCGACGACCCGAGGGCCGATCTCCAAGCCTACGCGGGGAGTTACCTCCAACAGGAGATCGCCGCCGAAGGCGCCACCCGCAACCTGCCCGCGTTCAGCCGCTTCCTGCGCGTGGCCGCACACTGCAACGGCACCATCGTGAATTTCACCAACGTCGGCAACGACGCCCAGGTCGCCCGCACCACCGTCTACGAATACTTCGAGATCCTCAAGGACACGCTCCTGATCCATGAGCTACCGGCCTGGCAGAAATCCAAGAAACGTAAACCGCTGGTGTCCTCCAAGTACTATTTCTTCGACGTGGGCGTCGCGGCCACACTTCAGGGGCGCGTTGCGCGGCGCGGTTCCTCCGAGTACGGCGAAGCGTTCGAAACCTATCTGCTCCACGAGCTGATGAGCTACCGAGACTACGTCTCCGGCCAGCCGCTCTGCTATTGGCGATCGACCTCCGGCTTCGAGGTGGACTGCATCGTGGGCGACCACACGGCCATCGAGGTGAAGGCCAAAGAAAACGTCGCGGCACAGGACCTGAGGTCGCTACGCGCACTGGCCGAGGAAGGAAAGCTCAAACGCTACCTGTGCGTCAGTCTGGAGGCGCGCAGCCGCCAAGTCGAAGATGTCACTGTCTTGCCCTACCGGCAATTCCTCTCGGCGCTCTGGCGTGGTGATTTCTCCGACTGACACCTCGCTGCCCGCCTGGGCCGCTGAGGCTTACCGGCGTCGTGTGTGATATCTCGTCTCTTGAACCGCTCCGGTCGGGTTAGGCGTTGCCTGCCGGTCGCATGATCCGGCAAGAGCAAGAGGTGATGACCAAGGCAGATCGCACGCGACCGGGGAAACGCACGCTTGTGGTCGGCGTGGATGCCGGGGGGACCTTCACCGATTTCGTGGCCTATGATGGGCGCGGTTTTCGGGTTCATAAGGTCCTCTCGACCCCCGAGGCGCCGGAGCGCGCCATCCTGGCGGGCATCGAGGCGTTGGGCCTGTCGGAAGCGGGCTTCTGCATCATCCACGGGACCACGGTAGCCACGAACGCGGTCTTGGAGGGCAAGGGCGCGCGGACCTGCCTGGTGACCAACCGCGGGTTCCGCGATCTCTTGACGATTGGGCGCCAGGCCAGGCGCGATCTCTATGATCTCTGCCCGAGCCCCTGCGCACCGCCCGTGCCGCGGGAGCTGTGCCTGGAGGCGGGAGGGCGCATCGGCGCCGATGGGGATGTCCTCGATCCCGTCACCGAAGAGGATTTGGTGGCGCTCGCGGCCGCGGTGCGTACGCTTGGGGCCGAGGCGGTGGCCATCGACTGCCTGTTCTCTTATCTCGATCCCAGTCAGGAACGCGCGATCGAGGCCGCCCTGCCCGCGGGGGTGTTCGTGTCCCGCTCCTCCGAGGTGCTGCCGGAGCGCCGGGAGTACGAGCGGGGTATCGCCACCTGGCTCAACGCCTACACCGGACCGAAGATCCACGGCTACCTCGAACGGCTCGCGGGTGCGCTGCCAGCGACGCGTATCGCGGTCATGCAGAGCGCCGGGGAGACGCTCTCGGCCGCGGCGGCGTCACGGCGGGCGGTGCACCTCCTGCTCTCCGGGCCGGCGGGCGGGGTCATGGGGGCTCGGGCGGTGGCCCGAGGCGTCGGCCACGAGCGCTTCCTCACGCTCGACATGGGCGGGACGTCCACGGACGTCGCGCTGGTCGATGGGGAGGTGGTGTTGACCTCCGAGGGGCGCCTGGGGCCCTATCCCGTGGCGGTCCCGATGGTGGACATCCATAGCATCGGGACGGGGGGTGGATCGATCGCGTACGCCGATGCCGGCGGGCTCCTGCGGGTCGGGCCGGCCTCGGCCGGGGCGGACCCCGGTCCGGCGTGCTATGGCCGCGGCGGGGGCGAGCCGACCGTGACCGACGCGAACCTGGTGCTCGGCCGCTTGCCGGCGGACAGCAAGCTCGCGGGTTCGGTGAATTTGGATGTCGGGGCGGCGCGCGCCGCCGTCGGCCGGCTGGCGGCGCGCCTCGGGATGCCCGTGATCGAGGACGTCGCCCTGGGTATCGTCGCCATCGCCAACGAGCACATGGCCAATGCCTTGCGGGTGATCTCGCTCCATCGCGGACTGGATCCGCGCCGCTTTCCGCTCTTCTGCTTCGGCGGTGCCGGCGGGTTGCACGTCTGTGATCTGGCGCGTGCCCTGGGGATCCGGGAGACCCTGGTGCCGCGCGACGCCGGGGTCCTCTCGGCGCTCGGGATGCTCGCCGCACCCAGCGGGCGCCAGTTATCGCGGACGCTTTCGGGTGTCCTCACCCCCGCCCGGCGCCGGGAGATCGGGGTTGCCCTGCGTACTTTGGCCGAACAGGGCCTGGCGGCCATGGCCGGCGAGGGGATGGGACTGCGCGGCTTCCACGCGTATCCCAGTCTCGATCTCTGCTATCGGGGTCAGGCCCATACCCTCAACATGGTCTGGCAGGGCTCGGTCGGGCGCGCCCTCGACGCCTTCCACCAGGCCCATGAACGGCGTTACGGCCATCGCCTCGGGACCCCGGTCGAGCTCGTCAACCTCCGGGTGGCGCTGCGCGGACCGGCCGCCCGACTGAGCTTGGCGCAGCCCCCCTCGGGACACCCCGCAAGCCCCACGCGTTGGATCACCGTGTACGGGGTCGGCGCTCCCGTGCCGGTCTTCCAGCGCGACGCGCTCACCGCGGGACAAGGGCTCCCCGCGCCGGCCATCATCGCAGACCCCGGCTCGACCACCTACCTGGCGCGTGGATGGCACGCCACGGTCGATGAGCATGGCCATCTCCGGCTACGCGACTCGGTGTGCTGAGGGACCGCGAGCGCCCGGTCCGCCCATGGATCTCGCCGCCCATGGATCTCGCCCGGATTGTCGGTTACCATGCAATCCGTCTCACACCCTACTTTCGTTCGGCTCGTTGCAGGAGGATCTTATCCATGGGCTTGTTGGAATTATCAGCGTGGGGGTATGTCGCGCTGGCCTTGATACTGACGCATATCACCATCGTCTCGGTGACCGTGTTTTTTCATCGGCATCAGGCGCACCGCGCGCTCGACCTGCACCCGGCCGTGTCTCACTTCTTCCGTTTTTGGCTGTGGTTGACCACCGGGATGGTCACCCGCGAATGGGTGGCCGTGCATCGCAAGCACCACGCCTGTGTCGAGACCCCCGACGATCCCCACAGCCCGAAGATCTACGGGATCCGCAAGGTCCTCTTGGAAGGCACCGAGCTATACCGGGTCGGGACCGCGGACCAGGAGACCGTCGACAAGTACGGTTTCGGGGCGCCCGACGACTGGATCGAGCGCAACCTGTACACGGCGCACACCAAATGGGGCATCAGCGGCCTCCTGGTGCTGCTTCTGGTTCTGTTCGGTCCCATCGGCTTGTCCATCTGGGCGCTCCAGATGCTGTGGATCCCGGTCTGGGCCGCGGGCGTGGTCAACGGTCTCGGCCACTATTGGGGGTATCGCAACTTCGAGTGCGGCGACGCCTCGACCAACATCTGCCCGTGGGGGATCCTGATCGGCGGGGAGGAACTGCACAACAACCATCACGCCTTTGCCAGCTCGGCCAGGTTGTCCAACAAGTGGTGGGAGCTCGACGTCGGCTGGATGTATATCCGCACTTTCGAGTTATTGGGCCTGGCGCGGGTCAAGAAGCTGGCACCGCGGCCGGCCTACGCGCCCGGCAAGGCCCTGGTCGACTGCGAGACGGTGACCGCGATCGTCACCAGCCATCTGCACGTCATGGCGCGTTACGCACGCGAAGTGGTCCGCCGCGTCCACAGGGAGGAGTTGCGCAAGGCCGAGGGCCCGGCGCGGCGCATGCTGAAACATACCCGACGCTTGATCACGCGTGAGGAGTCGCGTCTGGATGAGCATGCCAGGCACCGTCTGCAGGGGGCCTTGGAGCATAGCCAGGCGCTGCAGGTGGTCTATCGGTTCAAGCAGGAGCTGCAGCAGTTGTGGAAGGAACGCGCGGCAACCCAGGAAAGCCTCCTGCACGCGCTTCAGGAATGGTGTCGGCAGGCGGAGAGCACGGGGATCAAGGCCTTGGAGGACTTCGCCCTTTCGCTGCGGGGCTATGTCTTGCAGCCGGCTTAGAACCAGGTCACCTCCGCGCCGTAAAGAAACCCGCGTCAGGCGGGTTTCTTTTTTGAACCAGGGTGGGCTGGCGGCAGTCTCCCTTCGCCCGGGGCTCGCGCGGAGCGGGAGCGGCGTCGTACCCGCCTTGTGATCGTCGCCGTTCTGGACTACGGTTGAAAAGGTGGTATCGCTTCGCGGAAACTACCGGTGCCGGTGACGGCTTTAAGCACCGCGGATGGCGTGGGAGGCGGCAGGTCGTGGTTGCGGGGCGTCGGCACCGGCGATCCGGCACAACACAGTAAAGGGGGCGAGATGTTTGAATCCGATGAAGAAATCGTGCAAGAGCTCCTCTCCAGCGATGAGGAGTTCAAGCGTCTGTACCAGAAGCACCACGGTCTGAAACACCAGGTCCATCAGGCCAACGAGGGGTCCCTCCCGCTCGATGACGTATCGCTGGAGAACCTGAAGAAGCAGAAGCTGATGCTCAAGGACCGGATGGCGGCCATCATCGCGAGCCGACGCCGTTCGAGGGAAGCGGTGGGCTAGGGTTCCGCGCCGGGCCAACGCCGTAGCGGCCGGTGTGAACCGGCCGGTACGGCTCATTTACCTTGATCTTCCGATTGGCGACCTTCCGACAGGTCGCTGCCGACGATCGACACTCGGCAGCCGCGGACACAAGAAGAACAGCGCGGCCGCACCGAGCGCGCCGGCACCCACCGAGGACAGGGTCACCAAGACCCCGATCACCAACCCCACCAGCACGTTGCCGGTCCCTTGAGCTGACGATGCACGGCGCGCACGGTCTATATCAATAACGAATACTTTTGTTATACCCTTATAGCCCGAGTGAACTAAGGGTCGGGCGATGAAACTCCAACAGCTGCGCTATCTCGTGGAGATCGCGCGCCACGACCTCAACCTGTCGGCCACGGCCGCGGGCCTATTCACCTCGCAACCGGGGATCAGCAAGCAGATCAAGCTCCTGGAAGAGGAGCTCGGGTTGCGGGTGTTCACCCGCAGCGGAAAACATCTGACCGAGGTCACGCCGGCGGGCCAGGCCGTCCTGGAAGTGGCGGACCGCATACTGGCCGACGTCGCGACCATCCGCCGTATCGCCGAGGACTTCAAGGACCACCGGCACGGGACCTTGAGCATCGCCACGACCCACACCCAGGCGCGCTATGCGCTGCCGCCCGTCATCAAGGCCTTCATCGCGAAGTATCCCGAGGTCGCCCTGCACATGCACCAGGGCACCCCGACGCAGATCTCGGACCTCGCCGCGACCCGCCAGGTCGATTTTGCGATCGCGACCGAGGCCCTGGAGCTGTTCGACAACCTCGTGATGCTCCCCTGTTACCGGTGGAACCGCAGCATCCTCGTCCCACACGGGCATCCCCTCACCGAGGCGACGCCGCTCACGCTGGAGGCGGTGGCTCGCTACCCGGTCATCACCTATGTGTTCGGGTTCACCGGCCGCTCGCAGTTGGACCAGGCGTTCCAGAGGCATGGCCTCGCGCCACGCGTGGTCCTGACGGCGGTGGATGCCGACGTCATCAAGACCTATGTGAAGCTCGGTCTGGGTGTCGGGATCATTGCCGGCATGGCCTATGATCCCAGGACCGACCAGGACCTCATACCGCTCGACGCCGGGCACCTGTTCGAGCCCAGCGTGACCCGGATCGGGTTTCGAAAAGGGACCTTTCTACGCGGCTATATGTACGATTTTATCGAGGGCTTCGCCCCTCACCTCACGCGCGCGGTGGTAGAGGCGGCCGCCACCGCTCGTTCCCGGGAAGAGGCCGAGGCATTGTTTACGGGGTTCGAGCTGCCCACCCATTGATACCATCTACCGGGAGGACTACCGGGCGCATCTGACGCTTCGACCCACACCCCGCATACCGCCTTTCTGACTGCAACTGAGCCCCCAAAACGGCACCAGGACCGCCCGAGGTGGAGCGCCTCCATCTTCCCAAGGCACACCTTGGCCACATCGTCAGCAGGGTAAACCGCCATCCTTCTTGACAGACCTCGTTGAATTTCTTATCCTTCGTTTGATGGCGGTCGACGCGTCTGAACTGACTCCGCGCGCGCTCAGCGTGTCGTCGGGTGTGGGATCCTTATGGGGAATAACCGGCGGTTTACCAATGGCACTAAGGAGCGACGGGACTATGAGCGCAGATAGTATAGGCGGGCGGAAACATCCTAATCCTCTTTCAGGGTCTGAAGACATGTCGGACAAACAGCGTGCAATCAACTTCTCTTTGGCTATCATCACACTCGTTTCGCTAGCGTATTACGAAGTGGCACTGGCACAAACGCCAACGGAACAGCTCGCGCGGGACCAACGGGCGGCCTTTCGTCCTCAACCCGAGCGCGGCGAGACGGTCACGAACCGACCGCGCCCGGAGCTCGACCCGCTAGGTGTGCACGCTGGCGGTCTTTTCATTAATCCGCGCTTGGGGTTGCAGGAATTCTACAACGATAATATCTTTGCTACCGACAGCGACGAAACAGATGATTTCATCACTTTGATAAGCCCGCGTGTCGACGTGACGTCCGATTGGTCTAGGCACGCATTTGACCTGTACGCCAAGGCCGCAATCGGGCGTTACGCCGATCAGACGGAAGAGGATTTTGAGGATTTCTCCGTTGGCACCAATGGCCGGCTGGATATTACACAAAGGGCCAAACTTCGGGCCGGCGTTAGCTATGACCGATTGCACCAGGGGCGTGGCTCGCCGGATGATGTCCGAAGCCAAGGCGGCTCGCTGGCCGTCGAACCCGAGATTTTCGATGTCAGCTCGGTATTTCTGAACTATCAGCAATGGCTCGGTCGTTTCCTCCTGGAATCGGGTGGAGAGGTGGACAGGCTTGGTTATGATAATGTAGGGACAGAAGATGGTGGAATTATCATTTACGACGATCGCGACCGCGCGATATATGCCGGTAACCTCAAGATGGGCTATGAGTTTATGCCGGGATACACGGCATTTGCCAGAGGAGAAGTAGATTATCGGCGATACGATGACCTATGCTGTGGCAGCAACCCGGTCGATCGAGACTCGCAAGGGTACTTGATAGAAGTCGGAACCGATTTTGATGTGACAGCGGTTCTGTTTGGCGACGTGGCGATCGGTTATCGATCGCAGGACTACGACGATCCCGGTTTTGACACCATCGGGGATGTCGCCGGTCGCGCGTCACTCACTTGGAACCCGACGGGCCTGACGACGGTTTCCGCTTCGATCACTCGAGGAGAAGTCATAGAAACTACTCAGAGCGGGTCGGCCGCGATTTTTGAGACGGCGGGCCGAGTGACGGTCGATCATGAACTGTTGCGCAACCTGTTGCTTCAAGCAGCGGTTTCTGTCAGCGACGAGGATTATCAGGACATAGACCGTTCTGACACCTACGTCCGAGCGGGATTCGGTGCGAAATACCTGATGAATCGATACATCAATCTGGATCTGAGTTACGGTTATCTTAGCCTCGGCTCCGATGCTGAGGGAGGGGATTTCACGAGTAACACGGTCTTCCTTGGTGCGCTGTTCCGGATCTAGCGGAAAAGGCGTCTTGAATCCGTTACCGTTCTTATCAGGAGCCGAGATCGCGGCACGTGCTGATCTGACATAGCCCTCTCGAAACTTTCTCGTGGGCTGATTAGGGCCTGGCGGGGGCCGGCCTGGTGCAGGCCGTCAGCACAGGGGCGGTAGGGTGTTGCGAGAAGAGGAAGGAGCAGGGGCAGTGGAACAATGGAAGGGCAAGTATGGATAATCTGTTAGTTGACTGTTAGTTGGAGTTCCGCAAGAGTCCATATGCACCGTTGTTGTTGGATTTACCGTGAGTGTGGTTCAAAGGCATTAGAGGGCCGCCAAAGCGCGACTCATTGAGGAGACTAATTGACCAATGCGAAAATTCATCACGTCCATGGTCCTTATTGTGAGCGTCGCTCTGATCGTTGCTGCCTGTGGGTCGTGTTCGCCCATGCGCGCCGCAGCGGTGCCGCTTCCCGAGGCGGGGCCGTACCGTCTGGATAGCGGCGATCGTCTGCGCGTCGTGGTGTTCGGCCAAGAGGATATGTCCGGCGAGTACACTGTCGATGGCAGCGGCTTCATCTCGATGCCGCTCATCAATCAGGTGCAGGCGCGTGGCCGCACCGTGACGGAGCTCGAGAAAGAGATCGCGCAGCGGCTGGAATCAGGCAATCTGCTCGTCAACCCTAGCATCTCGGTGCAGGTGGCGCAGTTCCGACCATTCTTCGTCCTGGGGGAGGTTCGCCAGCCGGGGCAGTTTCCATACGTAGAAGGAATGACGGTGCTCACCGCCGTGGCAATAGCTGGCGGTTTCACCTATCGCGCCGAGACGGATTACTATACAATTACGCGTACAGTTGAGGGAAACACCGTTGAGGCGCGCGGAGACAAAACCACGGTCGTCCAGCCAGGCGACGTGATTCTGGTAAGCGAACGCTACTTCTGATCCTGCCGTCTCGGCCGAAGCGAGCGGGACTGTCGTCGGCGGGCGTCTGAAGATTGCGACGATTATCACATGAACACCCTGGAAAAGGTGTCTCCAACGGTTCACCGACCCAGCAATTCGCCGCCATGCACACCTTGCTGGCGCACCGCGAGAATCTGACCATCAGCGGTCGGCGGACGCTCAAGACCCTGCTCGCCGCCAACAAGCGGTTACATCACTGCGGGGGGGTTCGAGCTCATTGAGGAAAGCGAGCCACGAGTCTGGGTTGCTACGAGATGGTGTTCAAGTCGCTCTGCGAGTGATGTCGCGATTGACTAAGACCGGGCTCATCTTCCAGCTGGCCCCAAACTACCATGGCGCGACGCTGGTGAGTCTCCTGTTGAATAATCACTCGCGGGTAGCGTCGCTGGCCGATACCCTGCCCACCCTCATGTACGATCAGGTATGCGGCTGTCGCGAAAAAGTCAGTCGTTGCGCATTTTGGTCAGAAGTGAGGCGGAGGATTCCTGAGCGCGGCTACTCGACCTTCCTCCCGGTCGCCCCTAAGTGGTTCGGCGGCGCTTGGCTCAATGGCAGGGTTCTTTACCTTTGCGCCGCGGCGTCTCTGAGAGCCGGTGTGGTGCTCAGCGACCGTCCGTTTTTCGACTCCTTTGACACGTTTGCGTCGCTTGTACGCGAAACGACAGGTAAGGACATCTTTCTCGACGGCACAAAGTCGCTGCATCGATTTCTTGCCGTCGCAGCTTCAGGTAGACCGGTGGACTTGGTCTTGCACACAATTCGTGATCCCCGCGGGTTCGTCCTGTCGAGCAAGAAGAACGCTAAGATGGATGCGAAGGCCGCGATCTCCGTTTACAACGGATACCATTCGCGCGTGCTGCGGGCGAGCGCACTTGCCGGCGTCCCCGCTCTTCCCGTACCCTACTGCACCAGCAGTCTAATCGCATATTTCACGAAATCTTTCAGCGTCTCGGATTGCCGGACGAGGACGTCATGCGCCCGGTAGGAGCGTTCAACCACTGGATGGGAAACTCGAGTCTGTTCGCGTTCGACGGACGTATTCGCGCCAACCGGAAGTACCTCGAGGAGCTGTCCGTCGAGGAGCAAACGCAGGTCTGGACCGGCACGGAGCGGGTACGCCGGACGCTGGAGGAGAGATACGAACGATCTCTTTTCGAGGTGTCTCGGTGACTCCTACCAAACGCTGCGCCTAACGACACTCCATTGAGGAACCAGGAGGAAGCGGCGGTGCACACCGGCCAAGCCGCCGCGGCTCTACGCCGCCCGCCAACAGGTGTTCCATCAGGCGTTCGTCGCACATTCCGAACCGCTTCACGCGGCGTTATTGCCGGTAGAGGTGGTCGGCATCAACCTTCCAAAACCC
>JACCXJ010000024.1 GCA_013697045.1 Gammaproteobacteria bacterium | reverse complement strand
TGGATTATGTTCATTACAACCCGGTCAAGCATGGGCTCGTCGCCGAAGTCCGTGATTGGCCGTATTCGACGTTTCACCGTTATGTCCGGCTCGGTCTGTATCCAAACGACTGGGCGGGTACTGCCGTGGCTCGAACCCAAGGCGGCTATGGTGAACTCAACGAATAATCCGCGTGCGCACAGCGCACCCTACGCTTACTGGCCTTGACGCGTTCACCGGCGCGAGGGGCTCTTGATGCGGTCCAGCCGCAAGCAGCGGGCCACTGCGATCAAACGCCTCTATAATCTGTACTGTCACTCTAGATGTTCTTGGAGGACCTATGGAATACCGTCTGACGATGGTGTATTGGAAGGGCGAGCAATTTTGGGTCGGCAAGTTGCTCGAACATCCCGAGGTCATGACCCAAGGTGCAACCCTTGAAGAGTTAGAAGAGAACCTGAAAGACGCCTATCGTATGATGGTCATGGAAGATGTCCCGGCGCACTACCAGACGAAAGCCATCGCCTTGTGAAGCGCGGTGAGCTTATTCGGCAACTCACGCGACAGGGCTGCGTGCTTCATCGGCACGGGGCTCGTCATGACATCTACATCAATCCTACGACGGAGTAAAAACAACCTGTTCCGCGTCATAATGAAATTGACGATGATCTGGCCAAGCACATCAAAAAGTTCCTCGGGCTTAAGTCGTAAGCCCTCGCCCCGGGTAGCTGACCGAGCGCCGGCGAGAGGCCGAACGGGAAGAGGGCCGGTGAAGGCGATGCTCGGCGCCTCGGCCCTGCTCGCCTATTTGCAAGATGAGTCGGGAAGCGAGACCATCGAGCCTATGTTGGATGATGAGTACTGCCCGTGTCACGCACTGACACTGATCTGCAAGGGCCCAGCGTTCTCGCCCTGTCGAGGCGCGGGCGACCAGTCCGTCGCTTATCGATGAAGCAAACTGAGCTGCGATTCCTGGTCCACGGGCTGCTTGCCCTGTTCCTGGTCGTTGGGACGCAAGGCGCGGCCTTGCACGCGCTTTCGCATCTTGAGGATGGAAAGACCGGCACCAGCCAGGGCGATACCCCTGAACGCTCGGTCTGTCATCAGTGCCTGGGCTACCATAACCTGGACGGCGCGCTCAAGTCCGACCCGGCCGCGTTTGGCGCCCTTGAATTCGATCGCCTTTTTTCGGCCGTCATACCGGGCAGCGTCTTAGTTCGCTGCCGCCTTCACTACCAGATACGCGCGCCTCCACGCCTCGCTTGATCTGAATCAAACACCGCGGGTCCGAAGGGGCCTGCGCCTGTTAGGTTTTAGCTAGCGAGGAATCGGCATGTACAAACGCACGTTCTTGGCGCTGGGCCTAGCCAGCCTGCCCGGCGTCGTTCAACCTGCAACGGCAGGGCAGTCGGAATTGGAGCAAACCCGCACTGAAATGCGGGAGATGAGACAGGCCTACGAGACCCGCATCGAAGCCTTGGAAAATCGAATCGAGGAGTTGGAGGCTCGCCAGGAGACTCCGGCTGCGGAGACGGCTGCGCCTGCGGAGACGCCTGCGCCGACCGCCGAACCTGCACAGGGCACTGCCCCGACCGCCGCCAATGCTTTCAACCCGGCCATTTCCCAGATCCTCGAGGGTACCTACACGCATGCGCCGGACGGGACACGTTTGTTGCCAGGGTTCTTCTCGGCCGGCGAGATCGGCCCCGAAAAGCGGGGCTTCAGCCTGGCCGAAAGCGAGCTGGCTTTAAGTGCCTCGATCGATCCCTACCTCTATGGTACCGCCGCGATTGCACTGGAACCGGGCGGGGAGGTGGCCGTAGAGGAGGCCTACTTTCAGACCCTCGGGCTGGGTCACGGATTTACCGTCAAGGGCGGCCGTTTTTTCACGGCCATCGGTTACCTGAATGAGATCCACCAGCACGCCTGGGATTTCTTCGATGCCCCCATCGCCTATCAGGCCTTGCTTGGCACCGAGGCCGCCGGCAATCACGGCGAGGACGGCGTGCAACTGCGTTGGGTGGCGCCTACCGATACGTTCCTTGAGCTCGGCGCTGAACTGGGGCGGGGCAAGGACTTCACATCCAACGACCGCAACAAGAACGGCATCGGCGCGGCCGGCCTGTTCGCTCATGTGGGCGGCGACATTGGAGCTAGCCACAGCTATCGCGCGGGGCTCTCCTGGCTCGGTGCCTGGCCCAAGGATCGGGGATCTGCCGCTGTCGATCTCGACAACGTGGAGGTTCTCAATCTGTTTGAGGGCGACAGCTACGTGTACGCCGCAGACTTCGTCTGGAAATGGGCGCCCAACGGCGATCCCAGCTACCGCAATTTCAAGCTGCAGGGAGAGCTTCTGTGGCGAGACGAACACGGCATGCTGACCTACGACGCCGAGGGCGCGTCGGGGGGCGCGAACCGTTCGGGCTACTCCTCCGACCAGTTGGGTGGCTACCTCCAGGCGGTATACCAATTCCAGCCGCGTTGGCGCGCCGGCCTGCGCGGCGAGTGGCTGCACTCGGCGCATCTCGATCTTGGCGACAACGCAGAGACGCTGCCGGATGCCGATCACGATCCCAGCAAGTACAGCGTGATGTTGGATTACAACCCGAGCGAATTCAGCCGCTTTCGGTGGCAATTTGCCTACCAGGAGTTGACGGATAACGAAAGCGACCAGCAAGTCATCCTGCAGTACGTGCACAGCCTGGGCAGCCACGGCGCCCACCAGTTTTAAGGAGTCATCCCATGAAAAGGAGCGTTGTTTCGCTAATTGCGTTCGCAATCGCATTGCTTGCCGAACCGGCGCTGGCTGCGATGAAAGTGTTTGCCTGCGAACCCGAATGGGCCGCGCTGGCAGAAGCGCTAGGCGGGGATCGGATCGAGGCCTACACGGCTACGACGGCTTTGCAGAATCCGCACCGCATCCAGGCCCGCCCCAGCTTGATCGCCAAAGTGCGTTCGGCCGATCTTCTGATCTGTACCGGCGCTGAGCTGGAGGTCGGCTGGCTGCCGATCCTCCTGCGCCAGTCCGGTAATACCGGAATCCAGCCGTACACGCCAGGCTATCTGGAAGCGGCCTTGCTGGTGCCACGCCTCGAGATGCCGACAGTGCTGGACCGGGCTGCAGGCGATGTGCATCCGCAGGGTAATCCGCACATCCAGACCGATCCGCGCAATATCGCGCGCGTAGCAGTGGCTCTAGCCGAGCGTCTGGCTCAGCTCGATCCGGATCATGCCGCCGAATATCGAGCCCGCCATCAGGATTTTTCTGCGCGCTGGCAGGCCGCCATCGCGCGCTGGGAGAAACAGGCCGCACCGCTCAAGGGCATTACGGTCGTGGCGCAGCATAAATACTGGGTGTATCTCTTCCAGTGGCTGGGTTTGCGCGAGGTGGCGACGCTGGAATCCAAGCCCGGAATCGAGCCGAGTGTAAGTCATTTGGAGACGGTGCTGACGACGCTGCAAAAGGATCCGGCGAAGCTCATCATCCGTACTGCTTACAACGATGCGCGACCCTCCGAATATCTAGCCGAGAAAGCCAAGATCCCGGCCGTGATGTTACCGGGTACGGTGGGAGGCACCGAGCAGGCCAGGGACTTGTTCAGCCTGTTCGACGACACGATTCATCGCCTGCTGGCTGCGGCAGCATCGTCGTGAGCAGCGTGGATCTGTCCATCCTGGGCCCGGCCTTTTTGGCGGGTCTCTTGGTGCTTTCTACGCATGTCCCGCTCGGGCAGCAGGTGTTGAAGCGCGGCATCGTGTTCATCGATCTCGCTATCGCCCAGATCGCGGGGCTGGGCGTGATCGCCGCCGACCTCTTCGGCTGGGAGCCGCAGGGAATGGCGGTACAAGTCGCGGCCTTCGGCGCGGCGTTTACCGGTGCGCTGGCGCTGCGCCTGTCCGAGCGCTTCTGGCCGGATGTGCAGGAGGGCACCATCGGCGTCGCCTTTGTGCTGGCGGCGAGCCTCGGCATTCTGCTTCTCGCCGGCAATCCGCACGGCGGTGAGCATCTGCAGGACCTGCTGGTCGGCCAGATCCTATGGGTGGGCACCGGGCAGCTCGCTCCGGCCGCGGTGCTGAGCGCGGTTGCGCTGGCGTTCTGGTTCGGGTTCGGCGAGCGCCTGGGCCGGCTCGGTTTCTACCTGCTGTTTGCCTCGATCGTAACCGTGTCCGTACAACTGGTGGGCGTGTATCTGGTCTTTGCGAGTCTCATCGTGCCCGCGCTGGCTAGCCGGCTGGCTACCGGCTGGTCCCCCCTCTGGCTGGGCTACGGCGTCGGAGCTGCTGGATATGTGTTGGGCTTGATGGCCTCTGCCCGCTGGGATTTTCCCGCCGGCGCGATGATCGTGTGCGCCATGGCGGTGGTGGGTGTGCTTGTTTACGCGCTCACGCCGCTTTCCAACGGGCACCGCGCGAGCTCACATCCGGTCGACTGAGCGGCGAGCGGCAACGTGGAGCCGTCGGGAGTGCCCCTTCTCGTCGACCAAATAAATCTTCAGCAGAATGCCTGAGGCGGCATGGATTCTACCTTCGCCATCCCCTCGCATCTGCTCGATCCCCGGCTGTTCGACTTCGCCGAGCTCGGGAACCATGCCGAGGAACAAGGCAACAAGTGGCTCTGACCAGCGCTCGCGGCGCGCGACACACGGCGCAGTCCTCCCGGGACCCGCTGCGCTCACCGGCTCTGCGCACCTAACCGACAAACAACGACGAACGATAGCCCTTTATGCGCCGCCACAAGGTTGTCCTGCTGATGCCGAGGGCGTGCGCCGCGCGGGTCAGGTTGCCCCGGTGCAGATCGACGGCTTTCATGACCGCGTGGTGCTCGAGGCTCGCTAGACTTGAACCGGTCGCGGCCTGCCCGCCACGCCCTCGCGTGGGAAACCACTCGCCGGGTTCGATACAAGAGCCCGTGGTGAACAACAGGGCCCGCTGGATGAGGTTCTCCAACTCCCGGACGTTGCCTGGGTAATCGTATGTGCACAGGAGGCCGAGCGCCGCTGGGCCGATCCGGCCCACCCCTGGATTGATCCGCGAACCATGCTTGTGGAGGAAGTGCGACGCCAGGCGGGGGATGTCCTCGGGCCGTTCCCGCAGGCTCGGGACCACGATGGAGACGACGTTCAACCGATAATAGAGGTCCTCGCGAAAGTAGCCGCGTTCGATCTCCGCGCAGAGGTCCCTGTTGGTCGCTGCGATGACGCGTACATCGACCGAACGGGATCGGGTATCACCGAGGCGCCGTAAAACCCCTTCCTGCAGGATCTGCAGGAGCTTGACCTGCGCGGCCAGACCGAGCTCGCTGATCTCATCGAGGAAGATCGTCCCGCCATCGGCGGCCTCGAACAGCCCCGCCTTGTCCTGCACGGCCCCGGTGAACGCGCCCCGCCGATAGCCGAACAGCTCGCTCTCGAACAGTGCCTCGGGCAGGGCCCCGCAGTTCTGGGCAACGAACGGAGCATCGCGCCTGAGGCTATGGTGGTGCAGCAAGCCGGCGAGCAGGCTCTTGCCGGTCCCGGTCTCACCGCTCAGCAACACGGTGATGTCGGCGCCGGCGGCCCGCTTGGCCAGCTCCATGGCGCGCCGCATCGCGGCGCTTTCCCCGATCACGCCGGGCACCTCGCCAGTGATCCGATCGCTTGCCGATCCCACCACGCCTATAGCACGCTCGGGTGCAGGACTCGGCGCTGCTTCAGCGTATCCTCGCCGATTCGTCGCGAGAATACTTACCGATCCTGCTTCCATCACTTGGGCCCCCTTTCACGACTATTCGGCTCTCGTCCGGCATCGCTCGCCTTCTGGGTCCGGGAGCTATGTCTTCGTCGCTTAAGGTACTAGTTTTGCGTCGGGGGGTCTGTGAATTAATTCACAGCCGACCTGTGAGCTAATCCCCGCCATCCGACGCCGGACCGGCGCGCGATGCCCGTACGCCGGCCGGATCAACACGGACGTTTCAGACTGGAACACCTGAACCTTCACTGTTTCATCCTGAAACAATCCCGTGCGCTTCGTGGCATCAACGCCTAATCGGCGGTGACCCGCGAAAACCCGCGCCACCGCTGGGCCACAGCAGATCCTAATTGTTTACTTCGTCCGTGGCACGGTGTTTGTGATATTCCGCCGGCAGCGCGATTGGCGAACGGTCGGTTCAATCGTAGGCACAGGCACAGCGCCTGTAGGAGCCTAGCGCGATTTAACAGTAATGATATAAAGACCTATGACAACTATGCTACTTGAAGCCGCGTTCTCGAAAACCTTGTGCCTTGGAAGGCAAGGGCGGCGCCCGATTCTGATCGGCGCGATGCTCGTGACGGCATGGCTGTCGACAGCGACCGCAGCCTCCCTCGGCGCGGAGCCGCAGGCGCGGCATCCGGGATCCCACGCCCTCGAATCACAGGCCCCCGAATCGCCGACATTGCGCCTGCGCTTCGCTGACGGCCTCTTGAGCCTGGAGGCAACCCAGCGGCCTTACGCGGAAGTGCTCGGCGCCATCCAAAAGGAGACCGGCATCCGATTCCACTACACCATACCAATGGCGGAGGCGGTCACCGTATCGCTCCAAGACGTTCCCGTGCAAGAGGCGCTGAAGCGACTCGTGGGTCGCGAGGCCCAACTCATGTTTCGCTTTCCCGAGGGACCGAGCACCGCCGGCCGCGCCGGGGTACCGGAGGAGGTCTGGATACTGGGCACGGTGTCGGGCCCCATGCCGGAAGCCAGCGGACCTGCGGAAAAGTCCGCGGCCTTGGTAGGTGAAAGCGGCGATGCCGCCGCCCACTCGCCGGACACGACCTCTCCCGCAAACGAGCGACAGCCGGACGCCAACCCGGCAACCAGCGAGCAGCCGGACATCGAATCGCTCATCGAAACCACGCAGTCCGAGGACCCGAACCTGCGCTTGCAGGCGTTCTCGGCCCTCATAGGATTAGGAAGATCCGTCGGGAGCGGCCGAGCGGACCAAGGAGCCGTCAATGAGGCGCTGAATGCGGCGCTCACGGACGAGGATGCGGTGGTGCGCGCGCAGGCCGTCCAAGCCCTCGTGAGGCAAGGCGGACCCGAAGCGACGAGTTATCTCGAGCAGGCCTTGCGCGACCAAGACCCAGGCGTTCGGGTCATGGCCCTACAAAGTTTGGATCCTGCGAGGCATGGCGTAGATCTGATCAAGCAGGCGCTGTCCGACGCAGACCCGGCGGTGCGCGCCATGGCCGAGGCCATGTTGCACCCGGAAGCGCAGTGAGGTCGTGCGGACTAGAACGACCGGCAGGTGCGCAGCAGGCGCTCGGCCCGGGCCGGCTCATAGAGGGAGAAAGATTGGCAGGCTGCTGAAAACCTGACATTTCCAGCAACCTGCGCACGGTAGAGGCAGTCTACCGTCGTCTCGCAATCGACCGTGATCGCGAGACACCAAGGGACAGCAAAAGGAGCCGCCTTTTCTGTCCACGCTGACAGAGTCCATGGCAGGGCTCGATCAGCATCGTTCTCAATCTAGTTTCCGTTAGCTAGGCTAACGGGTGGAGAAACATATCATGAAACGCAAGTTGATGACAATGGTGGCTACTACATGCCTGAGCCTGACTGGGGTGTTCGGTCAGACTGTTCAAGCGGGTGCCTTTCCGGCCGCTTCCTGCCAGCCCGGCTATTTTCAAGTCGGGGCCAGGCTCTGTATGAGCGGGACCCGAGGTCCTAACTCCTTTGAGGGTGCTATGGCTTTTTGCCAAGACAGCAAGAGCAGGGTTGCCGATTACAGCGATTGGTTCTACCGTATTACGCGCTTCGGTGGCGCGCTGCCGGTGGGGTTTTGGATCGGCACGCACACCGCGGATAATAGGGCGCTATTCATCAATAGATCGGACATCGGAGATTTTGATGGCGAGACCAGCCGCTTTGATAGTCGATTCTTCGTTTGTGCCCATGATGATAACTTCTAGTTGAAACCAGCCCCGTGCTGCTTAAGGCAGGTTACACGCTTTAATGTGTGACCTGCTTTCCTTGAGTTCCTTGTGCGACGTACGCGGCCCAGGTGCATCTGCGGGGTTCCCCGCGCGCATCCCAGCCTGCCGAGCCGGTTCTGTCCGCCCCTCCCGGCTGCCCCGGATACCTATCGATTCGCCCACGCGCACTCGGCTGTGACTGAGAAGCGCTGGCGCCCAGCACACGGCGCCCGGGCCGAACAGAATGATCACCGTCGAGCCCATGTTGAAGCGCCCCATCTCGGCACCCTTTTCCAGCCACACCGGCGTGGTGCCCGGCCGGTCGTAGTCCATGACCCGCAGGCCTGGGCCGGCGTGGGGTATCGGAAAGACCGCTTCCAGGTTCCCGACGAACAGGGCGCCGACCATGACGATGGCCATGGGTCCAGCCTCAGTCTCGAATAGGCTCACCAGGCGCTCGTTGCGGGCATAGAGCCGCGGGACGACGCGCGTGGTGCGCGGGTTGACGGCGAAGAGCCGCCCCGGCACGTATATCGCGCGTTCGAGCCTTCCTGCGATCGGCATGTGGACGCGATGATAATCCCGGGGCGCGAGATAGAGGGTGACATAGCTTCCGGCCATGAAGCGCGGCACCCATCCCGAGTCGCAGGCCAGGAGCTCGGACAGGGTATAGTCGCGGCCCTTGGCCTGAAACAGGCGCCCGGCCTCGATCTGCCCGGCGTGGTAGGCGGTGCCGTCCACCGGGGAGCACACCGCGTCCGAGTCTCCGGCCACAGTCCGCGCCCCGGGGCGGAGCGCGCGGGTGAAGAAGGCGTTGAAGTGCGGATAGGCGGCCGTCTCCGCCGTCTGCGCGGCGCCCAGATCGACCCCATAGCGCGCGACGAACCAGCGGATCTGCCAGTCCTTCCAGGGCCGGAAGCGCGCCCTGGTGGCGAGGTACATGAGCCGCGAGCAGAGGTGCTGCGGCAGGAGATAGAGCGGCAGGGTCTTGAGCCACTCCCCCCTACCCCGCCGCGATGCGAGGGCGGGCAGGCGCGGATCGGCCGCGGCCGGGAGCGCCGCGGCTGCCTCCTCCGGCCCGGTCCCCACCGCCATTACTTCGCGACGCCACAGGCGATGCGCGCCCCGCCACCACCGTTCTTCTCGGGCTCATCCGAGAAATTGTCGCCGCCGGCGTGGATCACGAGCGCGCGACCCGCGAGGTCCGCAAGCCTGAGCCGAGTCGCCATGACCGTGCCCTTGGCCTTGCCGTCCTCTCCGACCGACAGGACCGGCAGATCGCCCCGATGCCCGGCGCCGCTCGGCCCCTCGTGGCGCCCGGTACCCGCGGGGTCGTAATGGTCTCCGGCCGCGAGGCCGGCCTGCGGGGCACCGTCCTTCTCGCCGGGCCCGCAGCTCGGGTTCTCGTGTACGTGGAAACCGTGGGCCCCGGGTGGCAGACCGCCCACGGCCGGCCGCAGCTCCAAACCTCCCGGGCCGTCGGTCGCTGCGATCGTGCCGATGGCCGCGCCGGTGCCGTCCCGGTCGATGTGGTACATCTCGATGACGAGCCCCTCCGCCGCAGCTAGGGGCGTTACGATGAATACCGCGGGGATCAGCCATAGCTTCTTGTTCATGCGTCGTCTCCTCTCGGTTCGCCAGAGCCGGATCCGTTAGGATAGCGTGGCGAGCCGCAGGAGGCCACCCGGCCCACTCGGTTGACGCTCGGGTGCGAGTTACCGAGAATCACGCCCTTTGTGACATCAAGGAGGGGAGGCTTGAAAGAGGCGCCTGGGGATCAACCGCTGGTACGCATCCGCGACCTCTCCTTCCACTATGGCGAGCGTGTCATCTTCGACCATGTGGACCTCGAGATCCCGCGCGGCAAGGTCGTGGCCATCATGGGGCCGAGCGGCTGCGGCAAGACCACCCTCTTGCGCATCATCTCGGGCCAGATCCGGCCCCGCTCCGGGAGCGTGGTGGTGGACGGGCTGGAGGTGCCTAGCCTGTCGCGCGCCGCGCTGTTGGCGCTGCGCAAGCGCATCGGGATGCTGTTTCAGAGCGGTGCGCTCCTGACCGATCTCTCGGTCTTCGACAACGTGGCCTTTCCGCTCCGCGAGCACACCGATCTGCCCCAACGCCTCATCCGCGCCCTGGTGCTCATGAAGCTCGAGGCGGTGGGGCTGCGCGGCGCCCGCGACCTCATGCCCGCGGCGCTGTCGGGCGGTATGGCCCGGCGAGTGGCGCTGGCCCGCGCCATCGCCCTGGACCCCATGATGATCCTCTACGATGAGCCCTTCACCGGCCAGGACCCGATCTCCCTGGGCGTGTTGCTGCGGCTCGTCCGGCGCATGAACGAGGCGCTCGGGGTCACCAGCATCGTGGTCTCGCACGACGTCGCGGAGACCGCCTCGATCTCCGACTATCTGTACGTCATCTCGGGCGGAAGGGTGATGGGCCAGGGCACACCCCAGACGCTCGCCGAGACCCGTTCGGAATGGGTCCGGCAGTTCCTGGACGGATCGCCCGACGGCCCGGTGCATTTTCACTACCCGGCCCCCGATTACGCCGAGGACCTCCACGGGGGCTCGGCGGCGCCCCTTGTGTCAACATGAGGCCCCGCACATGATCGGGGCGCTGCGCGCGCTCGGACGCAAGGCGCTCGGCTTCTGCGAGCGCCTCGGGCGCGCCCATGTGTTCCTGGCCTACACGCTCCTGGGGGTCCCCGAGTCCCTGTATCGGGTGCGCCCGCTCTTCTACCAGGTGTATGCCGTCGGGGTCCTGTCCATCGTCATCACCGTGGTCTCCGGGCTCTTCGTCGGGATGGTGCTGGCGCTGCAGGGCTACAATACCCTGGTCGACTTCGGCGCCGCGAATTCGCTCGGGATCATGGTGGCGTTGTCGCTGGTGCGCGAGATCGGTCCGGTGGTCAGCGCCCTCTTGTTCGCAGGAAGGGCGGGCTCGGCACTGACCGCCGAGATCGGGCTCATGAAAACCACCGAACAGCTCGCGGCCATGGAGATGATGGCGGTGGACCCCTTGCGGCGGGTGATCGCCCCACGCCTGCTCGCCGGGGTCCTGGCCCTGCCGCTGCTCGCGACCATCTTCAGCGCCGTGGGGGTGTACGGAGGCTATTTTGTCGGCGTCGGGCTGCTCGGGGTGGACGAAGGGGCGTTCTGGTCGCAGATGCAGACCGCGGTGGATTTCCAAAACGACGTGCTGAACGGGGTCTTCAAGAGCGTCTGCTTCGGCGCGGTCGTGACCTGGATCGCCGTCTTCGAGGGCTACGACACGCTCCCGACCGCCGCAGGCATCAGCCGCGCCACGACCCGCACCGTGGTGAATTCGAGCCTCGCCGTACTGGCGCTCGATTTCGTGCTCACGGCGCTCATGTTCGACTGATCGTCAATTACTGGCCACGCTCATAAAGCTCCTAAATCCCCTCTCCCTCCGGGAGAGGGCTAGGGTGAGGGGGTCAAAAAAGCGCGATTGTGGCACCGTGCGTGGTATATCTGATCGCCTGGATAAGGGCCATTACGCTTGGGAGGTGGGGTTCGATGCTGCAATCGAAGGCCGTAGAAATCACGGTAGGCGTGTTCGTCGCCCTGGGGCTCGCCGCCCTGTTCGTGCTCGCGATGCGGGTCAGCAACCTGAGCTTCGCGAGCCTCGGCAACGACGCGTTCTACGAGGTGCGCGCGGAGTTCGAGAACATCGGCGCACTCAAGGTGCGCTCGCCGGTCAAGATGGCGGGGGTGACGATAGGCCGCGTCGGGGCCGTCGAGTTCGATTCGAACACCTATAACGCGATCGTGGTCATGCGCATCGATAAGCACTACGACCGCATCCCCGACGACAGCGGAGCCAACATCTACACCGCCGGGCTGCTCGGGGAACAGTACGTGGGCCTCACCCCGGGCGGCAGCGAAGAGTTCCTGAAGGCCGGAACGACAATCACCCAGACCCAGTCGGCGGTGGTCCTGGAACAGCTCATCGGGCAGTTGTTCTACGGCCAAGCGAACAAGGACCGGGACGCGCGCCAATGAGCGCGCCGGCGCCGAGGGCGCCGCCCGCGGGGATCCCTGAACGGCGCATCGTCCGGCGGCCGATCGCCGCTGCTACCGATCTCGGGGGCCTCCATCCCGTGCTCGCGCGCATCTATGCCGGACGCGGCGTGCGCTCCGCGGCCGAGGTCGATTACTCGCTCGCGCGCCTCCTGCCCTGCGACGGGCTCCATGGGATCGCAAAGGCCGTCGCTCTCCTCATACAGGCCATCGAGGAAGGCGCCCGCATCCTTATCGTCGCGGACTTCGACGCCGATGGCGCCACCGCCTGCGCCGTCGCGGTCCGGGGACTCAAAGCCCTGGGCGCGGCCGACGTGCGCTTCCTTGTCCCCAACCGCTTCGAATACGGCTATGGGCTCACGCCCGAGATCGTCGCGGTGGCCGTCCGCCAGCGACCCGACCTCCTCGTGACGGTCGATAACGGCATCGCGAGCCTCGACGGGGTGGCCGCGGCGCGCGCCGCCGGGATGCGCGTCCTCATCACCGACCATCACCTGCCGGGGCCCCGGTTGCCCGAGGCCGACGCCATCGTGGATCCGAACCTGCCGGGCGATGGTTTTGCCAGCAAGCACCTGTGCGGGGTCGGGGTCATGTTCTACCTCTTGCTCGCGCTACGGGCCGAGCTGCGCAGCCGCGGGAGCTTCGCCGCGCGGCCCGAACCGAGGCTCGCCGAGCTGCTCGACCTCGTGGCACTCGGGACCGTCGCCGACGTGGTCCCGCTCGACCACAACAACCGCATCCTGGTGCACCAGGGCCTCGCCCGCATC
The DNA here is from genome assembly GCA_013697045.1 of Gammaproteobacteria bacterium. Lineage (GTDB taxonomy): Bacteria > Pseudomonadota > Gammaproteobacteria > JACCXJ01 > JACCXJ01 > JACCXJ01. Next base: position 1,987 of record JACCXJ010000024.1, on the reverse strand, counting down.
CGTGCCGGCCGCGGCTCTGCGGGCGTGCAGGCCTTGCTCACGGTCGCCGGGCGCCGGCGCGAGCGGCTCGCGGCCAGCGACCTCGGTTTCGCCCTGGGGCCCAGGCTCAACGCCGCCGGGCGGCTCGCGGACATGTCGCTCGGGATCGCGTGTCTCCTCTCTGACGACCCGGCCGGCGCACTGGAGATGGCGGGCCGGCTCGATGGCTTGAATCGCGAGCGACGCGGGATCGAGGCGCGTATGCAGGCAGAGGCCCTGGAGCACCTGGGCGCGCTTTCCGCCGCAGTGCTCGACGACGCGGCAGCGCTGTGCGTCTATCGGGAGGACTGGCATCCGGGGGTCGTCGGGATCCTGGCCGCGCGCCTCCGCGACCGCTTTCACCGGCCGGTGATCGCCTTCGCGCCGGGCGTGGGTGAGGACATCAGGGGCTCGGCCCGCTCGGTCCCGGGGCTGCACATCCGCGATGTGTTGGCCACTGTCGCGGCCCGGCATCCCGGCCTCGTCATGCGCTTCGGCGGCCACGCCACCGCCGCGGGCGTGAGCGTCCAACTTAGGGAGCTCGACGCTTTTCGCGCGGCATTCGATCACGAGACGAGCAGGCATCTCTCCCCAGAGGATCGGGCCGGTGTGCTCTACACCGACGGCGCGCTCGAGCCCTCCGAGCTGACGCTGGAGGTCGCCGAGGCATTGCGGCGGGCCGGACCTTGGGGACAGGGATTCGCCGAGCCGCTCTTCGACGGCGAGTTCGAGCTCCTGGCCGCACGGCCCGTGGGCGAGCGCCATCTCAAGCTCCGGGTGCGGGCGCGGGAGGCGGGGGGATCGCTGGAAGCCATGGCATTCAATGCGCACGGCGCGGCGTGGGCGGCGGAGGGAGAGGGCCTGCGGCTGGCCTACCGATTGGAGGTCAGCGACTACCGGGGCCTCTGCGCCCCGCAGCTCGTCGTCGAGCACGCCGAGCCCGCCGCCGCGGGCTGACAACCATCGACCCGCCGATCGCACAAAGCCAGCCGCCCTTCGTTCGCCTGCGTCCCGAAGGCCTTGTGGACCGCGGCCCGTAACCCTTTGCGCCCGTCGATGACCACGAGCAGGCCCGCTGAGGGGTCGAGCCCCCCTCTTTCAACGACCGCAGGAACCGGGATGGCCCGCCCCGCGCGCTGGCAAGCAGTAGACGCGCTGCGCGGCGTCGAAGAGCCAAATAGGGGTCAGCCAAATAGGGGTCAGAGCCCTTTATAAGATCTTTCTCGGGGTCTTTTTCGGCCTTCCGCGTCTGGCGTGGCCGATCTTATGCCCCACCATCGCCTCTACCTGCTCTTTGAAACGATCGTTGCCCAAGGGGGTACCGGTCTGCCACGCCTCGCGGATCTGCGTCAGTTGGCCGCCGTTTACGTGAACCGTGAACAATCCCCCATAGACCTCCTGGCGCTGTAATTCGCTTTGTCCCAGCGCCAGGTAACGCCGGTGAGAAACGATGACCGGGTCTGGCTGTCCCAGGGCGTTGTGATGGTAGCTGGACCACCGATAGGCCCCGGGGCCGTCGACCATTCCGGCGCGCACCGGGTTGAGCTCAATATAGCGATAACAGGCGAGGAGATAATCCTCCTCCTGGATGAGGCTTGCCTTGTAGCGCCCCTCCCACAGCGTGCCGCTGCGGCCATAGCGATGGTTGATGTAGAGCACGTAATACCGCCCGAGGTATTGCAGCAACCGGCCGATGGCGCCTTCCCATTCCGGCGTCAACAGGAGATGGACATGGTTGGTCATGAGCACATAGGCGTGGACGGCACAGCCATAGCGCTCTGCTCCCTCTTCCAGCCAGCGGAGATAGGCGCGGTGGTCCTGTCGTCGTAAAAGACCGCCTGGCGATTATTACCGCGCTGCACGACGTGCACCGGCATGCCGGCCAGTTTGAATCGGGGTTTGCGGGGCATGGCCGGGCACTCCTCCCGGAAGGGGCCAACCGCCAGCATATCATAAAGGGCTCTGACCC
>JACCXJ010000417.1 GCA_013697045.1 Gammaproteobacteria bacterium | reverse complement strand
GACACGGCCCCGGCGATCCGAGTCAGGATCTCCTGCGAGAACGCGCGTCCGCCCATCGTAACCATGCCGCGAGTCTACGACACGGCGGGCGCGGTGTCCAGCACATGTTATGGGCAAGCCACAGCCCTGAGGGAGAGGGGAGCTAAAGGGGGTGACTTGTGACCGTGACCGGTACAGAAGCAACGATAAAGATAGTAGAGGACTACGACCATGAGTGCTTGCACCAACCGTTTGCTGAAATCAACGCTCGCCGCGGTCATGGCGGGCATCACCTTCCTCGCGGGCCTGCCGCCCACCATGGCTGCCGACCATGGCGACGGACCCTTCGTGTCGGGTTCGGTGCCCAATGCCGATACCGGCGACGCCTTCCTTTTTCTCGACCCCAACGACAACACCCGGCTCGTCATCGCCATGACCCTGCAAGGGTTCATCCCCGCCGGGGAGGCTGTCAATTTCTCCGTGTTCGACCCCCTGCTGACCTATCGATTCGAGCTCGAAACCACGGGCGACGCGCGGCCTGACCGGTTTATCGACGTCACATTCTCTCGAAAGGTCACCTCGGGCGTCACGCCTCAGACTGCCACCATCACCATTCGGCGTGAGCGGCCCAAGGTTCGGAGGTTAGCAAGGTTCAGGGCGCCCACGACCCCTTCGAATCTGAGCGCCACCTCCCCCGCCCCGGTGGTGACGCCGGTGACCACTAGATTCGGAGTCGTTGACTTTTTTGCCGGCGAGGTGGATGACACCTTCACCTTCGACATCCCGGGCTTTGCCCGTTTCGTCGGTCCTGCGCTCGACACGGATCCGAACACCAACCCCAATCCTGCCATGCTCCAGCGCGGCCGGGATACCTTCGCCGGCTACAACAACCTCGCGATCGCCCTTCGGTTCCCGCTGTCGCTACTGGGTAATCTGAGGGGTAACAACATCGTCGGTCTGAACGCGACGACTAGGGGGTTCCTCCGGGGTAGACCAGATCGGCAGTTGGACCGCTCGGGCAACCCGGCGGTCAATGTGGCGCTGATCCCGTTCCCGCGCAAAGACGAACATAACCGGGCCACCACCGAGGACGACGCTAATGGTCGCTTTACGAATTCCATCGTGGCGACGCTGACGGCCCTGGGGACCCTCCAGCCCGGTATCGACCTGCTCGCGAGCCTGGCCGTGACCAACGGCGATTTTTTGCGCGTGAACCTCGGGATACCGAACACCGGTCTGGGCGGGGGCGATAACGCCGGCGCGGCGTTCCCGAACGGGCGCCGATTGGGGGATGATGTGATCGACACCATCCTTAACGTGGTCTCCAACGGTGGTATCACCACCGGCACCAGCACCGGACCCAACGAACAACCCTTGCGCGACGTGTTCCCGTTCTTCCCGCCGACGCATCAACCGTTCGTACCCGGGACGCTGGACGATCGGACCCGCAATTAAGGTCTCTGGGCCGCGCCGGCGGGCGGCGCGGCCTGCCTTCTCGATGGGACGGCACCGGCGCATACGGCGATACCGCTGACATGCAGGGCCTGAGGGGGAGGCCGATCAGAAAGGGTCTCGCCATCCTCCTCGCCGTGATCGGCTTCACCCGGCCCCTGGGTGCGACGCCTTTCATTCCGGAGCGCGACGCGGATATCCTGGAACGGCTGCCCACGATGCTAGGGGGTGGCTCCGGCGAGTTGCGTCAATTACGTGATCAACTGGCCCGCGCACCGACCGATGCGGCGCGGGCTGTGGCGGTGGCGGGCCGGTACATCGAGCTCGGCCAGGGCCAGTCGGATCCGCGCTACTACGGCTATGCCCAGGCCGCCCTGGCACCCTGGTGGGGGCTTTCGGACCCGCCGGCGGAGGTCCTGTTCCTGCGGGCCGCGATCCGCCAGAGCCGACATGAATTCGATCCGGCCCTGCAGGACCTGTCCCGACTGCTTGAGAAGGATCCGCGCGATCCCCGAGCCTGGCTCATGCAGGCCGTCATTTTCATCGTGCGCGCCGACTACCAGGCCGCCCGGCAGGCCTGCGAGGCCCTCGCGCGATTGCGCCGGGCCTTCCTTGCCTTCAGCTGCATGGGCAGCGTGGCGAGCCTCGTTGGTCAAGCGCGGGGTGGTTACGATCTGCTCCAGCTTGCAGAGGCCCAGTCGCAGAACGCCACGCTCGGCGAGCGGGTAAGGCTCGAGACGCTGCTCGGCAAGACCGCCGAACGTTTGGGAGACTGGGGGCGCGCCGAGGGCCATTTCCAGGAGGCGCAGAGGCTAAGCCCGCACGATGCCTATCTGCTCGGGGCCTACGCGGATTTTCTGCTCGATCAAGGGCGCGCGGCAGAAGTGGTCGCGTTACTGCGCGAAGAGACGCGGGTCGATGGGCTGCTCCTGCGCCTGACCCTGGCTGAGCGCGAGATCGGCGCGCCCGGGAAGGACGCGCATATCGAAGACCTGCGGGCACGCTTTGCGGCGAGCCGGCAACGCGGCGATAACCTGCACCAGGGTGACGAGGCCCGGTTTCTCCTGCACCTCCTCGATCAGCCCAAAGCCGCGCTCACGCTCGCCCAGGCGAATTGGGCCGTGCAGCGCGAGCCACGGGATGCGCGCATCCTGCTCGAAGCGGCCCTCGCCTCGGCGCAGCCCGAGGCGGCACGACCGGCCTTGGAGATGCTGGAGCGGACGAAACTGGAGGATACCGCCCTGCGCCGGCTCGCGAACGAGCTGCAAGCCAAGCGCTGAGTCGATGCCCATTCTGGCCTTACTGATCGCGTGGTTTTGGAGCACGCCCGCCATGGCCCACAAACCGAGCGACAGCTACCTGAGTTTCACAGTGCGAGACCAGGTCGTGTCCGGGCAATGGGACATCGCGTTGCGCGACCTCGATTATGCGATCGGGCTGGATGCGGATGGCGATGGGGCCATCACCTGGGGTGAGCTCAAGGGGCGCCATGATGCCATCGTGGCCTATGCGCTGGGACACCTTCGCGTATCGTCGGGAGGCCAGCCCTGTGCCACACATGCGGAGGAGCAACTCGTGGATCGCCATACGGACGGCACCTACACCGTACTACGGTTCTCGGTACGCTGCGCCGCTCGAGTGCCGCGCCTGGTCCTGCACTACGACCTCTTCTTCGATCTGGATGCGCAGCACCGGGGGCTATGGCGCGCGGAATACGAGGGACAGACCCAGATCGGGATCTTTGCGACCGATCACCGCGAGCACACGTTGGCCCTCGACGCCCCCTCCCGCCTCGCGGAGTTCCTGGACTATGGCCGAGAGGGGGTGTGGCACATCTGGATCGGCTACGACCACATCCTGTTTCTTCTAAGCCTCCTGCTCCCCGCCGTCTTGTGGCGCAGCGGCGGACACTGGGTCCCCGTGCCGGGATTCCGCCCGGCGCTCACAGAAGTCGTCAAGGTGGTGACGGCCTTCACCCTGGCGCACTCGGTGACCTTGAGCCTCGCCGTGCTCAAGGTGATCGCCCTCCCGGCCCGTTTGGTGGAGTCGGCCATCGCCGCCTCGGTGTTGCTGGCCGCGCTTAACAACCTCTATCCGCTGGTGACAGCGCGCCGCTGGCTGGTGGCCTTCGGGTTCGGGCTCGTGCACGGTCTCGGGTTCGCGAGCGTGCTCCTCGATCTCGGGTTGCCCCGGGGTTCCCTGGCCTTGGCACTCCTGGCGTTCAACCTGGGGGTGGAGGGTGGCCAACTGGCGATCGTCACGGCCTTCCTCCCGCTGGCCTATGGCGCGCGCCATACGGTGTTATATGCGCGCATGGTGTTTCAGGGCGGCTCGCTCGCCATCCTGGTGCTGGCCGCCCTGTGGCTGGTGGAGCGGGGTCTGGACCTCAAGCTCCTTTAGCGGACACCCCGTAGGTGCTGCTCGACGTGCTCCCATTCCGTCAGACCGGAGCCGGATGTCGTGACGGACCGCAGGGATCCTTCATAGTCCGCTGCCTCTTGTTCGGTGTGTGTCTGCTGTAGCTGCTCGAGGGTGCGCTGGGTCGACTCGATCTCCGACAGGTCCTCTCTTGCCCGCTCCGTGCTCGGCGCAGGCAAGGGGCGATCGAAGGATCTCGCCTCTTCTCGCCGCTCGTCGAGGGCGGGCGGCACGGAGATCGCCGGTTCTCGTTTGGTGGGTGCGGAGCTGAGGCGCTGCGCGGCCTCAATCACCGGGTCGCCGGCAACACCGGACGAGTGCAGTGGAAAAAGGCCGGCGAGGATCCTAGGAAGAGACACGACGGCGATGATGACCGATACCCACGATAGGCGTTTAATCACGAGTCCTGCCTCATGCTGTCGAGCCTCTAGCTAGGATCAAAGTTCGAGTTGACGTAAGTGCCCGGCCCGGGGTCAAACCGAGGCGGGGTTGCTTCCTGCCATGGCCCGTTCTTATGCGCGTCGAACGAGGGCAAAACCGAGGCTGGAAGTGGACGCCAAACTAGCGAGACCGGGCGCCGGTCACTGTGACGTAGTTCACGAGGAAGGTGTGAAATATTCCCGATGTCGTCGGCGCGCTGTCTCAGACATAGGACGGAGCACGGCAAGGCCCGGGCCGGCCATGCGATCCTCCGCGGTCCAGTGGTTTCGTGGCCAGAAACGTGGTCGCCTGTCGATGACCTCAATCGACTTGAACCAGGCGGACGTCGATCTCGCGCTCTACATAGGTCCATTCCTCGCTCGCGCGCAGCTCGGCGAGCAGTGCGTCGAAGTCGCGCTCGTGCTCCGGGGCGTAATCGAACCAGGTGATGAAATCGAAGGGTTCCCCGAGATCACGGGAGGGCGGCGCGTGATCTCGGGGAGATAACGCAAGCCGATGGGCGTGTGGCGCGAGACGTCCTCGAAGACCCGGCGGCGTTCGACCTGCGCCAGGTCCCACCACAGCGCGCTCTTCTTGATCGGGATGAGCGCCGCGCGGCTGGCGGTGTGCCGAAAGGGCCGGCTGGATGGTCGCCAAGCGCTCCTTTTCGTCGCGCGTGGTGTAGCGGAGGTTGCTGGTCGTGCCGCGTAAGGCCCAACTGGCATCCGCGGGCAGATCGTCGAGCCGTGCGTTGACGACCTCGACCCGCGTGGCGGGATCGAGACCCTGGCCCCGCACCGGCGTGATGCCCGTGACCGTCCACGGACTCGCGTCCCGCCGACGAAGCTGTAGTGATTGCTCACGCCGGTCATCCCCAAATGATCCGCGTCGTCAACCAGATGCTGACGCGCAACGAATGCTACCGCCGACAAAGCAGTGACTTTGAAGCGCTCCGAGTCAAACGCAACGCACTTCGCTGGGTCAAAGCGCCAAACTAAGTACGGCTTACTGCCAGCCACTGCTTGACCGCTTTCCTTCGGCGCCAGCCCTTGCGCGGCACCGCGAGGTCTCTACGCGCCTTGCGGGTAGGCACCTTCCCACTCCGTACCGCCTTCCCGATCAAGAACCCTTGACCGGCGTCGGTGGACTCGCGTCGGGGCAAAAACTACCGCGTCTGCGTCCCCCAACGCTAGCCTGGAACCCGGCCGGGAGCCAGCCCAACCACCTCTTCCGCCCCTGCGCACACCGCCATTACCGCCCGGCCCCTCCCGGGAAGCATCACCGTTTGCCAAAGGGCATTGAATATCATATCCTCTATCCTCCAGGACTACGAATCTACCGACCCAAGCAGTGCGCGCAGAAACGAAGAGATCAAAATGAAAGCTGCCTTTCTAAAGATGATGCTCACTGCAGCAGGTTGTGCGGCAGTCCTAAGCGGCTGCAGCACTGAGGGCGGCCCTACCGCCGTTGCGCCTCGGGGCTCTGATGGTCCCGCGACGACGGCTAACCCGCCTGCGCATCAGCGCGGAAATGCCGTGGCCGGCCGCGATGTTTTCCGCTTTGAAACTTTCGGCAACGAGGGCTTCTGGACCGATGCCGCACGCTTGCCGAAGGGAATGGTGGACGCGAAGTTCACACCGAAGCAGGCTCTGAAGGCCGGACTGCAAGTCGATATCGAAGCCATCAATGACGCGCTGCGGAAGAAGATGGAAGCGGAACTAAGAACCGATATGTCACCGCAGAACGCTCCCATGCTCAACGACCCCAAGACGACGGTCGCGCTGATCAACGCGAATGCCGTGGTCGGCATGGTTCCGAAAGACTCCAACGGCGATGGCAAGCTCGATATCACGAATGGCGACAAGGTCGGTGTCGCTTGCACGATCTGTCATACCATCACCGACAAATCGGTGTTCGACATGCCCAACGGTGGCTCGATTGGCCGCCGCGTCGATGGTCCTGCCGCGCTGACGTTGAACGTTGGCAAACTGTTGGCGATGGCCGCCAACTCAAGAGCTTTTTATCCGAATTTGCAGCAGTCCTTCCTCGGTATCAGCCTCGGCCGTGCGCCTTCGGGCTTAGGTCCTGACTCAACCGAGGCCGAAGTCGATGCCTATCTAAGCAACCCCGCCTATTATCCGGTCGGCACCTTCGACGAGACGCAGGATGGTCATGGCAATTCGGTCAAAAACACGCCCTTGTTCCGTCAAGATCTGGCGGCACCTTATGGCAGCGCGGGCGAATTCAAGCTGCTCGATGATATCAGCAACGCGTCCTACACGACCAACCTCGATCCCACGACCCTGGTGACGGCCGAGGGACGCGAGCTGCTGCAGATCAAAGCCGGCCCCGCCGGCCAACAGATGGCCGACGAGTACGCCAGAATACTGAAAGACACAGGCGTGACTGGCTACCCATTCGTCAAAGCCAAACTGACCGGCAAGGCTGGCGATCCGGCCAATCCGGTGGGGCGGCGCGTTGACAATCAAAAACTGCTCGACATGAATGCCTATCTCGACAGCCTACCCGCGCCCGCCGGCGCCAAAGTGAATGCCGAGATGGCTGCGCGCGGCCGGGAACTATTCCGCGCCAGCTGCACAGAATGTCATAACGTCGATCAAACAAAATTCGTGCCGCCTATGCTGGTGGAGATGAAAGCAGTCTGGCCTGCCTACATCCCGATCCCAGTCGGCCTGCGCGGCGATTCGAGGCTCAGCACTGTCGTGAATTCACCCGGGATTTTCGATGACAAGATGATCGTCGTCGACGCCAGCGACCGCGGCGAGAAACGCGGTGTCGCCCTGCCGCTGCTGCTCGATCTGGCGCGCACGAATATCTTCCTGCACGATGCTTCGGTGGGGAGCCTGGATAATCTGCTCGATCAGTCGCGTGGCGCCACGGCTCCCCACCCGTTCTATCTGACCGATATTGGGCAGCGGGCAGACATGGCGACGTTTCTGAGAAGCCTAGACACCGATAATTAACGCGGCCCTACCAGGCACGCCCCGAGGAAGGAGGGAAGCAATTCCGAAATCCAGGATTGCTTTGCTTCATTGGCAAAGACTCCGCTCGAAAGCTCGCGTTCGAAGTAGCGTTCGTTTTGCGTCGCCTGCAGAAAACAGGGAGGGAACGTCCCAGAGGCGGCAAACCCTGTCTTCTGTGGGCGCAAGACTCAATATGCGCCTGCGCTGAAAGAAGTCCATTCTCTGATCTTGGCCGTCGAGCGGCGGGTCTTTGCGCAGCCAGCCGAGAGCCAGGGACAGGGACGGGCCCTGACTGCCGCGCCGAGGATGCAGCGTCTGACCTATCCGATCCCCAAGCCCCGACCGGACGGACAGA
>JACCXJ010000411.1 GCA_013697045.1 Gammaproteobacteria bacterium | reverse complement strand
GGCCCTATCTGCCCGCACTGTGGGGCGTGTGACCGCATCGGCAAGCTCAACGGCAAGGCGCACCGCCCTGGCGTATATGAGTGTGGACACTGCCGCGACCAGTTTACTGTAACGGTAGGCACGCTCTTTGAGCGCAGTAAGGTCTCGCTGGACAAGTGGCTCTTCGCGGCAACCCTGATGGCGTCCAGCAAGAAGGGTGTCAGCAGCAAGCAGATCGAGCGCATGCTTGGCGTCACCTACAAAACCGCATGGTTCATGACACACCGACTGCGCGAAGCAATGAAGCCTAACGGTGCCGGGCTGCTTGGTAGCGGTAGCGGGACCATTGAAGCCGACGAAACCTTCATCGGCCACAAGCCTGGGACGAAGGTCCGTCGCGGCCACGGCCACAAGGAAGCCGTGTTCTCGCTCGTTGAGCGTGCCGGCCAGTTCGCTCCTTCCACGTCAATGACGTTACGGGCGAGACCCTCAGGTGGAAGCTTACCGAAAACGTAGCCTACACAGCGACCCTGATGACTGACGAAGCGAGGCAGTATACAAAGATCGGTAAGGACTTCGCGGATCATCAAAGTGTCAATCACAGCGCCGAAGAATACGTGCGCGGTGATGCACACACGAACACGATTGAAGGCTTTTTCAGCATCTTCAAGCGCGGTATGTATGGCGTGTATCAGCATTGCAGTTCGCACCACTTACATCGCTATACTACTGAATTCGACTTTCGTTATAACCACCGCCAAAAGCTTGGGTTTGACGACGCGATGCGCACAGAAGAGTTGCTTAAGGGCATCGGCGGCAAGCGATTGACCTATCGGTGGGCTAACCAGTAAACGTAAATCTTTGCGCGCCGCAGTCATCAAGAAGTGAAAGTGCTAATGGCCGTTCTGTTGTTCTTCATTTCGTTTACTGTCTTAGCTAAGGATGAGGCACCCAAAGGCGGCACAAAGATAGAAGCTAACGCCACAAAGAAATACGAAGATGCTGAGCAATCCCCATTGCCACTTCCTCTGCCTGTTCGGATCGTCGAGGAACCTACGCAATCCGATGACGCTAAATCCCGCGCAGATCACGCCAGCAGTAACGAGGATCAGGATCTGCAAGCCCAACAGAGCATGGCTAGTTCTGCGGAACGTCAACTTGTAGCAACCTATGTCGTTATCACTCTCTCCTTCTTCGGAACGTGCCTTTTGATATGGACTGTCGTTGAAACCAGAAAGACTGCCAATGCTGCCTGGCATTCTGTACGCATAGCAGGTCAAGGCATAAGCCTTGCTAGGGAAACTGGTGAGAAGCAGTTGCGCGCCTATATAGGAATTACGCAAACCAGCGTCAGTGAAGATAAAACGACTATCACCATATCCGTAAGAAACAGCGGACAAACCCCCGCTAACAACGTTAGAGGGCACCTGAATTGGCACTGGTCCGACTTTGGAGCGCTGTTGCCAGAAGATTTTTCTTACCCTGACTACAGAACTAGTACCCAAGTAAGCAATACCGCAGTCATCCCAGGAACTGACACTGGTCTTCTCTTCCAAATAGACCCAGCAAAACTTGAGGAAGTTAAAGCAGGAAAGATCTCCCTGTTCATTTACGGGCATCTGGATTACAGGGATGCGTTCGGCAAGGGCAGAGAGACTACGTTCTGCTATCACGTGGTTCCAAGAGAAGGCCTCGGCGTTGTCATCGCTTGGCATGAGCATAACGAGTGTAAATAGGATCCGCAAGGCGCGGGAGATTGACATGTCAGGCTTGCTCAATAGTTCCGAAGTCCCAATCCTCTGTTTAAGTTGTGGGCGCAACACCACAAAAAGCATTGGATGGATAAAGAGGCACTCCGACTTCGTTTGCGCGTGCGGATCTGTTACTAAGCTAGACGAGAGCCACGACATAAAAAGCGAAATCGCCAAAGTCGAGGGGCTTTTAAGCGCACATGACCCTCCGAGCAAGTTCGACATTGACAGACTTCCTGCGGATATCTTGTCCGGCATAGGTCTAATAATCGGGTGGTGGGGTTACCTGCAATTTCAGCTTGGCGTTATCATCCGCAAAGCAATGAAGCTTCACAACGATACCGGCCGCGTTCTCACATACGGGCCGGATCTCAAGGTTTTGTGTAATATTATCGGCACGCTCACACATTCCGATCACTGGATAAAAGATAAAGGCATTCGTGACGACCTTAAGAAGCTTATCAAAGACGTTCGCGATAACTCAGAGAAGAGAAATGATTACGCTCATGGCATGTTCGGCTATGATGAGAAGAAGAATGTCTTTATACGGCACCTTTTGAAAACTCCGGCTCATCGGGCAACCCCTGGAACTGAGGAGATGACTGTGGATACTCTAGGGGAGGCGTCTGATCAGGCGCGTGACCTCTGGATTCGAGCGCATGGCATAAGGGGGAGACTGCGAACATAGCCTTGAAGACGTTCTTTATCATTTCACCTGCCGTCATACCACCGCCCTCGTAATCTATCAGTTCACCGATGCCGGCACGAATCATTTCCCTGGTAACCTCAACCTCGATTGATTTGCCCTCATCCATGGCCTAGACTCTCACCATGCCAAAGCCACCGCCCAAGCCGAAACGACGTACACCGAAGCGAGAATCAGAATCGCTCGACCTGCTACCACGAGAGGAAGTGCTACGGCGCGCCGATGACCTGCTGCGGACGCTGCTTAACTCGCCACCGGCGCCGCGAGCGAAACCGAAGAAGCGCGCAAAGTAGCCGCGCCTCTCGGTTACCGGCCTGTCGGGCGGATACTGGCTCATCACGTTGCCTTTGTCAAGTACATATTCGCCTTAAATTGGGGTCCAGCCACTCGCCCGCCACTCATCAGCACGCTCCTCGATGTCTACCGCTTGGTGCCGCTCCATGATCGCCATCGCTTCATCGACCTGTTCCTCCGCGAGGCGAACAAAAACCAGAGTGCCGCCTCGCCGCACCGCTTCGGCGTAGTAGCCGGTCTTGTCCTTAGGCACACCCAACTTTTCAACTTCGGCGAATAGCCCGCCGGCGGCGGCGCCCGCCGCGGCGCCGAGGAGAGTCGTAGCGAGGGTACCGGCGGCGGCCACCCAGCCGATCCTGGGAATTGCGAGTTCGGTGAGGCCGACCAACAACCCGCCCAAGCCACCGACCACCGTGCCCACCCCGCTACCGATCTCCTCGGAGGTCGGGGCAGCGCCTTCGAGAGTCGACATCCGGGCACCGCCCTCGAGAGTAGAGGCCTTGTAGCGGGGCCATTCACCGGTGGCGTCACTTGCCAATAGGAATAGCCCGATATCGTCCCGCGAATATCCGGCCGTAATGAGATCGCGCGTCGCACTCTGGGCTTCACCGAAGCTATCAAATAAACCAACCACTGTCTTCATGCTAGTCTCGCTCCGCGATGAACGCTTCCTCTTATTATTGTGTATCGGTTTACTATGTATTAGTTGACTCGCCGCCTGAATCCTTAGGCATGCGCCGCCATTTGCCGGCATGCCTGTGCGCAATTCTGCATATGGGCATCATCCTGATACCGTTCGCAGGTCTTCAACAGACAGAGCGCAGATCTCGGCGCACACTGGGCAGGTTCGCGTGTGCCGCGGCGAGCCGCGGAGCATGAAATCGGCACTCGTCTGACAGATGTCGGCGCAATCGAGCAACAACCGAATATGGCGAAGTTCGGCAAGGATAGGAGATTCAAAGCGGGTTTGCAATGGAGAATGCTTGGTCGGACGGGCTGGGCGGTGATTTGGCGATCTGAAAGGGGTCCGGCGCCGGGGAGAGCGCTCAGTCGGGGCGGCCCCCGTGGTTGGCGGGGGCTAAGGAACCACGGTCTGTTGGCTAACCCCCAGGGCGTGCGCCGCCCCCTTCAACGGGCAGCCAGCCTGCTGGTGCATCAGCGGCCGCTAACCGGTGGCGGTCCGACTCGGTCACTTGGACTCGCCAGGGTGCCTGGCATGATTTGGGATGCCTTGAGGAGCCCCAGCTCAATCCATCTCACCACGGTACCGCGGGTAACGCCCAAGAGCTCAGCCGCGTGTCCACGGTATAGATGTGGGTCCTCTTCCAGGGCCGCGCGGGTATGTCCGGGGATCTGATGGGTATAGCGCAGGTTTAACGCAGGTTGGTCACGCGCTTCGCGTTGAACGGTAAGCCTTTGCTGGTCTTGAGTCGCCTGCGATGCAGGATGCGAGCGATCTGCTCGTCGGAACTCCTCCGCCAAACGGCGGACCAGCTCCACGATCTCGGCCTCCGTCACATACCGGTGCCCACCGGCATCGGTATGGCGTCTTGGCGCTTTCAGACCGCCCAATCACCGCCCAGCCCGTCCGATGAAACAGTACCCCTTGCGAACCCGCGTTGAATCTCCTATCCTTGATGCCGCATACGAACTCGCGGGAATCGGCCGAATCAAAATAGTGCGCGCCAGCGACGATGCAGGCGCTGGCGACTCAGTAGTCCTGCTGCTGAAAGGGGCCGGCGGTATGGATGACTGGCTGCGGGCCGGTGCTGCGGATCGCGTGCCCGACACGGGATGATGAGGTGTCGATGCCGGCTGCCTCGGCGCCGGGGCTGCCACGAAGCGATCCGAGCTGCTGTGCGAGGGCATAAGCGCGTTGAACGGAACGCTACGATGACAACGATGTCCGGCGCCTGGGACAGCGCAGTGCAAATCCCCGCGCCGAACGTGCCATAGCCCCCGAGGACCAAAATGCGGTGGGTCTGGCACATGATCTTGCTAACGTCCCCAATGCTGTCGTATATTGTGCTGAATAGTTAGTGTTAGATTTGCGCGCGCCGGGCGCTGTTGCTTGCGCCGGTGTCTCCTTCTCCAATCCTACTTCATCTAGGAGTCATCTCATGAAGCTCTATTACGCACACGGTGCCTGCTCGCTTTCGCCCCACATCGTCCTGGTCGAGGCGGGTCTCCCGCATGAGCTGGAAAGGGTGGATCTGAAGTCCAAACGCACCGAATCGGGCGCCGATTTTACGCAGATCAATCCGAAGGGTTATGTGCCGGCCCTCGAGCTGGACAATGGACAGGTGCTAACCGAAGGACCGGCCATCGTGCAATACGTGGCGGATCAGAAGCCGGACACGGGCCTCGCACCTCGCGCGGGTTCGATGGAGCGTTACCGCTTGCAGGAATGGCTGAACTTCATCACCGCGGAAATTCATAAGGAATTCGGCCCGCTGTTCAACGCAACTTTCCCGGAAGAGGCCAAGACCTTTTTTCGCGACAAGCTGCGCACGCGCTTCGAATACGTCGACAAGCATCTCGACGCAAAGCTCTACTTGATGGGCGAACGATTCACCGTGGCCGATGCGTATCTCTTCACTGTGGGCAACTGGATGAAGCGGGTCAATATCGATGGGTCGAAGTGGCCCGCGCTCAGCGCGTATATGCAACGCGTTGGTGCACGGCCCAAGGTGGTAGAGGCGATGAGAGCAGAAGAAGCGACCCAATGATGCGATAACAGTCCA
>JACCXJ010000397.1 GCA_013697045.1 Gammaproteobacteria bacterium | reverse complement strand
GCGAAGCCGATGAGGGAGTTGGCGGCGCGGTACGCCCACTTGAGCGTCATGCCGGTGATGACGATGCGCGTGGCCTTCATCGGGAAGGCCTCGGCGAAGGTGTCGTCGATGTGGACGCCGTTGATCTTCATGCGCGCCGCTCGGTCGGGACGATGGAGAGCGTGCCGCGGCCCTCCCCGACGATCTCCTGGTCGCCGACCGGGAAGTTGTCGATGCCGACCGTCTGGTAGCGGGCCATGTAGTCGCGCAGGCGCCCTTCGATGCCGCGATCGTACTCGGGCCGGATGACGTGGGTCGTGCCGGTCGTGACCTTCACGATCTTGCCCTTGCGGGCCACGAGCCGGCCGTCCTTGAAGACATATTCGGGTCGCTCGAACATGCGCTCGCGGTTCCGCTGGGGTTTGTAGATCGTGATGTCGGCCGCGGCACCGACACCGAGATGCCCGCGGTCGGCGAGGCCCAGGCTCTGGGCCGGGGCCGCGCGGGTCAGGACGGCGATCTCGTAGAGGGAGTATTCACGATCGATCGAGCCCAAGGTCGAGAGGGCCGCGGCGTCCGGGTGGATGCTCGCGAGCCTCTCGTTGCGGAATCCTCGGTCCATCAGGAGTCGGATCAGATGCGGGTAAGTCGCGAACGGTGCCCCGTTCGGGTGGTCGGTCGTCAGGAACACCCGCCACGGGTCTCGGACCAGCAGGAACAGCTCCAGACCGATGGCCCATTGCAACGCGTTGACGAAGCCCTTGTGCTTGTAGCGGAAGGGCACGATCCCGCAGCCGGCATCGCACTCGATGTCCATGCATACCCATTTCTTGGGGTGGGCGCTCTTGCGGTTCCGGTACTGGGCCATGGTGTCGCCCGAGGCCGTGACCGTCTGGCCGAACATGAGCTGGCCGACGTCGATCGATAGATTCGGATGGGCGTTGAGCGCCTCGGCGATACGCGCCGCCCCCGACGAAAAACCCCGGTCGCCCTCCGTGCCGTAGCTGTGGAACTGGACGTGGGTCAGGTGCAGGGGCAGGCCGCCGGCGGCGTCCATGGTCTTCAGCGTCGTCGCGACATTGCCGGGCACCCCCAGGTTGCAGCCGTGCACGTGCAGCGGGTGCGGCACGCCCAGCTCGTGTACGGCGCGGGTCAGGACCTCGACCACGGCGCGCGGTGTGACGTTCGGGTAGTAGGGGTGGGCCTCGTCGAGGTCGAGCGCGCGCCGGTTGAATTTGAAGGCGCTGATCCCGCCCGGGTTCACGACCTTGATGGCCAAGGCCTGGGCGGACTCGAGGGTCCAGGCCACGTAGTCGTTGATGATCGCCTGCTCGGCCTGCTCGGCCATGAGGCGGAGGAGGAAATCGTCGCTCCCGAGCATGACATAGGCGCCCTTGTCGACGATCGGTGTGTCGGCCATCTCCATGTGGGACTGGCGAGCGTTGGAGGGCAGCATGGCGGGCTCGAAGCAGGCCGTGTAGCCCATCTCGGCATAGCGATAGCCGGTAGCGAAGGTGGACGGCACGATGTAGCCCGAGCCGGAGCGGGTGGTGCGCGTGCGCGGGACGGTGTGGTCCGCGTGGTCCTCGGGCAGCAGCATCCGGGCGAGGGTCATCTTGCCGCCGCCGATGTGGGTGTGGATGTCGATGGCCCCGGCCATCACCACCTGGCCGGAGAGGTCCTGCTCGTGGGCGATGGTCTCGCCGTCCAGCGGCGGGGCCACGATGCGCCCGTCGCGGACATACAGGTCGCGCACCTCGCCATCGACCCCGTTGGCAGGGTCGTAGATCGTGCCCCCTGTGAGGCGTGTCAGCATCGCCTAGAACGCCTGCTCGATGGCCGCGAGGGCCTGGGCGACGCTCGGCAGCGCGGAATCGCGCAGCCGCCGGAGCGGCAGGGACACGACGCTGTCCAGGCGCACCAATTGGCCCGCGTGATCGACGCCCGGGGTCGCCACCGGCAGGAAGACCTCGGGGGACCGTGGCGGCCGCGGCGCCTCGAGGCCCAGGAGGACAGTGGGGACGGCGGGCGCCTCGGGCGGCGGGGTGGGGCCGAGCGAGGAGATCCAGAAGAGGCAATCCACGGCCTTCGCGTCCAAGAGCCGCTTTGTCCCATAGCGCCTCGGGTCGTGGACCGGATAGCCGGGGGCGAAGCTGGTGGGGGGCGGGAAGCCGCTCTGCCAGCTGGTGACGCTCTGCGCGGTCATGCCGCCGTCGTTGCCACCGAGCGGCATGCCCGCACAGCGCGTGCGCTCGTTGAGATCATTGACCAGGTCGACGATGGCCTCGATCGTCAGATCGGCACTCTGGGGATCGAGGTCCCCGGCCCCCCAGAGGATCACCGCGTAACGCGCGCCCCTGAGCCGTTCGATGAGCCTGGCGAGCACCGCGGTCTTGATCCCCGCAACCGTCTTGGCCTTGAGCGTCGCCCCGGCGAAGAGGGCCCTGAGCGCCAGCACCACCTCGCAGAGCCGCTCGCGCTCGCAGCGGATGTGCTCCGGGTTGCGACCCCCGGGGCTCATGCCGGGCTGGGTGTCGAGGCCGGCGCCCAGGTAGATCACCGTGCGTTCCTCGCTGGCGAGACCGAAGAGCGATTGAGGATTCCAGACCATGCGCTCGAAGAACCGGGGATGGTGCCGGACGGCATCGGTCCCGATGAAGAGGAGTAGATCGGCGCGGTTCTTGACCTCGGAGAGCGTGGTCGTCATCCAACCGTGGCCCTGCACGGTCGCGACGTTGGCGGCCATCGCGGCACCGTGCATG
>JACCXJ010000371.1 GCA_013697045.1 Gammaproteobacteria bacterium | reverse complement strand
ATGACAAGTGGCAAGGTCTGTCCCATGCGTAAAATGAAAAACCACGGCTTTGCTTTTCAATGTGTTAGGCACGCCGAGCACGTGAAATCGACGGTTTGGAAGGGCCAGTTGCGAAAGTTGGGCTAGGGCACTCCCTATAGCCACTCGGCGCCCTTCCAACCACGTCGCCCAAGATGAAGGCATACCCGAGTGCGCGGCTGGCAAGTGCTACATAGACAACAAGCAGGAAGCGGAAATTGTCGTTACGCACAAGGAGACCAGCTTGGCTGCGGGAGCAAGGCGAAGCATTGAAGCGCATCGGGTACAGAAACCATCCCGAGGGAGTAGATACATGAAAACCTCATTCTCAAGCGAGGAGCACGGCGGATTCATCACGACCGACGAGCCGGTCAAGACCGACCTCAAGACTGCGGATGCCGCCGTATTCGCCTCCGTCTCCGGGCGCGCTCAACGCATTGGATCAAGCGCATCGGGGGCGCCCTTAAGGCGACTCTTGGCGACGCCGCAGGGCGACACCCCCCCATTTGGGAGGATATACCTGACGGCCCCTACCGGGTAATCTTTCAAAGGCAAGGGCGCAGAGATAGGCGGCTCTCTGACCCCCCGGTCCGGGGCCGGCCACTCGGCGCCCTTCCTCTATGCATCGAGGCCGCCCCTTGCATCCGTCTGCGAGGTTTGTATGCTTCTACTACGGCGCTTGGAAACGCCCTGTTAACGGTCACCGCACCCGTCAGACTCGCGGTTTTTTGTGCCCTCCGGGTCCCTGCCGGGCGGCCAATACAAGACCTTCGGGGGGAATACGTTCTCTCAGGAGGCCAAGATGAAACCTATCAACCCGTGGTAAGAACCGAAAAGCTTGCGGTGTGCATTGGTTGCGGCTGCGACGACCTGCACGCCTGTATGGGCAGCATTGAGCCATGCCACTGGCTCAGGGTCGATCGGGACGCGGGGCTCGGTGTGTGTTCCGTATGCCCAAGGCTCGTGAACTGGGACGCCGGAGAACGGGGGGAGCGTTGAGGCGGGTATGTACGCCCCGCGGCTTGTCCGGCACCGAGCGGGCCGCGCGGAGCTTGCTAGGTCGCCGCCTCGCGGGTGCTAATTAATAAGCGCATCGAGGCGGTGCTGAAGCCCGAGGCGGCCAAGGGCCTCGCCGACCTGCGGACGCGCACAGGGCGCACCTACTCGGCGATCACCGAAGGGCTGGATGCGAGGGACTTGAGGAGGCGGGCATACCGGGTGGGCCCCCTCCCGTTGTGCCGCATTACTGGTGTCGCGCCTGACCGTATTCGAGCTATTGCTCGAAAAACGTGGCCTGAGTCCGGAGATCGCGGCCCGGATCGGGCGGCTGCTCGACACCACGCCGGAATCCTGGCTGCGGATGCAGGAAGCCTTGGATCTGTGGCAGGTAAACCAACACCCCGAAAAGCTGGCCTCGATTCAACCGATCAAGGCCGCGGCTTGACGATCTTCGATGGCGGCCACGACTGGACAACTTCGTCGCTACGGCGCGGGCGCGTATTAGAGGCGCCGGAGAATGATGCAGCCACGGGCGGATTACCTGAAGAACGGCGCCGAGGTACGGCCGCTCGCTAGGAGATCAAGAAGGCCTCGATCTCGTCCCGGCGCGCGTGGGCATCCTGGTAGCCGAGCTCCATGACCCGCCCGAGATAATCCGGGTGGAACAGGAGCAGGCTCAGGATGTCGTTGGACCGGGTTTCCTGGGTACCGAGCCCGCGGGTCATGAACCGGAAGCTGCGCGGTAAGGCCGATTCGTAGCGGCTCGCGAGTTGACCCAGGTCGCGTGAGGGCCGGAGGACCAGCAGCTTGATCACCCTGAGCCTGCCGCGATCGGACTCGGGGATCTTTCTGATCAGATCGTTCACGTATTGCAACCGCACGGCGTCGTTGTCGAAGAGGTCGAGGAAGATGGCGTTGAAAAGCGCCCCGACCACCTGCGCCGGAGGCGGATAGGCATCGATCTGGGGGCGCTCCTGCTCGTAGGGGCTGCGGGCGTAACGCGTCGAGATGGCCAGGATCTTTTCGGCCCCGAGGTGCACCGCGGGCGGAGCGGCGCGGTCATGCGGATGCCGCCGTCGCCGAACCAGCGGCGGTTGATGCGTACCGCCGGGAACAACAGGGGCAGAGCGGCCGAGGCCAGGATATGGTCGATGCGCAGCTTGCAACGCATGAACTTGCGTTGGCCGTGCGGCGGAGCGGGCGGGTCGCCCTGCACCCAGGTGACGGACTGACCGGTCGAATAGCTGGAGGCCGTGACCGCGACGGCCTTGAGTCCCCCGTGAACCAGGTTCCGGGCGATGCCCGGGAGCTGCCGGTGGACCGGTTGCAGCAGATGGTCCAGCATGGCGCAGAGTGGTGAGGTATCGACCAGGCTGCGCGCCTGGATGTGGCGGGAGGCCTGGCCCATGAAGAGCCGTGCCCCCCAGGACAGAACATTACGGGCCAGCGATGCGATATCGACCCGGAAGATCTGATCGGTGGTCAGCCCCGACCACAGGCGCCCGAGCGTTTCGGCCTTGTCCCGAAACTCGGCCACCTGGCTGGCCAGCTAGGCGGCGTTGATGGCCCCTGCCGAAACCCCGGTCAGGATCGGGATCTGGAGCCCGGGACGATGCTCGGCCAGGGCGCGCAAGACCCCCACCTGGTAGGCGCCGCGCGCCCCCCCGCCGCTCAGGACCAGCGCCAGATCACCGCCGTCCGTTGCATGAATCGCGACCTTTCCTGCCATCATCCGACTTCACCGGCAAACCCCTGCCGGCCGCAATAGGTGCAAACCGGGTGCCGGACCGCGCCGCCCCCCTCCAGGCGGGGTGTTGCCCGCGCGGGTGGGCCGTACACGGTCCCGGAGACACAATCCGGCGTCGGTTCGGGGAGCGGGGTACCGAGGGGCAGAGCGGCGGACGCCGGGGAACGATGGAAAAGTCCGCTCAAAGGGTGTAGCTTACCCGCCTCGCGAGCGCGGTCTCGGGGAGCGCATGGCCCAGAAGCTCTATATCAAGACCTTCGGCTGTCAGATGAACGAATACGACTCGGCCAGGATCGAGGAGGTCCTGGGGGAGTCGCACGCCTTGGCCACGACCGCGGACCCGGCATGTGCCGACGTGATCCTGGTCAATACCTGTTCCGTACGCGAGAAGGCAGAGGAGAAGCTCTTCTCCGAGCTGGGCCGCTGGCGCCGCTGGAAGGAGACCCGCCCGGACCTCGTGATCGGGGTGGGAGGCTGCGTGGCGAGCCAGGAAGGCGCCGCCATCTGGGAGCGCGCGCCCTTCGTGGACATCGTCTTCGGGCCCCAGACCCTGCACCGCCTCCCCGCCCTCTTGGACCGCGTCCGCGCGACCGGCGAGCGGGTCATCGACGTGAGCTTTCCGGAGATCGAGAAGTTCGATTGCCTGCCAAGGCCCCGCGCAAAGGGTCCCACCGCCTTTGTCTCGATCATGGAAGGCTGCAGCAAGTATTGCAGCTTCTGCGTCGTCCCCTATACCCGCGGCGAGGAGTTCAGCCGGCCTTTCGACGATGTCATCACCGAGGTCGTCGGCCACGCCGAGCAAGGGGTGCGGGAGATCACCCTCCTCGGACAGAACGTCAACGCGTATCGCGGCGCCATGCACGGGGGCGGCGTGTGTGATCTCGCGTTCCTCATCCGTTACGTGGCGGCCGTCGACGGCATCGACCGGATCCGATTCACCACCTCCCACCCCCTGGAGTTCTCCGACCGTCTGGTCGCGGCCTTTGCCGAGGTCCCCGAGCTCGCCGGCCATCTTCACCTGCCGGTGCAGAGCGGCTCGGACCGCATCCTGACGCTCATGAAGCGCGGTTACACGGCCATCGAGTACAAATCCAAGGTGCGACGGCTGCGCGCGGTCCGTCCCGACATCAGCCTGTCGTCGGACTTCATCGTGGGCTTCCCCGGGGAGTCCGATGAGGACTTCGCCCGGACCATGGGCCTCATCGAGGAGGTCGGTTTCGATGCCTCCTTCAGCTTCCTCTACAGCCGCCGTCCGGGCACCCCCGCGGCCAGCCTGCCCGACGAGGTACCCTTGGCGGTCAAGAAAGAACGGCTAGCGCGCCTCCAGAACCGCATCGCCGAGAACGCCAGAGGCATCAGCGAGGCGATGGTGGGACAGCGGACGCGCATCCTCGTCGAGGGGCCTTCCCGCAAGCATTTATCACCTCTCGGCGCGGGCCCCCACCATCATCCGGATCAGGTCTTCGGGCGCACCGAGAACAACCGTGTGGTGAACCTGTGTGCCCGCGGCCTCAGTATGGGGGGCGACCTCAGCGGGCGCGACCTCATCGTGCCCAACTTCATCGGTCAGTTCGTGGACGTCGTGATCACCGAGGCCAGGTCCCATACATTGCTGGGGGTTCCGGTATCGGAACGCGGAAATGACGAGGGCCTTGCCCGCCCCGTAGCGGCCGCTTGAGTACCCAGGCCGAGCTCCCGGAGGCCCTGGCGAGCGACATCGTGCTGTGCCCGTCGGACAACCGGCGCCTGGCGAACCTATGCGGCCAGTTCGACGAGCACCTGCGCCAGATCGAGCGCCGCATGGGGGTCGAGATCAACAACCGCGGCAACGTGTTTCGGGTGATCGGCTTGCCGCCCTCGGTGCAGGCGGCCGGCCGCTTGATCGAGCGCCTCTACCAGACGACGTCCGAGGAACTGCTGTCACCGGAACGCATCCACCTGCACCTCCAGCAGGCCGGGATCGGCGATCTCCTCGAGGATCCGGCGCCCGAGGAGCGCATGATCCGCACCCCGCGCTCTACCGTGAAGGCGCGCGGCGCGAACCAGCGCCGTTATCTCGATTCCATTCAACACTTTGATATCAGCTTCGGGATAGGGCCGGCGGGCACCGGCAAGACGTATCTGGCCGTGGCTAGTGCCATCGAGGCGCTCGAGGCCGAAGGCGTGCGCCGGGTCATGCTGGCCCGCCCGGCCGTCGAGGCCGGAGAGCGGCTGGGCTTTCTCCCGGGCGACATCGTGCAAAAGGTCGATCCCTATCTCAGGCCGCTCTACGACGCCCTCTACGAGATGCTGGGTTTCGAGAAGGTCGGGAAGTACATCGAACGCAACATCATCGAGGTCGCGCCGCTGGCGTTCATGCGCGGGCGTACCCTCAACGATTCCTTCATCATCCTCGACGAGGCACAGAACACGACCCCCGAGCAGATGAAGATGTTCCTGACCCGCATCGGGTTCGGCTCCACGGTGGTGGTGACCGGGGACATCACCCAGGTCGATCTGCCGGCCGGGCGCCGATCGGGACTCCGTGACATCATCGACGTGCTCAAGGACGTGCCGGGTGTAAGCTTCACGTTCTTCCAGGCCCGCGACGTGGTACGCCATCCCCTGGTACAGCGGGTCATCGAGGCCTACGATGCCTATGAAAAGATCGCGGCGGATAAGGCCTTGAGCGAGAAGAACACCGCCAGGGCCCAAAGGCCTCGATGACGTCTCGGATCGGCGTGCAGCGGGCGTGCGAGGGGTGGACGGTCCCCGAAAGCCGCTCCCTGCGCGGTTGGGCACGGGCCGCGCTCGCGGGCCGGCGGACGGAGGCCGCGCTTACGGTGCGTATCGTCGGCGAGGAAGAGGGTGCGGCGCTCAACGCTCGTTTTCGCGGGAAAGACGGGCCCACCAACGTCCTGTCGTTCGCGAGCGAGGGGATCGGGGCGATCGATCCGGCCTTCCTCGGCGACGTGGTGATCTGTGCCCCCCTGGTCATCCAGGAAGCCCGGGAGCAGCGCAAGGCCCTGCAGGCGCACTGGGCCCACCTGGTCGTGCACGGCGTCCTGCACCTCCTGGGCTTCGACCATGACCGCCCCGGACAGGCGGCACAGATGGAGGGGCTGGAGATCGAGATCCTGGCACGGCAGGGTTTTTCCGATCCCTATGCCGCACCGTCCCCATCCGTGAACGAAAGTTCGTGAACGAAGACCGATCTAGATCTAGCCTGACTCGACGGCTCCGCGCCTGGCTCGCGTGGTTACGCAAGGCCTTTTACCCCTATCCCAAGGACCGCCAGGAGTTGACGGAGCTCTTGCACGCGCTGGAGCAGCGCGATCTGATCCATCCCGAGGCCCTGGTCATGATCGAAGGGGCGCTCCTGATGGCGGAGATGCGGGTGCGCGACATCATGGTCCCGCGCGCCCAGATGGTCATGGTCGAGGCCGACGCCGAGCTCGACGACCTCCTCCCGACGGTGATCGAGTCCGGGCACTCGCGCTTCCCGGTGCTCGACCCCAAACGCGACCAGGTGGTGGGCGTGCTCCTCGCCAAAGACCTGCTTCCGCACCTCGCCAAACCGCAAGGCACGCGCTTCGATCTCCGGGACGTGTTGCGGCCGCCGGTCTTCATCCCCGAGAGCAAGCGCCTGCAGATCCTGCTGCGCGAGTTTCGCGGCAGCCGCAATCATATGGCCATCGTCGTCGATGAATATGGGCAGGTGGCCGGGCTGGTCACGATCGAGGACGTGATCGAGCAGGTCGTCGGTGAGATAGCCGATGAGCACGACACCGATGAAGAGGGCTATATCAAGAAGCATCGCGACGACCGGTATACCGTCAAAGCCCGCACGCCCATCGATGAGTTCAACCGCTACTTCCATACCGGGTTCCCGGAACAGGATTTCGATACCATAGGCGGCTTCGTGCTGCAGGCGATCGGGCACGTGCCGGCGCGCGGCGAGACCATCAAGCTGGAAGGCCTGCGCTTCACGGTGCTGCGCGCCGATCCGCGCCGCATCCACCTCCTGCGCGTCACCCGCCGCCCGGAGCCCGAGGCCGAGGCGCCACCGGAACAGCACGCGAGCGCCGCCTAGCCATGGCCACTGTGAGACGACGCGGCAGCGTACCGGTGATGCCGCGCCGGATCCGGATGATGAGCCCCTGGCCTACCGCATCGACCCATGGCGCATCGACCCATGGCGCATCGGCCCATGGCGCGAGCCACACGGCAGGCCGGCTGGCCGGCGATCTGGGTGCGCTCGCGAGCGGCGCAGTGCTGCCGCTCGGCTTCGCGCCCTTCGACTTCGGGGTGCTGGCGATCCTGTCGCTGGCGGTTTTGTTCGCACTGTGGACCGGGGTATCCGCAGCGCGTGCCGCCCGGCGGGGCTGGCTGTATGGCTTGGGGGCGTTCGGCGTCGGGGTGTCGTGGGTCCAGATCAGCGTCCACCAGTTCGGCCTCCCCCATCTTGCCTTCTCGGTGTCCGTCACCGTCGCCTTCGTCGCCATCCTCGCGGCGTACCCGGCCGTGGTCGGGTTCCTGGCCAATCGTCTGTGCAAAGGCCGCGGGGCACGGCGTTTCGTCCTGGCCCTGCCGGCCCTGTGGTGCGCCGGCGAATGGCTCCGCGGCTGGCTGTTCACGGGTTTTCCCTGGCTCAGCCTCGGCTACAGCCAGATCGACGCGCCGCTCGGCGGTCTCGCCCCGATCTTCGGCGTCTATGGCGTGGGGCTCGGAGCGGCCCTGTGCGCCGGCCTTTTGTGCCAAGTCCTGAACGGGCCGCGCAGGCCGAGTTATCTGGGGGGGTTCTGCCTGCTCCTGGCCGGCAGTTGGGCCGTGGGGCACGTCTCCTGGACCCGGCCCGCGCAAGAGCCGCTCGAGGTCGCGCTCATCCAGGGCAACATCGCCCAGGCGATCAAATGGGCGCCGGCAGAGCGCCAGGCGACCATCGATCGCTATCTAGCGCTGTCGGCGCCACACTGGGACAAGGACCTGATCGTGTGGCCCGAGACCGCCATCCCGGCATTCTACGACGCATCGACGTCCTACGTTCAAACCCTCAAAGCGCTGGCCGCGCGCCATCCGACCGAGGTCCTCATCGGCGTGCCCTACGCGGAAGGGAATGGCGAGGATTATTTCAACGCGGT
The DNA here is from genome assembly GCA_013697045.1 of Gammaproteobacteria bacterium. Lineage (GTDB taxonomy): Bacteria > Pseudomonadota > Gammaproteobacteria > JACCXJ01 > JACCXJ01 > JACCXJ01. The sequence continues at coordinate 471 of JACCXJ010000371.1, read as the reverse complement.
GGTGTCGGTGCGGGACACGGGGATGTATCGTAAGCGCCACCTGGTGCCCTTCGGAGAATACATGCCGCTGCCCGGCGCGCTCCTCCGGGTCCTGGATTTCCTGGAGATCCCGCTGGCCGATTTCAGCGCCGGGCCGCGCTATCAGCCGTTACTCAAGGTCGCGGGACACCCGATCGGCGTCTCGATTTGCTATGAGGACGCCTTCGGTGAGGAGGTCATCGACGCCTTACCGGCGGCCGAGTTGCTCGTCAACGTCAGCAACGATGCCTGGTTCGGCGACTCGCTCGCCCCCCACCAGCACCTCCAGATCGCGCGCATGCGGGCGCGCGAGACCGGCCGTTATCTCCTGCGCGCGACCAATACCGGGGTCTCGGCGGTCATCGATGAGCGCGGCCGGGTGCGCGCCCGCTCGCCGCAGTTCCAGCCCCACGCTCTGAGCGCCCGGGTCATCCCCCACCGCGGTCTCACCCC
>JACCXJ010000358.1 GCA_013697045.1 Gammaproteobacteria bacterium | reverse complement strand
TTCATCCAACACCGACACAAGCGATCGGTACTTCGACTCGATCTGCTCTACCGTGGACGCAATCTGCATCCCGCTTTAAAGCACATCTCTCACACTTTATTAAGTTATTTCTGCGCGATGCCTAAGTACAAGGCTACGAAGAACAGTAGCACCACGAGCCACAGGACGAACTGGCGCTTCAGGATCCCGGACCGCAGGGCCAGTCCGCGTAGGGAAGCCAAACAGCCGAGACTCGCCGCTATGAGGATCGGAAGGGGAATGAGGATACGTCCGAAGGTCTCCTTCAATGTATCGGCGAAGCTCCACTGCGCGGCAAATGCCGTCGTCCATTTGGAGTTGGCGAGCTGAGGGACGATAAACCAGAAGGCGAGCAGAACCCCGACGGTGAGAGCGACGGCGCTTGTCCTCAGCCTGTGCGTGAGCGAAGCCCCGCTGAGGAAGAGCGCAGAGGCGAGCACGAGCACTGGAAGCGCGAGAAACACGTAGGCATGGCTCAAGAAGACCGCGCTGAATAGAAACGGAGACAGGAGCGGCACCCTTCCCCTGCGTAGCTCCCAGCCGAGCGCGCCCGCACCGAGCAGAAAAAAGTCTATCGCATAACCGTGAGCGAACTGGCCCGCGAGCGTGGAGAGGAGGTTCCCCCCCACATCGAGTAGGACTCGTTGAAAAGCACCAGCATCCCGGCTGCGGCGCCGAGAATGGGAACGGGAAAGCGATTCTCCATGCCCCGCAGACAGGCGTACATCGAGATGGGGAAGAAGACCGCCCACAACATCGTTCCCAGATTGAAAACCATTCCAATCGGGACGAAGAGCGCGAGTACCCACATGAGGAGAAAGCTGAAAGGAAAGTAATGCAGGAGGATCGGCTCTCCTCCCATGTTCCCCGGGTTCCAGGGGCGAAGCGTGCCGCTCGAAATACCGTGGTGGACGAGCGACCAGAGCGTCCAGAAGTGCGATCCGGTATCGCCGCCCGTGGCGGGCCCGGGGTTGAGCACCAACCGAGAGTATTGGTAGAGGATGTATCCGGTCAGCACGGCGAGGCTCAAGCCATCGACGAGCCACTCGGCGCGCTTAAAGCGTCGAGCGAGCCTCTTGTGAGAGCGGGGGCGTGGGTTTGGTGAACGGGATCGGAAGAGGGTTGACTTCCGGTCTGAACGGCCGACGAGGTACGGTGTCCCATTCGGGCGCCAAGATTTAGTTCAGCTGCAGGTTAACCCAATCGGCGTGCTCGTAGTCGATGCCGTTACCGCCGTCCTCCACGATGAGGTCCACGTACTGCGATCCCGCGAGGGCGACCTCGAACTTCGCGGCCGACGTGTCGCGCTGCATGAGAGAAGAGGTGAACAGCACGGCCCCCTTGTCGTTGGCTATCTTGAATACGATGGTGCCGCCCGCCTCCGCGTCGGCACCGACCAGACCGGAAAGCGCCTTGTACTTCCCCCCAAGCTCCAGGCGGATTTTTGAGGTCGAGTGGGTGCCTAGGCCATTGGTGAACTGCTCCTGTCCAATACGGAGCGGGTTTCCGTCGACGCTTTGATTGATGTGGAGCGTCCCGTACTTTTGCGTAAACGCCTTGATGAGTGCGCCGAGCCCGCCGGGTAGCTCGCCCTGTCCGAACGCCTCGAGCTCCACGCCCACGCTCTGTCCAAGGGTTATCTTGTCGGCCTTAGGCCTTACGGGTGGCTGGGCTGCAACCTGAGCCGCGGCGTTCGAGAGGTCCGCGGGCACCGAAGCCTCTTGCACGAAGCGCGTGAAATAAACGAACGTCGTCATCGCCGCCGCGAGAAACGCGCCGAAGGCCACCCCCCAGAACTTTCCCCGCCCTTTCGGATCGTGCAGAGGCCCGATCCCGGGCCGAGGACCCGTACGCTTGACAGCTCACGAGCCCAGCAGTACTCTACCTCTTAACGGAAAAGGGCGTTTAAAATCCCTATTCGCGAAGGCCTCGATGCGCTCGGGCTTCAGGAGATTATTCCCGCGCTATCCAGCAGATGGATTCAGTCGAGCACGTCGGGGAAATGCAGCAGGTCGGCCGCGCGGTCGGCGCGCAAAAAGTGAAAGCGGCGCATTCGCGGGATTCCCCGCGTAGGCCGTCCGACAGAGTGAAACCACAGGAGCAAAATATGCCAGCTGCACCCACTCCGGAACCGCAAGGCACGTGCTTTGTCGTGATGGGCTTTGGAAAGAAGACGGACTTCGAGACCGGCCGCGTCCTCGACCTCAATCAATCGTACGAAAACCTCATCAAGCCAGCGGTGGAAGCCGCTGGACTGAAATGCATCCGCGCGGACGAAATCGTGCACTCCGGGCTGATCGACGTTCCGATGTACGAACTCCTGCTCAAGGCCGACATCGTCGTCGCCGACCTTTCCACCTCCAACCGCAATGCCATCTATGAGCTCGGCGTGCGGCATGCCCTTCGCCCTTACACCACGGTCGTCATCGCCGAAGAGCAGATCATGAAGTCGCCGTTCTTCGATTTGAACCACATTGTCATCCGGCAGTACCGGCATTTGGGCGAAGACATCGGCGTGGGCGAAGCGAGGCGTTTCACGGGCGAGCTGACGAGCGCGATCAAACAAATCATGACGACCGAGCCCAAGCTTCGTTGGGACAGCCCGGTCTATAAGTTCATCGATAAGCTCACGCCGCCTTCGATCGAGGAGGCGCAGAGCGCCGCCACGGCGGCCGTGGCCGCAGCCGCCTCCCCGCATCCCACCGCGGACGCCGGAATTGCCACCGCGGCTCACAGCCAGATGATGCAGCGCGTCGAGGAGGCGCAAACCAAGGGCGACTGGCTTCGCGCCAAGATGTTGCTCGAGGAAATCCGGGCGATACGGAAGACGAAGGATCCCCAGGCGCCCGCGAATCAGCAAATCGACAAGTCGGAAGATCCCTACATCCTCCAGCGCCTCGCGCTGGCCACCTACAAGAGCAAGTATCCCAGCCCCGCGGAAGCGCTCAAGGCAGCGGCCGAACTGCTGGCGTTGCTCGAGCCCCAGACTTCCAACGATACCGAGACCCTCGGCATGTGGGGCTCCGTGCACAAACAACTCTGGGCGCTCACCAAAGAACGCACCGACCTCGATGAGGCCGTGCGTGCCCACGAGCGCGGCTTCTACCTGCGCAATGATTACTACAACGGGATCAACTACGCCTTCCTGCTCAATGTCCGTGCGGCGAATACGGCCGACGCCGCGGAAGCCATCGCCGATCTTGTCCAGGCCCGTCGCGTCCGCAAAGAAGTCCTGGAGATTTGCGATCGATGGCTCAAAGCCAATCCGGCGCCGGCGGATGCGGCGGCCAGTGCGAAGCTCGGCGCCAAATATTCCCAAAGCAGATATTGGGTGCTGGCCACGGTGGCCGAGGCCTATTTCGGCCTCGGCGATGAAGTGCAAGGCGAGCAGCGTCTGGCCGAGGCCTTCGCCGCCGCGCCGGAAAAGTGGATCAAGAAGTCAACGACCGAGCAGCTTGACAAGCTCAAGCCACTGCTCGCCGACTCCCCGCTCACTCATCTCCAGCCTGCCGCCCCAGCGGGTTGATCGCCGGCGACCGAGCCTCACCTCGCCCTCGTCCCGTAGGGACCTTCGACAATAGCCCACCCCTTCACTGGTGGGATCGCAGAGTGGTAGTTCGGGGTCAGAGTAAAAACTGCTTAGGAATTCTTACTCTGACCCCAAACTCCCCCCCTAAGGGTTATTTCTACGCCGCCATCGGTTTCTCGGTGCTGATCGAGGCCTTTAAATGAAGTTGCACTTCGCAATCGCAGAAAATGGGCGGCCTCGATTCCGCGCCGGCAGCGCACGGCCGACTCGGTGTTGCGACTTCTGGGCGGTGTTCCTGTGCCATCCTCGGCCCGCCGCAGGCGCAGACGTGAGTGCAGTGATCCCGCGAAGGGGTAAAGGGGTAAAGGGGCCAGGCTAGCCTGGCCTGGCCCCTTTAGCCCTCCTAACCGCTACGTTCCTCTGCGCTGGCCGCGAGTTTCTGCGCCACTAGCGCGTTCAGGCTGATCCCGGCCTTGGCAGCCTCGGCCGCAAGCGCGCGGTGTACGCGCTTGTCGATCCTCACGTTGAACTGCCCGCTGTACTCCTTCCGAGAAGGCGCGATTGGGACCTCCTCACTATGCTTGCGGTAGCTTTCCTTCACCCCTTCCCATGCGACAGCGAGCTCTTTCAATGCACGCTCTGGTGCATCCGCGAACGCGGAGATGTTGGGCAGCTCGACGAAATGCGCCAGCCAATCCCCATCCTCATCGAGGTAGAGGTTCACGGTAAACCCATCAAACTTGTCCTTCATCGCTCTCTTCTTCCTCCAATAGCTTCAGAAATTGCCTGACCTGGTAGGCCTTTGCCTTTCCATTGTCGGCCGGCTGGATCGAAAGGCGGCGGCGGCCGGACGAGTACCAGATCCCGTGGCTACCTGTTTGGTGATCGAACGCCCATTCGGAGCGCCCTAGCCCAACTTTCGCAACCGAGGCATGTAGAGGCATGAACTCCTTTATTATTCAATGGGTTGCTCACAAAGGTCTGTACTACATTTGAGCAGCTATTTTTGCGGTGATGCGTGGAGGTGGTT
>JACCXJ010000357.1 GCA_013697045.1 Gammaproteobacteria bacterium | reverse complement strand
TTCATCCAACACCGACACAAGCGATCGGTACTTCGACTCGATCTGCTCTACCGTGGACGCAATCTGCATCCCGCTTTAAAGCACATCTCTCACACTTTATTAAGTTATTTCTGCGCGATGCCTAAGTGGCCGAACGGCCGGCCGGCATCGACATGGCGAGGGCTTCCACGGAGCGATATGCGATGGTTCTAGTGTAGTGCCTCGCAGAGGCGGCTCATAGGTTGAGGGCCGCTGCTGCCGGGCCCAAGACAGCGCATCTCGCGCGGCCTCCGGATATCGCGGCCGGTGATACAATACAACTCATGTAATTCCTGTCTGAGATGAATTAGTGTTGGCTAAGGATACCAACTCGGAGCCGGCGTTTGTCGATTGCTGAGGGGCGCGACCGCCTATCCGCCGTCCTGCGTAAGGCCGGGCACCTGATCACCATCGACGACGCGACCGACGCGCTCCAAGTGGATCGCACTGCCGCGGCCAAGACGCTCGCCCGTTGGCAGGCCCAAGGCTGGCTCAAGCGCGTGCGGCGCGGGCTTTATGCGCCCGTTCCGCTCACATCGTCGCCCAGCGACCAGGTTCTGGAAGACCCATGGACGATTGTCGTCGAGGTCTTCGATCCCGGTTACGTCGGGGGCACCAGCGCGGCACACCATTGGGACCTGACGGAGCAGCTGTTCCGCTCGGTGTTCGTCTACACCGTCCGCCCCGTACGCCGGGCTCACCAGACCATACAGGGAATCCCCTTCGTCGTTCGGCACATCACGCCGGAGAAGATGTTCGGCACACGACCTCTGTGGCGGGGGCGCGTGAAGCTGCAGATCTCCGACGTCCACCGCACGATCATCGATTTGCTCGACGACCCCGCAACGGGCGGCGGCATACGCCATGTCGCCGAGTGCCTGCGGGCCTATTGGGCCTATCCGGACGCCGATCCTCAAACCTTGATCGCCTACGCTGACCGCTTCGGCAATGGCGCTATCTTCAAGCGCCTCGGTTACCTCGGGGAACGCGACCACGCTAACGCTGAGGTTATCGCTGCCTGCGCTAAGCGGCTGACCCAGGGCAACGTCAAGCTTGATCCGGCTCTCACGTCTCCGCGTCTCATCCGCAAGTGGCGCTTGTGGCTTCCCGATCGATGGAATCGGGAGCCGCGCGATGATTGACCGCACCGAGATCCTCGCTGTCGCGACCGATCTGTCACTCGCGCCCGATGTCGTCGAGAAGGATTACGTGCTGGGCTGGCTGCTCGCCGGTATATATGCGCATGACAAGCTCGCTCCGGCATGGGCTTTCAAGGGGGGCACCTGTCTCAAGAAATGCTATTTTGAGACTTACCGCTTCTCCGAGGATCTCGATTTCACCATCAGCGACCAGAGCCATCTCGACGAAGGCTTCCTGAAGGCAACCTTCGCCGAGATCGCGACCTGGCTCTACGACGCGACGGGACTTGAGATCCCCGCAGATCAGTTGCGATTCGATGTCTACCGAAACAAGCGAAACGGTCTCTCCTGCGAGGGCCGCGTCTACTACAGCGGGCCGCTTGGCCGCTCAGGAAACCTCCCGCGCATCAAGCTGGATCTCACCCTCGATGAGATCCTCGCGCTGCCTTTGGTCGAACGACCCGTCGGGCATCCCTACAGCGACTTACCCGAAAGTGGCATCAAGGCGCGGTGTTACGCCTATGAAGAGCTATTCGGCGAAAAGGTCTGAGCACTCGGGGAGCGCACGCGACCCCGCGACCTCTATGACGTCGTCAATCTCTTCCGGCACGGCGAGTTTCGACCGGCAGCCGCAGTGATTTTCGATGTCCTGAAACAGAAGTGCGCGTTCAAGGGGATCCCCGTGCCGACGTTCGCCAGCCTTGCGGGCGCAACCGCAGAGCTTCTCGGCGATTGGCAGGCGATGCTCGGGCATCAGCTTCCGTTATTACCGCCCTTCGAGACCTATTGGAATGTGCTGGCTGAGTTCTTTGCGTGGATCGAGGGCACGGCTGCTCTGCCGACCCTCGCCACGGCACCCCTCGGTGCCGAAGAGGAGATCTTCCGGCCGGCAGTCGGTCTTCTTCGGCGCCAAGGCGTTCTCGGCTCCTCGTTCCTGGAAATCATCCGCTTCGCGGCCGTCAACCGACTCTGCGTGGACCCTGGCTATCAGGGCAGCAAACGTCGGATCGAACCTTACTCGCTTCGCCGCACGCGCGCGGGCGACATCCTCCTCTACGCGGTCCGCGCCGCCAGCGGCGAGTCCCGCAGCTACAGGCTCGATCGCGTGCAGAGTGCAGAGGTCACGAGCCAGAGTTTTACGCCGCGCTTCGCGGTCGAACTTACGTCGTCCGAACTCGGCGCCATCCCGCCGACGACGCGCGGCATTGCGGCGGCACGCGGTCTGTCCACGGGCAGACCGCGCCCGCGTCTCGGACCTTCAGGGGTTCTGACGGACCAACTTACATCTACGAATGCCGTTGGTGCGGCAAGCGGTTCAAGCACAAGACCCGCGATTCTGGTCTCCGGCCCCATAAGACACCGCAGGGATGGGCTTGCTCCGGCCGCATGGGGCGGCTCGTGGATACGAAATACTGACCTCGCATCGGCTCTGAGGTGGAAGAATGCAATCACAACGCGGCCGCGGCGAGCGCGTCAGAGTGCACACGAGCGAGGCCCCCGGTCTTTGGCCCCAAGGGCATTGCCCGCTACGTCGTGCCTTCACGCGTTCTTGCAGCTCAAGCTTCGGAGGAACACCGCCGCGATTCACCAAGAGCCTTGAGCAAAGGTGTTTGGCGTGGATGGGGAATTCACCGCCACGCGGTCAGCAACATGGTGCTTCGGCGATTACGCGAGACCTATGGCGTTTCGGGTGCGATCGCCCGCGGTGATGTCGGCGATGCCGGCACCTCTCCGGCAGACTTGCCGTCCTCCGATTGCCCGCGGCGCTCGTCCTCCTCATCCTTCGCCAAATCGCGGATGTGCTCTTTGTTCGTCTCCGGTAGGGACCTCAGTCCCTCGCACTCCTGCTTGTCCAGCAATGCCGCGAAGCGTCCCGCGAGGCCGAATCGCCCGCTGGTTGTATGGTTCGGATAAATTTGTAGGATCAGGCCCCCCGCGATCCAGGAAGACTGGCAGGCGAGCCCTATAAGCACAGGGGAAAGCTCGCCTCGGAAGATTTCCACCTCCGTAGGCAGCCACTGGCGTTGGCAAATCAAGCCCGGTGTTAGTTCCGGGTCGATCAGGCAGGACTCGAGGTTCGGGGGGACTAGGCCGGCTCGCCCCGCGCGCTCGATGTGCTCGAGTAATTTTTCTCTCCGTTCCGTGTAGGCAATTGTGCGTATCTCCGCCAGTTCTTGCTCCTCAAGCGGCGTCCAGCGAGCGGCGCGCAGGTCCACGAGGGTCGTGTCGGCCAGGTCAATAACTGCGCCGTATAAATCTGCACGTCGCAAATCCGCGCCCTGCAGCTGGGCTTGCCTCAAATCCGCGGCCTGGAGTTTGGCTCCCCACAAACTCGCGCCCTGGAGCTCGGCCCCCAGCATTTCCGCACCCTGCAGCCGGGCGCCCGACAAAATCGCGCCCTGGAGCTGGGCTTTCGACAAACTCGCGCCCTGGGGCTGGGCTAGGGCTATATACGCGCCCTGGAGCTTGGCCTCCGACAAATCCGCGCCCTGGAGCTCGGCCCCCGACAAATCCGCGCCCTGGAGCTGGGCTTTCGACAACCACGCGACCTGGAGTTGAGCCTGGCCTAAATACGCGCCCTGCAGCTGGACTCCAAGCAAAATAGCACCCTGCAGTTTGGCTCCCGTCAAATCCGCTCCGGGCAGGAGCGCCGACGCAAAGTTCCCGCCCCGCAGGCCGCGCCCGCTGAGCTTGACTGGCTCTACCTGCTTCAGCGCTTCCTTCACCTTTACCGGGTCCCCTTCCCGAAGTTGCGCGACCAGCTCGGCCTTGGCGGGCTTGGCGAGGAGCACCTGTCCGCTCACGTTCAGGCGGCGAAACGGACGATAAACCTTACTGTCCACGACATGGCCCGCCAGCAGCCATTCGCCCTCTACAAGCAGGGTGAGCGGGAGCGGCACGCCGAGGTTGATGATGAGCAAGAACCCCAGCATCCCGTGGACCGTCGGGCTGGCCGCCGGAATAGCGTCCTCCGGTTCCCGCCTTCGGCTGCGCCACCAGGGCCTTGCCAGTAAAAGCCCCACCATCGCGAGCATTGCGAAATAAACTCCTCTGGTCGTTGCTAAACCTGGGACAGCGGCAAGCACCCACAGCCCTGCCCAGGTTTCCCAGTACCGGCGCAAATAACTCCGGACCTGACGCAGGTAGTGGCGCCAGCTATCGCCCGGATCCATGATCACGGGCCAGAGGGCGATCACCAGGGCGACGTCGGACCACACGGCGAGCCGCTGCGTCCAGGTTATGGCCTGGTCCTGATACGCGAGGAAGCGCAGTTGCAACACGAGCAGCGTCGTGAGCGGAAGGGCGAGCAGCGTGATCCCGACCACGACACCGAGCAAGCGCTGCACGATGGGATCGGGCCGGCCGACCCGGTAATACGTGTAGGGGAAGATGTGCAGTCGGTCGCGCAGGCCGCCGATGCGTTCCTCATTCGGCGCGGCGGCATCAAAGGCGTAGAGCTTGCGCGAGAGCAGTTGCAGTTGCAGGAGCAGGTTGAAATGCACCAGGACCACCAGGTAGGGCGCAAAGGCATAGAAGCCGACGATGGGCACCGCCACGTCCACGATCGGCAGCTTCACGCCCTTGCCGATGAGGAGGTCCATGTCGGTCGTGCCGAAGACGATGACCAGCACGTACGCGCAAAGCGCCATGAACGCGACGTGCAGCACCGCGAGGTGCTGTGAAGCGCTGTTCACGCTGTCGAGCAGCGCCTCCGCATCCTCGTTTGAGGCCGCGGGCGGCGGTTGCGGTTCGGTCACATCAGTGCTCATTGCTCCTATGTGTGGACTGCCGGCACGGCGAATAGTAGGGCCCGAGACAGACCACAATTTCTGATGAGCTTATAGACGACGCACACGGTTTTCTATCGCTACCTCCGCTCTGTCCAAGGCTTCGTTGATACCCATTGCGGACAGGATTTCGGTGTCAGGAGCATAGACGAGTTCTCTTTTGGATCGCGTGGATCGCGCACCCCCTCGCCCCCTCCCGTTGGGCTGGTCTTTACCCACAAGTTGATCGCGCACAAGGGGTCGGCGACATTTTCGAGCAGGCGATCGGGAGGGGCTCAGTGGTAGAGATGGTAGGCGAATTCGATGTCGGCCAGGC
>JACCXJ010000140.1 GCA_013697045.1 Gammaproteobacteria bacterium | reverse complement strand
CGTCCGGAAACCAGGCCTGGAACTCCGACCACATGGCCGGGTAGTGTTGGCCCGCTCGGAGATCGATATCGTACGCCATAGCCACAACATGTTGAGTATACTACAGCTAAGTGGAGACCCCCTTTTCGATAATCCCGAGAAGATAGCGTTGACCTGGCGCGCGCGTGGATCTCCTGTGCTATAATCCCTGCTCCGCACCGGAGCTGAACAAAAATGCCCATGAACGACTGGAAAACGGTCTACCGCAACCTGAACCCCAAGGAACCGCTGGCGGCGAATGACCCGCGCCTCGAGCGCGCACTCTACACCAATGAATTTTTCCAGCATGTCAAGGATGAGCTGGAGTTAAACAGCCACACAAACTTCAAGCTCCTGATCTCCGGGCACACCGGCTGCGGCAAATCCACGTTCCTTAATCTTGTCGCCGCCGATCCCGAGGTGAGCGGAAGGTTTCATCTCGTCAAGTATTCGGTGAAAGAGTTGCTCGACGTGAACGACGTAGACTACGTCGATTTGCTTCTCTCCATCGCGGCTCAGGCGGTCACCTCGATGGACGAATCGAGGCTCAAAGCCATCGCGCCCCTGCTCGAAAAGGCCGAGAGTCTCGCTCGCCAGATGCAGGGGATTATCGAGGTCAAGCGGGAGAAGGCGGAAACGGCTGTCGGCGCGCTGGGAGGGGAAACCAACCTCGGTATCGGCTTTTTCGATTTCCTGAAATCGAGTTTCTTCGCGCGTTTCCGTTTCGAGGACAAGGTCCGCAAGATCACACGTGAGACCTACCGCACCCGCATCACCGAGCTGCTCTCACTCATCGATGGGATCCTGCTGGAGTTGCGCGGCCAGCTCGGTAAGCCGCTGCTGATCCTCATCGACGACACCGACAAGATCCCGCCCGAGGTCGGCCTCAAGCTATTTTATGACAACGGCCATCACCTGGCGGCACCCCAAGCGAACATCGTCTACCTGATCGACCTCTCCATCGCAACCTCCCCGAAGTTCGCGGCGATTCGAGGGAAATTCGGCGCCGAGTCTTTCTTTCCCGCCATCAAGGTCGTCAACAAGGCGGGCGGAGAGGACGAAACGGCTAGAAACAATTGTGCTATACTTTCCGAGCTAGTGCGCTTGCGCGTCCCGCCCGAGATCATGGAGGACGACACGGTCCAGCGCGCCATCTGCTATTTCGGTGGTGTAGTCCGGGAACTGGTGCGTATCCTCCAGTACGCCGTGTTCGAGGCCAAGGGCAAGGCTATGCGGATCCACGTGGATGCCGCCCGGCATCGCATCGCCAACGAGTTCAATCTGTTCGGGCGTCACACGCGCATCCTGAAAGCCATCTTAGCCGATCCGGATTGGCTGGCCAAGGCCACGGACGAGGAAAAGCTCGACGAGACGCTCTTGGATCTGTTGCACATGCCCGCCCTTTTTCAATACCGCAACGGCGACATCAAATGGTACCGACCCTATCCTGTGTTCACCGACTGGCTGCGGACCCTGTAGGCTGAGCGGCCATGGCCGCCGATCTCGAACCGAACCGCCTTACCCCGCACGACCGGTTATTGGTCAGGCACCTCGCGGAAGCGATTGAGGTCAATGCCGGCGCGGGCGCCATATTCGTTCTCGTGGCACCGACAAGCAAGCGCGAAGGCTGTGCGCGAGCGCTGCTGGACGCGCTCCCTGGCTACAACGAGCGCCTAATCCCACCTGGAGCGGATGTGCTGCCGACGCTCATCCAGGCGGACCTAGCCGAAAGGACCCTTTTCTCCCTCCTTACGTATACGCTCGATTCCAGCGCGCTCAAGGCTATGCTGCAGTCTCAACTATCGCCGCGAGCTAATTGCGGAGAATGGGATCACGCTGCTCCTCTGGGTGGACGAATCGGCCTTGGGTGCGTTGCCGCGCCATGCCAAGGATTTCTGGAGCTTCCGCACCGCGACCTACCGCTTCGATGCGCCACTCGCCGTTTCCAAAGGGGAAATGCCGAACCTTACGGACAGGCACGCGGAGATTGCCGACACCGAGCGCCTCCTGGACGCGGCCAAGCGCTCCGGAGTTGCGCCTGCCGAGCTTGCGCCCCTTTACTTGCGACTGGGCGTGCAACTTTATGGCATCCCCGACCTCGGGCGTGCGTTGGAGGCCTTGCAGCTGGCGGAAGCTAACTATGCGACGGCTCGCGATGAGCGCAATCGCGCAGCCGCCCTCGGCAACCTCGGCGTTATCTATCAAGCGAAGGGCGATCTCGAAGCCGCGCTTAAAGCCCAGGAACAAGCCCTTGCTATCCACCGCGAACTCGGCGATCGGGAGCGTATCGCCTACCTGCTCGATAACATTAGCCTCATTTATCAAGCGAAGGGAGAGCTCGAGGCCGCGCTCGAAACACAGGAAGAAGCCCTCGCAATCCATCGCGAGTTCGGCGATCGGAAGGGGGAAGCGATCGGGCTCGGCCATATCGGGCTCGTCCATCAAGTAAAGGGCGATCTAGAGGCCGCGCTCAAAACACAGCAAGAAGCCCTCGCAATCCACCGCGAAATCGGCGATCGGAAGGGCGTGGCCAATGCCCTCGGCTATATTGGCGTCACCTATCGAGCGAAGGGCAACCTCGAGGCCGCGCTCAAAACGCAGCAAGAAGCCCTCGCGATCCATCGCGAGACCGGCCAACGGCTCGGGGTGGCGAACGCCCTCGCTAGCATCGGCCTCATTTATCAACACAAGGGCGATCTCGAGGCCGCGCGCATGGGCCTGGAAGAAGCCCTTGCGATACATCGCGCGAACGGCTACCGGGCGGGAGCGGCAAACGTCCTTACCCGCCTCGGCCTCGTCTATAAAGACCAAGGCGATCTCGACGCCGCGCGCAAGGCCTTGGAAGAAGCCCTCGCGATCCATCGCGAGAACGGCTACCGGGCGGGAGCGGCAAACGCGCTCGCCGGCCTCGGCCTCGTCTATAAAGACCAAGGGGATCTCGAGCCCGCCCGCAAGACCCTGGAAGAAGCCCTCGCGATCCACCGCGAGGTGGGCTATCGGCGCCAGGTGGCGAACGACCTCACCAGCCTCGGCCTCACCTATAAAGAGCAGGGTGATCTCGAGGCCGCACGCAAGGCCCTGGAAGAAGCCCTCGCGATCCATCGCAAGAACGGCGATCGACACGGGGTAGCGAACGCCCTTGCCACAATCGGCCTAGTCTATCGAGATCAGGGCGATCTCGAGGCCGCACGCAAGGTCTTGGAAGAGGCCCTCTCTATCCACCGAGAGAGCGGCTATGGGCAGGGAGTGGCCAATGCCCTCGGCTACATCGGCCTCATCGATCGAGCAAAGGGCGACCGCGAGGCCGCGCTCAAAGCCCTGGAACAAGCCCTCGCGATCCACCGGGAGATCGGCTACCGCAAGGGCGTAGTCGATGCGCTCGTCAACATTGCCAGCATTCATCGAGAGATGGGCGACCTCGAGGCTGCGCGCAGGGCAGACGAGGAGAGAGAGGAGTATAAGAAAAACAAGCGTCCTCCTGCCTCGAGAGGAACGATACCGCTGCGCGAGTGAGTGCTCCTAAGAGCCCATGACCAGCACCGCCGCGCCCTGGCCCGGCCGGCCTCGAGATCCCCGAGCGCCTCGTTTGCAAGCGCCAAGGGATAGGGCACTACGGCGTACTCGGCGTAGCCGCCGTCCTCCCGGTAGCCCGTGAATCGGGCAGCGTCGCAGAGGTTCTCGGCGCCCCGCTTGCAATAGCCACAGGTCCCGCAGGTGGACCAGAGCCACGGCACCCCCACGCGATCGCCCAAAGCGAACGCGATCGAGCCAGGCCCGAGGCCCGCGATCCGACCGACGATCTCATTGGTTATGTTTCTCACGTTGGCACTGCACCGGCCCACCGTTGCACCCGATTGCGCGCCCTTGTTTCCGTAGCTACAATAACTAGGTGCGCATCACCTACGACCCGGCCAAGCGCGCGCGAACACTTGCAGAACGGGGGCTGGACTTCGAGGACGCATCCATCGTTTTCGCAGGCGTCACGGTTGAGGTCGAGGATACGCGCAAGGACTATGGTGCATCCTCTGCTACGGCACGCTCGGCGGCCGTATGGTCGTCGTCGGCTACACCCCGCGTGGCCCGGTCCGCCACATCTTCAGCATGAGGAAGGCCAATGACCGTGAACAAACGCGCCTCGCGCCGTACCTTGAAGTCTGATCTCTCCCGCGTAGACGCCCACGTCATTCAACCGAACGAGTACCAGGAGCTGCCGGAGCTCACGAACGAGATGCTCGTTCGTGCCAAAGTCAAGAAAGGTGGCCGTCCGATCCGAGGTCTTCGAAGCCGCGAAAACTGATCTCACTTCGGCTGCCAGAGGACGTTATCGCACGCTGGAAGGCGACCGGCCCGGGCTGGCAGACCCGTATGGCTGAACGTCTGAGCAAGGTCAATAAGTAGGTCGGGCCAGGTCGGGCCCGAAGACGAAAGGTAAAAAAGCCGCATGGCTCGAATATTCATCCCACCTACCCATCCTGTGCAGGATATCGTGCGCTCGCAGGTTCAAGGCTTCAGCAAGGTGAATTCGTTCGTCTTCAGGAAACGGCGGAATCCTTTGTCGAAACTCACCAGGTGATCGTGATGGGCCAGCACGGCGGCGGCGATCCAGGCATCGGGGATGTCGTTGCCGGTCAGCCGATGGTGCTCGCACAGGCGTTCGAACACAAACCACTCATTTCCAAGTCGAGGCATCTCGACTCCGGGGGAATTCAGCACGGCGCGCAGGAACGCCAGCGCGGCGCCGTGCGGCGTCGGCCGAACAAACACCTTCGGGTGGGTGACCAGACGCAGAAACCCCGCCGCAACCATCGGATAAATCGCCAGGGGACGGCCCTTTTCACAATCCTCCAGCGCGGCATCCAGCCAGGCCAGAGCCGGGCCGTTGTGTGGATGGTCCAAGCGAGATCCGGCTACCAAGACGTTCACATCGGGCGTCATTCCGCACCCGGATCATCGGCCGCATCTAACAGGGCACGGTTGGTCAAAGGGTCGGACACGGCCGCTGTCAATCCACCGCTCCCGGCATAGACGGGTAGCGGCGGTCGGTCACTGTCAGACCGTCCAGCTTGCGGGCGCAGCCGAAGGACGAGCCCCTCCTCGATCAGGCGGGTCAGGCTGGTCTGTTCCTGTGCGGCTACGGCCTTTGCTTTGGCCAGCAGCGCGTCGTTGATATCGAGCGTGGTTCTCATGGGGTCCAAGTGCAGATTTCTGCATGACTCTAACATGAGCACGACGTTCGTTGAAATCGATGTGCAAGCTCACGATACGTGACGGTATTTATGAAACAAGGTACCAAGGCATGGAACCATAGCGAACCACTGTGCGGCGCTTACCGGTCCACGACCAGCACCGCCGCGCCTTGCACCCGCCCGGCCTCGAGATCCCCGAGCGCCTCGTTGGCAAGCGCCAAGGGATAGGGCACCACGGTGGTTCGCACCGGGATGCGGGGCGCGAGGCGCAGGAACTCCTCGCCGTCCCGGCGGGTGAGGTTGGCGACCGAGCGTACCACGCGCTCGCCCCATAGGATCCGATACGGGAACGACGGGATGTCGCTCATGTGGATCCCGGCGCACACCACCGTCCCGCCTTTGACGATGGCCCTCAGGGCCGCGGGAACCAGCGCGCCGACCGGTGCGAAGAGGAGCGCGGCATCAAGCGGCTCGGGCGCCTGGCTCTCTGCATCTCCGGCCCACCCGGCGCCCAGCGCCAGAGCGAAACGCTGCGCTTCGGCATCCCCACGCCGGGTGAACGCGTACACCTCGCGTCCCTGGTAGCGCGCGATCTGGGTCACGATGTGGGCCGCGGCCCCGAAGCCGTAGACGCCGAGCCGTCGCGCATCGCCCGCCATGCGGAGCGCGCGGTACCCGATGAGCCCGGCGCACAAGAGCGGCGCGGCCTCGACGTCGGAGACCCCCGGCGCGAGGGGGAAGCAGAAGCGCGCATCGGCCAGGGCGTACTCGGCGTAGCCGCCGTCTTCCTGGTAGCCCGTGAACCGGGCAGAGTCGCAGAGGTTTTCGGCGCCCCGCTCGCAATAGCCGCATCGCCCGCAGGTGGACCAGAGCCACGGCACCCCCACGCGATCGCCCAAAGCGAACCCGGTCACCAGAGGCCCGAGATCCGCGATCTGACCGACGATCTCATGCCCCAGGACGAGCGGCAACTTGGGATCGGGTAACTCCCCGCGCGCCACGTGCAGATCGGTGCGGCACACCCCGCAGGCCCGCACGCGCACCAGGACCTGACCGGGATCCGGGTGGGGGAGCGGGATGTCCGCGAGGGCCAGCGGCGTGCCGGGGGCGCTGAGGAGCATGGCGCGCATCGCTCAGGCGCTCCCTGGCGACCTAGCAGCCTGTCGGACTTAGCATGGAACTTTTCAAGGGCGGGGCGATCGGATCGGTCAGGGTTCCAACGAGCGCGCGTCCATGAACCATTTCCGTCCCTGTGATCGTGAAACACCGTACC
>JACCXJ010000346.1 GCA_013697045.1 Gammaproteobacteria bacterium | reverse complement strand
GGTGGGGATGGAATCATGGTGTCTGTTTGCGTGAGGAATGATGGGTTTCGCTCCGCTCTACCCATCCTACAAGGACTGCAGGGCGCCTGAGAGCCTCAGCCAAGCGATATTTATGCAACGATAGGGTTTACCCTTAGTAATTCACCCTTGAGCCCCTGCAACCACGGGGTCGCCTCGATTGACCGCTCCCCCGCGGCGGACCCCTTTCAGACCGCCAAATCACCGCCCAGCCCGTCCGATCGAGTATTCTGCATTGCAAGCCCACGTTGAATCTCCTACACTTGTGGGTGTCCGTGGAGATCGGGAACGATGCGTTTGGCGGAATCAATGGCGACGACCGGCGTACGATGATCCGGCTTTGCTTGAAAGGGGGTAGGGCGGTGTGGAAGCGGATCAAACGGATCGAGTGAAGAAAACGACCCTTGAGTGGTTACCCGTTTTGGCGGGTATGGATCTGTTTTCCGATCTATCGCCATCGGAACTGGGGCTCTTCGCCAAAGAGATGGAGATTGTCTCCTTGTCCCAGGGTCAGTTTCTCATTCGCCAGGATGAGCCCGGCGACAGCCTTTACGTGATTCTCGAAGGTCAATTCCTGGTCACTCGGAAAAACGATCGGGGCGAGGTGGTCCCCCTCAATCGTGTCGGCCCGGGCGCCTGCGTCGGCGAGATCGCGCTGGTGACGGGCGAGCGGCGCAGCGCCTCGGTTCGCGCCGATCGCGACTCGATCGTCGCTAGACTCGCCAAGGACGCCGTCGAGCACGCACGCCGGACGGCTCCGCAAGTAGCGGGCCGGCTGGCGCGGATCATCGTCGAGCGCTTGCAACGGGCGGAGCTGCAGAACGTGCTGTTCTTCGGCGATCAGTTCAAGGACATGAGCCAAGCCGTGCTCAAGGATCTGGAAGCGGAGATGGAATTGATGCTTTGTCCGAGCGGCGCCTGCCTCATGCGCGAGGGAGACGATTGCGACGGCAGCTACGTCGTCGTGAGCGGCCGCTTGCGTGTCACCCACCAACACGCGGGCGGCGAGCCCCGCGTCTCCACGGAGCTCGGGCGTGGTCGGACGGTCGGCGAGATGGGGATCCTGACGGGAGGCAAACGCACGGCCACCGTGTGCGCCATTCGAGACACCCTGATGGCCAAGCTATCGGTGGAGGGCTTCGAGCGTCTGCTACGGAAACACCCCCACGAATTGGTCAAACACTTCGCCGGCGCCGTGATCAACCGTCTTTGGACGCAAACCTTAGGGAAAGCGCGGGATAAAAACAGCGTGGTCACTATCGCGCTCATCCCGGCCGGCAATAATGTTCCACTCACGGATTTCAGCCGCCGACTGGCCGAAGCTCTGTCGGGGCACGGGCCGACCTTGCTCTTGAACAGCGACTTGCTCGGTGAGTACCTAAGCCCGAAGGACATCGCCCAAACGCCGCTGGCTGATCCGGATAATCTTAGCATCACCCGGTGGCTAAACCATCAGGAGTCTGCCTACCGTTATATTCTCTATCAGAGCGATAGCGAACCCTCTGAATGGACGAAACGCTGTCTGCGTCAAGCCGATCGCGTGCTGCTCGTGGGCGATGCCACTGTCTCAGCGCGAAAGGGGGAGATCGAAGAGGATCTCTTGACTGATCCCATCTACCGGCAATTACCGCGGAGCCTCGTGATCTTGCACCAGGGACACGTTACCTATGAGCGGACCGAAGCCTGGTTACGCGAAAGAGAGGTACGTTATCACTACCATGTCTGCCCATCCGACGAGCAGGATATGGCGCGCTTGGGGCGGCTTGCGAGCGGTAAGGGCGTGGGCCTGGTGCTGAGTGGCGGGGGCGCGCGCGGGTTCGCTCACATCGGCGCTATCCGTGCGCTTAGGGAGGCCGGGATCCCGATCGACAAGGTGGGCGGCAGCAGCATGGGTTCCATCGTGGCCGGCATGACGGCGTTGCGCTGGGATTACCGGACGATGATCGATCAGGCGTGCGCCTTCAGGTACCGCATGGACTACACCTATCCCGCGGTGGCCTTGACCACTGGAAACAGCATCACCCGCCAGCTAAGGAAGGGGTTCGGCGAGCAGAAGATCGAGGATCTATGGATCAATTTCTTTTGCGTGAGCACCGATCTGAATTCCGCCCGGCAGAGAGTCCATGATCAAGGTTTGTTGTGGAAATACGTGCGCGCAAGCATGTCGGTCCCCGGCCTTTTTCCGCCGGTCATCGAAGGGAACAGTTTCCTGGTTGACGGGGCGGTGTTCAACAACATGCCCGTCGATGTGATGCGGAGGCAGGACGATATCGGCCCCCTGATCGCGTTCGACGTCGGCGCCCCGGTGCGGCTCGAAACGGAAACCCGAATCGAGGGGAGCTTTTCTGGTTGGCGGGCATTGATGAGCAAGCTCAACCCGGCCACGCGGTCCCTCGCCCTGCCGAGCCTGACCAAGACGCTGATGGCATCGTGGCTGATCAAAAGCGATGAAGCGAGGGAGACCATGCAAAACCTGGCCGACTTCTACCTGCTGTTTCCCGTGCAAGAGTTCGGGTTGCTCGATTTTAATCGGGTCAAAGAGACCGCGGAACGAGGATATGCTTACACGTCCGAGAAATTGGCGGAATGGGACAGGGACTCGGCGGGTCTTCCAAGACTGCATGGCAAGGATGAATGACGGGTCGAGCCGGCCTGCCCAAGCACCCACCGGAGGTGACAGAGACATCCCGCTCGCCTTCGACCTATTGGTGGGCAATGTTGCTCGCCCGTATCGATGAAAACCAGGCCCGGGGATGGGCCTGCTTGGCAGAAGCGCTTCTGCGCGAACGA
The DNA here is from genome assembly GCA_013697045.1 of Gammaproteobacteria bacterium. GTDB lineage: Bacteria > Pseudomonadota > Gammaproteobacteria > JACCXJ01 > JACCXJ01 > JACCXJ01. The sequence goes on along the minus strand of JACCXJ010000346.1, from coordinate 603 downwards.
CGGGTAGCGCCTGATGGTCAGCACGACCACGTTGCCGAGGCCGCCCGCCTCCTTCTCGAAGCGGCGCGCCGAGGCCGCCTGCCTCCACGCGGGTGTCGAGGGTGGGCACGATGTTGAGGATCTCCACCTTGCCCTCGAAGCCGGCGAACGAGATGTCGCTGAGGTCGCCGCGGGCGAGACGGACGTCGGGACCCGGGTTGCCGACCTTGGGGAGCTCGCCGACGGTGTGAATGGGATTGCCCTCGAGCGCGATGTTGGCCATGGCTGGTCCTCGCTGCCCACTGCCGCGCAAGTCGGCCCTGGGCTACCATGCTGCCATGCGCTGGATCCCCCCCGTCGTCCTGCTCGCCGCATGCGCTGGAGCCTCCGCACTCCCGACCGCGGACCCACCGGCCACCGACGACCTCAGCGGCGTCATCAACCAGCCCGCACCCGGCTGGAACCTCGAGCACTGGTTCAACTCCGAGCCGCTCGCACTAGAGGACCTGCGCGGCAAGGTGGTGCTGGTGCGCTGGTTCATGGCTCCGAGCTGTCCGTTCTGCAGCGCCACCGCGCCGGCCCTGAACCGTTTCGACGAGGAGTACCGCGGCCGCGGCCTGGTCG